>JAUMBL010000012.1:46481-46661 GCA_032115775.1 Saprospiraceae bacterium | reverse complement strand
CGGCGGGTAAATCAGTAATAGAATAACGCTGATTGGGCGTAGCGTTCAGCAGGGCGACCTGGCGGCCGGCACGGTCAAAAATACGGATGCGCGCTGCGCCGTCCGCATCGGCGATCTGGAAGTAGTCCGTTGCCGGGTTCGGGAACACCTTGGCAGGAGCGACTTTCGATAGTTCCTTTG
>JAUMBL010000012.1:0-46471 GCA_032115775.1 Saprospiraceae bacterium | reverse complement strand
ATTTCATTATTTAACCAACTCGCCGGCCTGCAAAATCCGTCCGTCCTCGTCTTCCACCGCCAGGATATAAGCGCCGGCGGGTAAATCAGTAATAGAATAACGCTGATTGGGCGTAGCGTTCAGCAGGGCGACCTGGCGGCCGGCACGGTCAAAAATACGGATGCGCGCTGCGCCGTCCGCATCGGCGATCTGGAAGTAGTCGGTAGCCGGGTTCGGGAACACCTTGGCAGGAGCGACTTTCGACAGTTCTTTTGCGCTGCTTGCACCCGAGAACGTATAGATTGCCGTCACCGTATCAGCGGGATTCGCGACGTTCGTGAATTTCAGGTGTACCAGCGCCGAAGCGGGCTCGCCGGAAAAGTTCAGAAAATGCACGATCACCACCGCCGTATCGTTCGCAGCCAACGGAAATGTTTTAGAACTAACCGAAGGCAGGTAGCAGAGAATCGGGTCGCATACCTGGGTTTGGCAGCCGGGGGTAATACTAATCACCGTGCGTTCCCACTTGACCATGATTTCGGACGTGCTCTTGTTGAGCAGGTTGACATGCGCTTCCGTATCCGGGTTGTTGGGGAGGGCGTTGACTTGGACGGAGGCAGGTTCGACCACGAGCGCGCTCTGGGCTTGTACCAGGCTGGAAACCGCGATCAGGGCAAAAAAGAGTGTAAAAAAATGTTTCATGTACGATACGACTTTAGTGGATTGAAAAGTGTGAACCCTCTCGGCAGGTACTGAAAGTGTCCGTTTTTAGCAGCTTTGTTAAAATTTTCTCAAAGATACGCGTTTCAACCAAATCAGCTGCTTACTTTTGTTTGCACTCCAGCGTTTTTTCGCGTCTTGCAATGAATTAGCAAAATTATGCGTTTTTCCCCCACCCTGTTCGCTTGGCTCCTGGCTATTGCGCCGATGCAGGCGCAATTGCCCGACGGAGCAGTCGCGCCGGATTTTACGGCGACCGATCTCAACGGCCAGAGCCGGCATTTATACGATTTGCTGGACTCCGGCAAGGTGGTGGTATTAGAGGTATTCGCAACCTGGTGCGCACCCTGCTGGGCCTACCACAACAGCCATGCGGTGCAGGATTTTTTCGCGGAGCACGGCCCCGCCGGTGATAACGCCGCGCGGGTGCTTATGGTAGAGGGCGACCCAGGTACAAACTTGAATTGCCTGTATGGAAACCAAGGTTGCAACAGTTTTTCGCCGGGAAACTGGGTCAACGGCACGGATTTCCCCATCATCAACAACGACGCCATCGGCAACTTATACGATGTACAATACTACCCCACGCTGTATGTTATCTGCCCCAACCGCAAGGCGTATGAGATCAGCCAACTCTCCGACGAAGGCATCTGGCAGGCAGCCGGCCGCTGTCCGGTAGCAGCCGGCGCCAATAACGCCGGCATTTTCGATTATCATAAAGGCACGGAAATGAGCGAGTTGTGCGGCGCCCATACCGCGGAACCCGCCTTCACGCTCATCAACCTGGGTACCGCGCCCCTTAGCAGCGCTTTGCTGGAACTGCGCTGGAATAACAGCGTGGCAGATACGATACAGTGGTCGGGTTACCTGCCGTTGTACGGCGAAGCGCCCATTGCGTTTGCACCCGTAGAAATCAGCGCACCCGGGCAGCTGAAAACGACGGTGCTGCAGGTAAACGGCGGTGCGGACGATGACTTGAGCAATAACACGCGTATTGACCACTTTACCGCCGCAACCCAACTCAACAGCCAGCAGGCGCTGCTGAAAATCCGCACCGATCAGTACGGCGCAGAATTGTACTGGGAGTTGCGCGACGAGGACGGCAGCGTCCTCGACCGGGGCGGCAACCTGGCCGTCGGGCCGAACGGCGGCGGACAGTTTCCTGCAGGAGCACCCAACGGCGCCGGCGCTTACGGCAATAATGTGGTCGTCCGGGATACGCTGCAACTGCCGACCGGCGGATGTTACTCCCTGCACTTCTCGGATGCGTACGGCGACGGGATCTGCTGCAATTACGGATTTGGATATTACCGATTGTACAATATGGACAACCCGGCGCTCCCGCTCCTCACCGGCGGCGAATTCGGCGCGCAGGATCACCGCGGCTTCGGCGCCCCAACAACGGTGCAAGCGGACGATCCGCCGCTCTCTGCCGACAAGATTACCCTGTATCCAAATCCTGCACGGGAAATCTTATACCTGGCCATCGAACATCCTACGCGCCGCCCAGCATCGGTGCTAATCTACAATTCCTTCGGGCAGTTGCAATATGCCGGCGCACTGGAGGAATCTGCGGACGGCTGGCAAGCCGCGATTCCGGTACATGATTGGCCCGAGGGGCTGTACATCGTCCGCTCGGGAGACGCAGCGCAAAAAATACTGATTCACAAGGAATAGTATGGCCGTCCGGTTACTGAATAACCAGCGCTTGCGCTTTCCCACGCCAGCCGGCCGCCGTTTTAAACTCCGGTCGTATCCAATAATACCCGGCGTCCAAACCGGACAAGTCCACTTTTTCCTCGTAGAATCCGACATCGCGCGACCAAACCGGCGACTGCCGCAATTCGCGCCCCTGTACATCAAACAAGCGCCACCGAATCGCCGCGCGTTGGGAAATCTGGTATTGAATAATCGTTTGCGCGCGGGCCGGATTGGGAAAAACTTTTACCTGCAACGCATCTTCCGTATAGGCAACGCCCACCTGTTCGGCCAATGGCGCCTGCCAAACCCCCAATCCGTGCGTGGCCACGCGCAACTTCCGATCCGCCGTGATCCCGAGGTGCATCGCGAGCATGCCCGCCGGCGCGCCGGTAGAGAAAGGTTCCCAACTTTGACCACCATTTCGAGAGAGCCATACACCAATATCATTGGCAAGGTACAAGTGTTCCGGATACAGCGGATCAACCAGGATGCTGTTGGCAGGAATATCCGGCAAGCTATTGTCAATGGACTGCCAGGCGCCGCCGCCGTTGGTACTCTTATAGACGTGTGGCGTATTGAATCCGGCAAAAACGGCATATACCGTATTGACATCCGTCGGGTGCACGGCGATATCCATACACATGCGGTTGGGCAGGCCGCTCATGGCGGTTTTCGATCCGTTCAAAGCGTTTATTTTAAAAACGCGCGCCTGCGCCGTATTTTCGGGTGTAGTGCTGCACCAGACTACGAAAGGGTCGCCGGGCGCTACGGCAATGGTCAGGATCACGGAACCGGCTTGAAGGGGACCGCCGGAGATATTTTCCCAGTTCGTGCCGCCATCCCCGGAACCGAAGAGGCTTTCCGCGCCGGCATATAGGATCAAGGGGTTGGAGGGCGCCAGTTCGAACGGCCCGTTAAAGGCCCGCGACTCATTGCCTGCGTCGGGTGGCGTGACGTTCTGCCAGTTTTGTCCGCCGTTCTGGCTTCTGCGCATATTCAGGTACTGCGAGGAACCGTACAGGATTTGATCGTCGGTTGGGTTGACTGCGGCGCAAAGACCGTCGCCGCCCAATACGCGCGTCCAAGCCGGCTCGCCGGAATAAATCGCCGTCGCGTTGTCCTGCATGCCGCCGATGGCGAGGTTGGGATTTTGGAGCGAACTGCCCATATTCGCGTAAAACTGCTGGGTTTGGTAGCCGCCGTTGCGTCCCTGCCAGGTTTCACCGTCATCGTATGATACGAAGATACCGCCATCGGTTACGCAGTACACCTTTCCGGGTTCATTGGGCTGGAAATAAACGTGATGAATATCGGCATGGACGTAATTCGGCGGCCCTTCCGGCCCCCCTGCGGGTACCTGACCGAAAAACCAGGCCGACCAGTTGGTCTTTTTTTGCACGGTGATACCGCCGTCCACCGATTTCCAAGCGTCTATACCTACCCAGATGATGGTATTCGGATCGGCGGGGTGCACGGCGACGTCATGGGAGTACCAACCCTGATAGGTAGCCACATTGCTCGTATTGACCTTCACCCAGGTTCCGCCGTTGTTGTTGGAGCGGTACAGGCCTTCCTGGGTGAAATCGTTGGCGACGGAGGCATACAGGACGGAAGGGTTGGAAGGCGCGAAGCTGACCAGCGTCTTGCCGGAGTAAGTTGCCGGTAACCCGCCGGCGAGTTTGAAAAAACTGCTGCCGCCGTTCGTACTGCGAAAAATCCCGCTGACGGCGTCATCATTCAACGACCCGTGCGTAACGAATACCAGATTGGTATCAGCAGGATTGATTTCGAGGTCAACGGCCATCGGACGATTGTGCACCACCTGCCAGCTCGCGCCGGCGTTGTAACTGCGCAAAAGGCCTTCCGTGGTAGCGGCATATACCGTGGCCGGGCGAAGCGGATTGATCCGGATTTCCTGCACGCCCCGCAGGTCGCCATACGACCAGTCGAGGCTTTTCGTCCACGTCTGGCCGCCGTCCGTACTTTTCAGAATACCGATACCGTACGTGCCGCGGGTGGTTCGGTAGGCTACGTTTGGACTGGAATTTTCCAGGTTATACACCTCTCCGGCGCCGATATAGATTGTCTGTGGATTTTGCGGGTCTAGGGCAATCGCGCCGACGCCGAGCAGGGGAAATCCGGTTTCGACATATTCCCAGGCTTGCGGGCCTTTTCCGCCGACGGTAGTTTTCCACAATCCGCCGGAGGCGCTGCCGGCCCAGAGAAGGTTCGTATCCAGGGGGTGAACGGCTAGGCAGAGCGTTCGGCCGCCGATGTTTTTCGGGCCGATCGCCTCCCAGTCGCCGTTCCGTTCCACCGCGTATTGCCGCCATTGGGCTAAAGCTTCGCTGTATTTTTCGGTGTAAAAACGACCATCGGGGAATGTGCGCGCCATCGCCCAAAAACGGAGCGCTTCGCCCGCGCCGGTGGTCTTATGCTGGCGAACAGGATCGCGCCGGCAGGAGAAAAACAGGAGAACGGCGCAGCAGGCCAAGGTGTATCGGATCATGGTATGGAAATGTACGGGCAAATATGCAAAAAAATATCGCATGCATTATCCAAACCGGCAAAAAAAGCCCCTGGGTCATTTTGTGCCGAATCCAAAATTCCGGTTATGGGTATCCGATCTCGCGCTTTTGCCCGGTAATCACATCCCGCGCAAATAGCAGCCGCGAGCGCCAATAAGCCGATTCGAGGATATTTTCAACCAAAATACCGCGCGCACAGGTGCTGTGCACGCAGAAGATCCCTTTTTCGTTGCGCTCCACCACCATCGCGACGTGCTGGATACCGCGACCGGGCCTGCCGAAAAAAACCAGATCGCCCGGCTGCACCTGATCAAACGGAATGCGATCGCCTTGCAGCGACTGGGTAGCAGAGCTCGAAGAAACGTGTACATCAAATGTTTTCAGAACGAAACTGGTGAAACCGGAACAGTCGAATCCGGTTTGCGGACTGCGCCCGGCATACCGATATTTTAATCCCTGAAATTGCTGCGCAAAACCCACAATTTGTTCGCGCGACTGCTCCAAACCAGGCGTCGCCCAACCGGCAGGCGCAACGCCCTCCGGCCCGCCGGTATTCGCCGAAAGCGAAACAGCGCAGCAAAGACACAAGACGGTAAAAAACGCCGATAATAACGCCGCGACGTTTCTAATTTTTATGTCTGACATCGAACCTGTGGCTTGTTTAATTTGATTGGTAACTACTTAGCCGGCTCGCTGTCTGGCCCCAAAAGTCCCATTTTCCGCCATACTTCGCAATTTTTTTTTGAGGGTGTATCATAAGTCCGTGAAAGCCCCGTTAAGCAAAAAAATATTTTGTTTGGTTGCCTGTTTTTTTGATTTTTTTAGAAAAAATCAAAAAAACAGGCAACCAAACATTATTTTATTTCGCCGCCGGAGGCGGCGAAATACTTGTGATACACCCTCTGCAAAAAATCGCTTCGTCTGGCAAAAAATGGATCCTTTTTTGTCTCAGACGCGACCGGCTAAGCAGTTACCTTGCTTTATTGATTTGATTTCAAGGAAGTTAAGATAAGTATCCCGCCGACAAGGCGCCGGTTGGCACGTATTTATTTGGAATAATAAGCCGGCAAAGGTAAGAAAAAATTGCAACTGCAACACCATGAATGGCTTTTGACCGGCCGTCTGAAATCCCCCTCACGTATTTTTTCTTCTAATCCGCACCCTGATCGCATCCTGAACCGGCGTTTCGCTAAACAAAATGAGATACCCGCCCCCACCGGCGCCGCTGATTTTCCAGCCGAGCGCCTGTGAACGGTGCGCGTCTATCAACTGGAACAGCTCCTCGCCGGCCATTTGCGGGAACATCGCGATTTGCGCCTCAAAGGAACGGCGGAAGGCGGCGCCGAAGGCCGGGGCATCGCGGCGCAGCAAGGCCGACCAGCAGGCCTCCGCGGCCGCGGCGAGGGCGGCGGCGCCTTCGGGACTAACCCTTGTATCCGACAGCACCTGATATCCGCTTTGGCGGGGCCCCAGGCTGCACAGGAAAAGGCGCTGTTCTAACCATTCCAGTACGGCTTCATCGTGGCAACTTTCGATGCGATCCGGCCAGTAGGCACCCTGGTAGAACAGTTTGTTCAGGCCGGGCATGACGATGCCGATGGCATCCTGCGATCCGGACACTTCCTGGGTGCCCGGCGGGTTGTCGAACGCAAAGAGCAGTCGGGCGGTTTGTTCCGGATTGCCGCCGGGCAAGGCCGTACGCCATAGTTCGATCGCCTTTTTCCGGGTGCTGGTGGCCATACCGCTGCGGTCGTTGAACTCCACGGTGGGCTCGATGCTGATAGTCAGTACCGGGCCGGGATGCAGCGAGGACACCCAGGGTTGGTCGAGCCAGCCGCCCGCCAGGTCAATCCGGTACGGAATCGAACAGGCTGTGCGCAGTGCGGTGGTGCTGCGGATGGGCAGATTATGCGCCGGAATGCGCCTGGATACGCGGTATTCAATGCTTTTTTCCCGGCACAGCCGCTCTTTTTCGGGCGTGTGGCCGTCTTCGTTCACGAAAAAACAGTCGGGTCGGATCGCCTCCAATTCATCCAGGAAATCGAGTACCCCCATGCCGCTGTTCACGTGCGCCTCGTGCACGCATGCAAGGGCCTCCAGCATAAATTTGCGTTCCGTCTGCGGATTCACGGGATATCGACCCTTTAGATGGAATACGTTAGCGTCCGAACCGAGCCCGACATATACAAGCCCCAGTTGGGCCGCTTCCTGCAGGAAGGCCACATGCCCGCTGTGGAGCAGGTCGAAACAGCCGGAGACGAAAATTTTTTTGCGCATAGAAGAGAACCGGCGAAAGCGCCAGTGTAATTTTAAACAAGACTTTGGAGATTACATAAAAATAGGCCTTGTTGAGAAAAACTACACGCTCCCTGCCCGTTGCGTGAGCGCGACATACTCCTCCCAGCGCAGCTGTTCCGGTCGTTTTTCAAAATAAGGATCCCCCATCAGCAGTTCGTGGGGAAAAAACGGCTTAAGCGTATTGCGCAGCATTTTCCGACGCTGGTTAAAGGCTGTTTTAACGATTTGGCGAAAGCGATTTTCTTCGCAACCCAGTTCAAAACCCTCCTTCCGGGTGAGCCGGATTACAGCGGAGAGCACCTTAGGCGGCGGGTTAAACGACCCTCGCTCGACCGTAAACAGGTATTCCGTCTGATAAAAAGCTTGCAGGAGGACACTGGTGATCCCATACACTTTGCTGCCCGCCGGCGCCACGACGCGGTCGGCCACCTCTTTTTGGAACATACCCACCATCTCGGGGATCTGCTGCCGATGATCCAACATTTTGAACAAAATCTGGGTGCTGATATTATAAGGAAAATTTCCGATCAGGCAAAACTCCCGACCTTCGAACGCCTTTTCCACATCAAATTCCAGAAAATCTGCCAAAAACAAGCGGTCTTTCAATTCTGGGAAATTTTTTTCCAAAATAGGCGCCATATCGCGATCCGCCTCCACGGCATATACCGTGTACTCCGGGCGCCCGAGCAGCTGGCGCGTCAGCATACCCTGGCCGGGGCCGACTTCCAGCACCAGGCCCGTCCTGGCAGCCTGTTTCAGGCTCTCTGCAATGCGCAAAGCGATGCTGTCATGTTTGAGAAAATGTTGTCCGAAGGACTTTTTTGCGTGGAGCATGCCTGGTGATTAAAATATGAAGGAAAGTGCCAGATTTTTTGCCCCAAAACGGGCTTTTTGAGCCTGGTATGGCCAGCCTGGCCGCTACTTATAAATCTTTCAGCAAAAAAAAGCGTTTTATGGGAAACGATCCAGATATTTGAATCAAATTCCCCAATTTTGCAAAAAAAGTACCCTGCCATGCGTCCCTCCTACTTTCTTGTCCTCCCGCTTTTGCTGCTCGCGCGCGCCGGGGAGGCGCAAACGACCGCACAAACGTCGTTTGGCAAAAATCGGGTGCAATACCACCGGCATTTTGACGATTGGATGCTTTATGAAACCGAGCACCTGATTACGTATTGGTACGGGGACGCGCGCAACGTGGCACAGGCAGCGCTCCAAAATGCAGAATACGATTTTGCGGAAATTCAGCAACTGCTCGAACACCAGATGACCGACAAAATCGAAATGCTGGTTTTTATTGATTTATCGGATCTGAAGCAAAGCAATATCGGCGAAGACGACATTTTTAAACTGCGCGCCGGCGAGACCAAAGTAATTGGAAACAAAATTTTCGTGTACTTCGACGGCGACCATCGCCACCTACGCGCCCAAATCCGGGAAGGGCTCGGCGGCGTCATTCTGAATTCGATGCTGTTCGGCGCCAACCTGCAGGAAATCGTGCAAAACGCCGTACTTCTCAACCTGCCCGGATGGTACACCACCGGGCTCCTGGCCTTTTGCGGCGAAGAATGGAGCCCCGAATACGACGACGCGCTGCGCGACCTCACGCTTTCGGGGCGCTACAAAAATTTTGATAAACTGGCCAAAGACCACCCTCGCTTGGCCGGCCACGCATTCTGGCACTATATCGCCCTCCACTTTGGCAAAGGCGCCGTCAGCAACCTGCTTTACCTCACCCGGATCAACCGGAGCGTGGACGTCGGTTTCCTCTACGTGCTGGGTAGCGGATACAAACGCACCACAGACGCCATGCTCGAGTACTACCGGCTGCGATACCAAGAGGAAGCCCAATATACCCGCCTGCCGGATGGACAGCGCCTGGTTAAAGTTCGAAATAAAAAGAAATTGCCGCTGTACCACCTGCAAATCAGCCCCGACGGCCGCCGAATCGCCTACGCCAGTAATGATATCGGCCGCTGGAAGGTGTGGGTACACGACCTCGAAACGGGCAAACGCCGCTGCGTATTAAAAGGCGGCGTCCGAAATGCGCAGCAAACCACCGACTTCAACTACCCGCTCCTCAACTGGCGGCCCGATAATACCGACCTGGCTGTGTTGTTCGAACGCCGCGACGTGCTCTACCTCCAACTAATTGACCCCAAAACCAAAAAAGGCGAACGTGCGCCCCTGGCGCCCGAATACCAACGGGTATATGATTTCGATTTTATCAACCGCGACGAACTGGCGCTGTCCGCCGCCGTGAAAGGCTATGCCGACCTGTTCCGCTATCGCCTGCGCACCCGCCAATCGGAACGTATCACGCAGGATTACTGGGACGACCTGGACATCAGCCTCGCCTATTTAGACGGCCAAAAAGGCATCCTCTTCGCCTCCAACCGATTGCAAGACACCCTGCAACCGGAACGCCTCGATTCGATTCTGCCGATCGGCGCCTTTGATATTTTCTTCTACAACCTGGAAACGCGCGCAGAAACACTGACGCGCCTGACCAATACGCCCCAAATGAATGAGCGGCGGCCGGTCGGACTGGACAGCCTGCACTTCGCTTTTTTGACCGAAGAAAGCGGGGTTTTCAACCGCGCGGCAGGTTATCTGGAACCTTACACGGCGTATTACCGAACGGTTTTTTACCTGCGAAACGGCGCAGAAGTCAGCGCGCTTCATACCCGACGCCAGGGCGAATGGCCCCTGGAAAAAGCCCTGCGCTTCCTGGCGCCGGAAGACACCGTGCGCCTCCAAATTGATACGAGCCAACTGGACAGCGTCCGGGTGCTGCCGGTACTGCAAAAACGTCCGGTAGTATATAACCAAACCAACTACAGCCGCAATATCACGGAGCAGCATGTATCGCGGCCGGGCGGATTGCTCGCTGAATCGGTGCCCGTGAACGGCAAAATTCAGTTTTTTGTGCATCCCGCCAATCCTAAGGCGCAATCGCCGGCCTGGATCACCCGCTACCGGGAATTGTTCCTGCTTGCCGCCGGCTTGCCCGTTCCAAAACAACAAATCGAAAAACCGCTGCCGCAACAAATACCCGCGCAGCCGACGGCAATCGAACGCGATTCGCTGCGAACGAACCGGCGCTTCGCTCCGGATACCCTACCGCCCATTCAACCCGGCTGGCTTTTCCAGGTTCCTGATTATCTCCTCGCGCCAGCGCCGATACCGGTACAAGATCCCACCCCGACGCCGGCGCCTGAACCCAACGAACAAGCGCCGGTGTCCACCGTACCGATTGAGCCCCTGCGCCCGATCCGGCCGCGGGGCGCCATGCAATTTGGGCAGCCCGGCAACATGATCCGCTTCTTCCCGTCCCAGATTGTCCCCTACCGCATTCGCTTTCGCACCGACTATATTTCCACGACCATAGACAACAACCTGCTGTTTGAAGGCCTGGACAGCTATGCCGGTTCGCCCAATGGTTTCCGGACACCCCCGCCGGGCATTCTGCTGCGCGCCAATTTCAAAGACCTGCTGGAAGATTACGTCATCGAAGCCGGATACCGGCTCCCATCCTCGTTCAACGGCGCAGAATACTACCTCTGGCTGGACAACAAAAAACGCCGGCTGGACAAGCGCATCGCTCTGTACCGAAAATCTATCCTGAACACGGTAGATCAATCCCGCCCCGGCGCACCGGTGGAGCCCTTCCAGGTGCGCACGAATACCCTGCTCGGGCAGTACGAACTGCGGTATCCGCTCGACGCCTATACCAGCCTGCGCGCCATGGGTACGCTGCGGCAGGACAAGGCCGTGACGCTGAGCACCAGCAATCCGACGCTGGAGGCGCCCGATTTCGCCGAACAACGCGCCGCACTGCGCTTGAGCGCGGTGTTTGACAATACGGTGGACGTGGATATGAATCTCCGCACCGGCACGCGGGCGCGGATTTTTGCAGAGGCCGTCAAAAAATTTGAATTCAATACCGATCCCAACTGGCGCCTGAAGCTCAACAGCGGATTTATGACGGTACTCGGCCTGGACGCCCGGCACTACCAGCCGCTGGATCGCCGCTCCATTCTCGCCCTGCGAATTGCCGGCGCTACCAGCTTTGGTTCCGAACGCATCTTATATTTTTTGGGCGGGGTGGACAACTGGCTTTTCCCGCAATTCAACAACAATATCCCCGTGCCGCCGGCATCCAGCGGCGAATTCGGATTCCAAACCCTGGCCGCAAACCTGCGCGGTTTCCAGCAAAATATCCGAAACGGCAATTCCTACGCGCTAATAAATACCGAACTGCGCATACCCTTGTTTAAATATTTTTCCAGAAAACCGGTCATCAGCAATTTCTGGCGCAATTTCCAAATTGTCGGCTTCTTCGATGCCGGCAGCGCCTGGCAGGGCCGGTCGCCTTACGACGGCGATAACCCGCTCAATACGGTCTTTGTCTATAATCCGCCTACCGTATCCGTAAAAGTGAATTATTTTAGAGACCCACTGGTAGCAGGATACGGCGTCGGCGTCCGCTGCCTGCTGTTCGGTATGCACGCGCGCATAGACTACGGCTGGGGCATCGAAACCCGCGTGGTGCAAAAACCGGTGCTGCATCTGGCCATTGGAACTGATTTTTAGAATTGGGGATTGTTGGCGACGACGGGTTGCTTTATGTACTTATACCGAATAGTAACTGGTTAGCCAAACCCCAAAGGGGTGATATAATTATGCCGGTTACGTATTTTTGAGTTTGCGGAGCGGATATTTTGGAATAAAAATAATGTCAACCATTCGGTCTCCGGCAAACCCGTTACACCAAGTATTTATTAAACATCGCTAACATCGCCTAAAATATGTTTTCTCTTTCTGAAGTTCCTTTCGGCAAATACCGCCGCTACGATTTCCGCCACCCGGAGACTGGGGTGGGTTTCAGCGTGGCGCCGGCAGCCGGCGCCAACGTGCCGGAAATTCTTTTTGACGGCGTCAACATCCTGGACGGCTACGAGTCGCCGGAGGAAATGGAGGCGGGAGCATGGGGGAAAAGCGCCCTGTTATTCCCATTTCCCAATCGTCTGAAAGACGGCCGATTCGATTGGCAGGGTCGGACATACCAGTTTCCAATCAATAACGAAGCGACGAACAACGCAATCCACGGCTTCGCGCGGGCGGAGCGCTTTGAGGTGACGCATATTGATCTCGGCGCCGAACACGCGGAAATTACCTGCGCGCTGGACTACGACGGCAGGCATCCGTATTTTCCCTTCCCGCTGCTATTCGAAGTGACGTACCGCATTACGAACCAGCGCGATTTTGAAGTACAGTTTATTGTGCGCAACCGCCACATCAGTGCGCTGCCGTTTGGTATCGGCTGGCATCCCTATTTCAAATTGGCTGAAAAAGCGGATTTACACCAATTGGCGCTGCCGGCATGCGAAAAAGTGGAAATTGACGCGCGGATGATCCCCACCGGCCATTTTACGCCGTTCTCCGCTTTTAACCGCCTGCAAACACTGGGCGATACACAGCTGGATACCTGCTTCCGGGTAACGGAATCGAATCTGCCGTACCGTATCCAACTTTGCGGACTTACCCACCAACTGACGCTGACGGCAAGTTCCAGTCTATTCCCCTATTTTCAGGTCTTCACCCCGCCGCACCGAAACAGTATCGCCCTGGAGCCCATGACCTGCAACGTGGACGCGTTTCATAACGGCTTGGGGCTGATTGAACTGCCCGCCGGAGGGGACTGGTCAGGCGCAGTCAGGATAGTATGCGGAACGCGGATCGCGGATTAATCGCTACAACAGCAAAAACAAATAGCCGCCATTCATGCAATACGCTCTATGGTTCATGGCCTGGTTCTTTTTCGCCAAATAAGATAGCACCAACTCGCCATACTCATCAACGCAGCGAAATAAAAAATAGCGGGGATACGGGCTAAAGAATCCGCATAATACCAGCCGGAAAGCGCCGCACCCCCACCGATACCGATCTCGAGGGCGATATACATGGTGGCCAATGCCCTGCCTCGCCGGGCCGGATCGCCCAAATCAATCGTCCAGGCCGTGATAGCCGGGGAAAAAATACCATTTCCGAGCCCGAATAACGCGGCGGCCGTATAAAGCGACGCGGCGGAATCAGCATGGGCAAAACCGACCATCCCAACGGCAATTAACACGGCGGACACCTGCAGCACCGGTTCGCGGCCGATCTGGTCGGAAATTTTTCCGGCAAAAAAACGGGTGAAAATACTCGCCAGCGTAAAAACGCTGAAAAACATCCCGCGATTGGCAATACCGATTTCGTCACTTAAATCCGGGACGAGCGTCAGTACCACCCCGTAACTAAAATAGCACCCAATCATCACCAAACCGGCGGGAAATGCCAGCGGATCCCAAATATCGTCCTTGCCCACGCGCAACAACGACCAGCGAAAGGGCTTCGGCTCCTCTAAGGTTTCGGTAAGTCGCAGTAAAATGAGCACAGACAACAAGGCAAGACCCCCCGATGCATAAAACAGGGCATCCAGAGAATAGGCCTGCGCCAACCAGCTGCCCAGCGGGGGCGACGCCGAGGCGCCCAAACTCATACAAATACCGAGTATGCCCATGGCTTCCCCGCGACGGCCAACCGGCACGATGTCGGCAACGTACGCAGACGTGCCGGTCGGCTTGAAACCCGTGGAAAAACCGTGAAAAAACCGCAGCGCTAAAAAACCGCTCACGAAAGCCAACTGCGGATACAACAGGCTGCTAAGCACGCAAGCGAACGTGCCGACGTACATCACCGGTAAACGCCCAACCGTATCCGCCAGTTTGCCGCTAAACGGGCGCGACAAGCCCGCCGTCAGGGTAAACAGCGCAATAATCAATCCCTTGTATTCCGCGCCGCCCAGGGAAGTAAGATAAGAGGGCAGCTCCGGTATCATCATGTTGAAGCTTGCGGCAAAAAGCGCGTGGGAAAGGCATAATAGAAGAAACGGGGCGGCGCGCAGCGGATTGCTCGGCGCATCGGCTTGCAGCACAGTCGGAATGTTTTTTTGGTTTTTACTGGTGTTCAGGTGCGTATCGCCGGGCGCGCTCATGCAAGTTGTCGAAGTTTGTCCGCTATAAAACCGCCGATTACCGCAAGGCCGCGCTCAAAATCTTTATTGTTGTTCACAACAATATCCGACTCATCGCGGTAAGGCTGGATAAAGCGTTCGTAGGCCGGCAGCACATGGTACTGATAGCGGTATAACACATCGTCCAGCGGATAGTTTCGCTCCTGCTGGTCGCGGACGATACGCCGGATCACCTTCAGGTTGTCTTTTACGTTAATGAAGACCTTTAAATCGAAGAGCGGCGCTATTTTTTTATAATGAAAAACAAAAAGCCCCTCTACAATCACCACAGGCGCGGGTTTGAACGTGATTGTTGTGGCCTGCGCCTGCGCATTATTAAAGGTGTACTCCATTCTTTCCACTGTTTCGCCCGCCAGCAGGCGCTTGATGTCGGCGTACATGGCCTTTTTATCAATCGCTTTGGGAAGATCAAAATTAGGCACCCCTTGGTCGTCCGCGCGCTGTTCCTCCCGCGGCCGGTAATAGTCGTCCTGAGAAACAATACACACTTCCGTTTCCGGAAAACGCTCCCGAATTCTGCGGATGAAGGAGGTTTTTCCGCTGCCGCTGCCGCCGCATATACCAATAATAAAAGGACGCATGGTTAGAGTAAATTAGCGCGTATTATACTATAATTCGTTTGATCCTTAGGATTGACCTGATTACTTTATCCTGATTTTGGGAAAATTATAAAAAGACGCACGCGCAAAACCCGGCGGCGCACCGTATTTTTCAGTTGCGAATCAGGCGCGCGACCGGGTAGCGCCGGTGGGTAGGTTCGTACCAAGGCGATTGGCGGTACACCCAGTCGAGCTGTTTGGACGCGGAGGCGGCAAAAGCGGGATCTTCCTTTTTTTTATCTTCCAGCCGGGCGCGGACGTCCGGATGCTCGCGGAGGAACTGCGCTGCCAGGTCTTCAAATACATAGTCGGAGAAGTGTTCCTTTTGCATCAGGATCGGGTCGAAAAAATTCCAGGCGAACCAGGAGTCCGGGCCTTGCGGCTCCAGCGTTTCTACCAGGTAGCGATTAGCGGGCTGGTCGGTGACGGCGATATAGTCGCCTTTTCGCCAGGAGGTTGAGAAAGTTTTGATTTCCACCTTGACTTTGTGGTGATAGTAATGTCCTTCCCAGGCATTTCGGTTTTCGAACTCGCGGATGAAATAGTTTTCCGTCACCAGCGTACAATCCGCCTCGAGGCGTTCCAGTCGGACGTTATGCAGCTGGAGGCGTTCGATCACCTCGACCCAGGCTTGCGGAATGAGGTAAGCGTCCGGTTTTTGCACTTGCAGTACCGGGTTATAGCGGTTGTAGTAGGGGATTTCTTTTTGATAGGGCTCATTTCGGTCGTAGTACAGTCGGGGCAGGCCGCTCACTTCAGAGGGTTTGTATTTTGCAGCATAGCCTTTAAACAGGATTTTTTCATACCGGCCGGTATCTACTTTCCAGTCGAGCGGGAAGTTTTGTTTTTCCATTGTTTGCCGGATTGCGGCTTCCCGGGCTTTGCCCAGCGTATCGTGTTCGAGGCGGAGAAATTGGAGGACCGACTCCATAAAGGCGTAGGTGCTGCGCAGGCGGTCGGCGAAAGGCTTGAGCATGTGCGCTTCGGGCATAAAGCCGATCGTATTCCAGAGCGCGGCGTATCCGGTGGAATAGCGGCCGTAATCGCAGAATGCGACCAGCCCGCCATCGGGTGTTTCCGTAAATCCGTCCACATAAGGCGTCATTTCCCAGCCGCGGTTTTTCATATCGTGGAACAGAAAGGGAAGCATCTTTTCTTTGAGGAAGGCGCCGAGCGGCGCCTCCAGTTTGTCCGGCAAGGTGGGGATCAGCGTCATGGTATAAGGGTAATCCGCGCCGTTGCTGGTGTGGTTATCAATGAACACATCGGGCTTCCAGTACTGGAAAATGCGGTGGAAGCTCTGTGCATTGCGGCTGTCGCCCTTGATAAAATCGCGGTTGAGGTCATAATTTCGGGCATTCCCCCGGAATCCGTACGCGGCGGGGCCGTTTTGGTTGGCCCGGGAGAAGGCGCTGCGGTTCAGGCAGCCGTCCACATTATAGACCGGAATTACGACGACGACCAGATGTTCGAGCACGGCTTGCCGTTCCGGGTTGGCCAGTAGGTCGCGGAGCAGCATGATGGTAGCGTCTATGCCTTCCGGCTCGCCCGGGTGGATCCCGTTATTGATGAGGAGGATGCGCTTGCCGGATTTTCGGATGCTTTCCGGATCGAAGATGCCGTTTACCGACAGGATGGCGGTGTGGAGCGGCTCGCCGATATCAGTCGGCCCGGCGCTTTCCAGGCGGAACTGCCGGGGGTAGGCGTCCGCCAGCTTTTGATAACAGTCTAGGAGTTGTTGGTACGTAAGCGTTTGATTGGGGTCGTTTTCGAAGGGTACGGTAAACAGCGGCATAGCGGATTGCGGGTACAAGTAACCGGTGCGCAGCGTGGCGATCAGGAAGAGCGCGGGCAGTACGCGAAGAAAAAAGCGGGAGATCATCCGGGAGCGTATATAAAGGTCATTCGATCAGCGATGCGCCGGTCATGTCTGCCGGTTGGTGGATGCCCATGAGCGCCAGGATCGTGGGCGCCACATCCGCGAGCCGGCCGGTTCTGATTCTTTCTTTTCCCTCGAGGTGTTTGCACACGAGGATACAGGGTACCGGATTTTTTGAATGGGCGGTATTGGGCGAACCGTCCTCGTTAACCAAGTAGTCCGAATTGCCATGATCGGCGATGATCAGGCAGGCATAATCGTGGTGGAGCGCCAGGGGCACGATTTCGCGGAGGCAGGTATCCACCGTTTCTGCGGCCTGGACGGCCGCTTGGAAGACGCCGGTATGGCCGACCATATCGGCATTAGCGAAATTGAGGCAGATAAAATCCGGTTCATGCGTCCGGATATCCTGCATCACCGCTTCCTTCACGCCGTACGCGCTCATTTCAGGCTGGAGATCGTACGTGGCTACCTTTGGCGAGGGGATCATGATCCTGCGTTCGCCGGGGAATTCCGCTTCCCGGCCGCCGGAGAAGAAAAACGTGACATGCGGGTATTTTTCCGTTTCAGCGATACGAAGCTGCGTTTTCCCGGCTTTCGAGAGCACTTCGCCCAGCGTCATGGCGACATTATCTTTTTCGAACAGGACGCGCACCTGTTTGTAACTGTCGTCGTACCGCGTCATGGTGACATAGTGCAAATCGCTGATCCGTTGCATCCCGTACTCCGGCAAGTCTTCCTGGCTCAGGGCGGTCGTCAGTTCGCGGAGCCGGTCGGTGCGGAAATTGAAACAGAGTACGACATCCCCTTCCCGGATCATAGAATCCGGGTTGGCCTGCAGTCCGGCGATCATATCGGCATCAACGATTTTCAGGGGCGGCAGGAATTCGTCGGTAACGTCTGTCGCATAATTTTTCCGGATCGCCGCCGGGGCGTCACTGACATACTCGCCTTTCCCGTGCACCAAGAGCTCGTACGCGCGTTGCACGCGCTCCCAGCGTTTATCGCGATCCATGGCGTAATATCGTCCGATGACCGAAGCGAGTTCGACCGGTTGGTCTTTAATATGCTCGAGCAATTCTTCCAGAAACCCTGCGCCACTTTTGGGGTCGCAGTCGCGGCCATCGGTGAACGCGTGGATAAAGACTTTTTCATTGCCCTCGGCGGTAGCCAGGTCGCAAATTGCCTTGAGGTGATTGATATGCGCGTGTACACCGCCATCGGACACGAGGCCGAGCAGGTGCACCGGTTTATTATAGGCGCGGGCGTGCGCCAGCGCTTCCAGCAAGGTTTCATTTTTTTGAAATTCGCCTTCGCGAATCGCCTTATTGATGCGCGCGAGTTCCTGCCAGATGATCCGTCCGGCGCCGATATTCAGGTGTCCGACTTCGGAATTGCCCATTTGTCCTTCGGGCAAACCGACGTCTTCGCCATACGTAACCAAGGTATTCCAGGGATAATCGGCCATCAGTTGATCCATGAACGGCGTATTCGCCTGTCGGATCGCATCGGCCTCCGATTTAGCGCCGATGCCCCAGCCGTCGAGGATGAGCAGCAGTGTGCGCGGATGTGCGTACATGGTTTGCGGTTTTTATATGCGGATAAAAGGCCCGGATTAACGCCTGACAGGGATTTTTGCCAAATGCAAAAATCCCTGTCAGGCGTTAAATTTAATTTGCCAGCCCGGGGGTCCCGTATTTTTGGAAATACTCGCGGAAAGAGATCATGCGCTCTTGTTCTTCGTCCCAGAGCTTATTAAACACACACTTCAGGCTTTCCCAGAACGAGAGCGTGTTGGCCAGTTTTTCGAATACCGGATTTTCGCGATGGCAGCGGGCGAGTTCGTAATTCGGCACCAGTGGGTTAAGGTGGTGGATATGGTGATAGCCGATATTTCCGGTGAGCCAGTGCATAATTTTCGGCAGCTTATAATAGGTGCTGCCCTGAATTGCGGCCCGCAGGTAATCCCAGCGGTCTTTCCACTCCTTATACGCCGTCTCGTGCTGGTGTTGGATATAGAAAAACCACAGTGCAATAATTCCGAAAATCCAGACGATCACCAAGTGCATGATCAGCGCCTTCCAACCGAGTAACAGCACGAGCGCGGCATAAAATGCGAGCGTCAGCGCGGTGCTGCGCCAAAGCGCCCGGCGCGCCATTTCAAAACCCTTCAGCTGGATCAGCGGCAGGCGGTTGTTGAAGAAAATATAGACCAGGGGGACGATGAGGAACAACACAAAGCCGCTGCGCAGCACCATATACTGAAATTTTCCCCACCAGTTCATTTGGTGAAACTCCTTCACGGTGAGCATAGGAATATCACCTATATCACGGTGTTCCCACAATACGCCGTTGTGGCTGTGGTGAAAATTGTGGCCGCGCGCCCAATACTTGTAGGGGATACAGGTCAGCAAGGAAGCGAACATCCCAATCGTATCGTTTGCCTGTTTGGAAGGTGTAAAAGAGTGATGGCCGCAGTCGTGCTGAATAATAAAAATACGTCCCAGGAAAAAACCGTTCACAATCGCAATCGGAAGCGCCAGCCAGATTGAATAATCTATCAGCAGGTAAATTGCCGTCCACATGGCTAAAAATGGCAGGAAAGTGTTCAGAATCTGGATAGTCGCCTTGCGCGCGCTGGGCAATTGATACACTTTCACAATTTCAGGCAGACGCTGCAACATATCCGGCTCGAGGTGATACTTTTTTTGCATAAAAAACAACGAAAAATCTAAAAAATGAGTAAAATGCGTTTTAATGATTGGGTGGAAATATTGGGTGCACAGCTGCGGAATCAAGGGGATCCAAGGGCGCAGGAATCGGAGGCCGCGAAGGGCGGGCGCGATTCAGCGAATCCAGCACTTCGGCCCGCGCTTCTTCCAGCAACAGGGAATCTGCCAGCCGCTCAGCGTCTTCCAACAAGCGTTGCCGACAGGCTGCCAGCTCTCGCTCCCGGAAAGCGCGGACTTTTTCTTCAACCAGTTGCCGGATCAGTTTGTCCTGATCTTGCGCGCAAGCAGTCAAACAGGCGGCAAATAAAAGGGAAATATTGATGACCGGCAAGCCCGGCTTGTATTTGCGCGTAAAAATCATTTGTCGAGCGAAGCAAAATACCCGTTTGCGCCCCAAAATTAAGCAAAAATCCTGGAATGGCGCGCCTAAAAAACGCGGTCGGTATTTTTTTAAAAAAAAGTAACTACTTAATCAGCTCGCTGTATGACCCCGAAAGTCCCATTTTCCGCCATACTTCGCAAATTTTTTTTGACCGTAGCGCTGCTACGGCCTGCAAAAAATCGCTTCGTCTGGCAAAAAACAGATCTTTTTTTGTCTCAGACGTGACCGGCTAAGTAATTCCCAAAAAAAAATGTGAAAAAAATATTTGAAACTATTGCGGTGAATGAAAATGTCCTTATCTTTGCTGTTACAAACGACGAAGGTTGTTTTATGTTTGCAAGTTCTCGCTTTTTAGCGTTAATTTAAGATTGTTTTCATTTGGTTTTTTGGGGTTATACAGGGTGCTACCAGCAATGGTCAGTGCCCTGTTTTTTTTTATTCTTTAGTTTCTTCTTCTATACCTTCCTTCCCTGGGAGGATTTTTTGTCGTCGCAGGAAAATCTCCGGCATGCCCTTATCTTTGCTGCATGAAATTTCCGCAACCCATCCCAGTTACCGTGTTAGCCGAGCGCTTTCAGGCGCAAATCATCGGAGACGCCGCGTTATCGGCATTTGGCATCAATGAAATCCACCGGGTAGAACAGGGGGACATCGCGTTTTCCGATGCGCCGAAGTATTTCAAAAAAACGCTGGAAAGCCAGGCCACGGTGCTCTTCCTAAACGCCGCAGCGGATTGTCCGCCGGGAAAAGCCATTTTGGTGATGCCGGATCCGTTCGAAGCCTACGATGCGCTGGTGCGCGAATACCGCCCCTTCGATCCGCTCACAGCGCCGGTCAGCCACCGCGCGCATATTCACCCCAGCGCCATTCTGGAACCGGGCGTAATCGTGGCGCCGAACGCGCGCATCGGCGCCTATTGCTATATTCAGGCGAATACGTACATCGGCGAATACACGATAATCGGCGACCACGTCACAATCGGCCCCAACAGCATCATCGGCTCTGATGCGTTTTATTTCAAAAAGCAAGCCGACGGCCGTTTTAAAAAATGGCGCTCCGGCGGCCGAGTAGTGCTCGAAGACCATGTGGACATCGGCGCCGGCTGTACTATTAATAAAGGTGTGAGCAGCGATACGCTGATCGGCAGCGGCACGAAAATAGACTGCCAGGTGCATATCGGGCACGATGTGATCGTCGGCAAAAACTGCCTTTTCGCCGCGCAGGTCGGAATCGGCGGCGAGACGATCATCGAAGACCGGGTCGTGCTGTACGGCCAAGTGGGCGTCATCCAAGCGGTAACCATCGGCGCCGGCGCCGTGGTACTTGCAGGCGCCGGGGTATCCAAATCACTCGAAGGCGATAAAGTGTATTTCGGCGCGCCGGCCGAAGAAGCGCGGGAAAAATATAAGGAACTGGCCACGCTGCGGCTGCTGGCAAAAAAACATTGACAGATATGGAAAAAATAGACGCGCCAAACGCCCCCAAACCCGTAGGCCTGTACCCGCACGCGCGCCAGGTCGGCAACCTGCTGTTTCTCTCCGGGATCGGCCCACGCGATCCGCAGACCGACGGCGTGCCCGGACTTACCCAAAGCCCCAGCGGCAATTACCTGATCTTCGATTTTGAGGCGCAGGTACATTCCGTCTTCCGGAACGTCCGGACGGTTCTGGAGGCAGGCGGCGCCCGCTGGGAAGATCTGGTGGACGTAACGGTATTTTTGGTGGACATGAAACGCGATTTTCATACCTTCAACCGAATTTACGCGGAATATTTCAAAGACAACCAACCCTGCCGCACAACGGTCGGGATAGATAGCCTGCCCACGCCGATCGCTATCGAACTAAAGTGCATCGCCGTGCTCCGCGAAAAAACCGACTGATCGCCCCCGCCGCACTAAGCCAATTTGTCTTATCTTCGTAACTAATTAGCCGGCTCGCTGTCTGGCCCAAAAAGTCCCATTTTCCGCCATACTTCGCAATTTTTTTGACCGTAGCGCTGCTACGGCCTGCAAAAAATCGCTTCGTCTGGCAAAAAATGGATCCTTTTTTGTCTCAGGCGCGACCGGCTAAGTAGTTACTTATCTTCAAACACAACTACTTATCCTGCGCGCAGTCCGGCGAAAAATAGATTTTATTTTGCGCAGACGCGAACGACTCCGTAGTTTCTTCAAACTTTCTGCACCATGCACCTCTGGGGAATAGATCTAGGCGGCACAAAAATTGAAGGCGCCATTCTGGAAAGCAAGGAAAATCCGCGCGTGCTGCACCGCCTGCGGGTGCCCACAGAAGCCAACCTGGGTTACGAGCACATCGTCGGGCAGGTCAAAAAATTAGTGGATATGCTCTCCGCGGAAAGCGGCATCCAGCCGCATGCGATCGGGCTGGGGCACCCCGGCACGCTGGATCCGCAAACCGGAACGATAAAAAACGCCAATACGACGGCGCTGATCGGTAAGCCGTTTGACAAGGATCTGGCGCAGGCGCTCGGCGTGCCGGTCAAACTCGCCAACGACGCTAACTGCTTTGCCGTAGCCGAAGCGCTGATGGGCGCAGCTCCAGAGGCCGTGCCGAATGCAGAAGTGGTGTTCGGCGTCATCATGGGTACCGGCGTGGGCGGCGGCGTGGTCGTGCGCGGGAAAGTCATCAACGGCCGACAAGGTATCGGCGGCGAATGGGGGCATAATTTTCTGGACGACAGCGGGGGCGCCTGCTACTGCGGCAGAGTAGGCTGCGTGGAAACGATTATTTCGGGCCCGGCGCTGGAGCGATTTTATGCACGCCTAAGCGGACAAACGTTGCACCTGCCGGAAATCGCCCGGCGGGCGCAGGAAGGCGCCGATGCAGACGCCGTCAAAACCATGAAACACCTCATCCATTATTTCGGCAAAGCCATCGCCGTGGTCATCAATATCTTAGATCCGGACGTCGTTGTGATCGGCGGGGGCGTGGGTAATTTGGATCAGCTGTACCAAGAGGGCGTTGCAGAGGCCGCTAAGCATATCTTTAATACCCGCATAGATACGGTGTTCGTCAAGCCGAAACTCGGCGACAGCGCCGGGGTGTTCGGCGCAGCCCTGCTCTGATTTTTGTACCTACTTAGCCCGTCGCATCTGCGTAATTACTGATCTTTTACCCCTCGATCGGAACCTGCACGTGCCGCTCCGCATGGTAAGAAGAGCGCACCAGCGGCCCACTTTCCACGTATTTCAGTCCGCGGCGCAAGCCTTCCTCTTTGTACTCGGCAAACAGATCGGGGTGGATAAACTCCACGACCTCGAGGTGCATTTTGGTCGGTTGCAGATATTGTCCGAGCGTGAGGATATCGCAGCCGTGCGCCGCCAAGTCGTCCATGATCCGAAACACTTCTTCTTTCGTTTCGCCCAAACCGAGCATCACGCCGCTTTTGGTGCGCTTTCCGTAGTCTTTCGTGCGGCGGATTTGTTCCAGGCTGCGTTCATATTTCGCCTGCGGGCGCACTTTCCGGTACAGGGAGGCGACCGTTTCCATGTTGTGCGACACGACTTCCTGTCCGGCGGAGATCATGCGCTCCAGGGCGTCCCAATTTGATTTAACGTCGGGGATCAGGGTTTCGATCGTTGTTTCCGGGCTGCGCTCCTTGACGGCGCGGACGGTTTGATACCAAATTTCGGCGCCCCGGTCTTTGAGTTCATCGCGGTTGACAGATGTGATGACGGCGTGTTTCACCTGCATCAGCCAGATTGCTTCGGCAACGCGGCGGGGCTCGTCCTCATCATATTCGTTGGGTCGGCCGGTTTTTACGGCGCAGAAGGAGCAGGATCGCGTGCACACATTGCCGAGGATCATAAACGTGGCTGTGCCGGCGCCCCAGCATTCGCCCATATTGGGGCAATTACCGCTTTGGCAGATAGTGTGCAACTTGAACTCATCTACGATATTGCGCACCATGCGGTAGTTTTCGCCCATCGGCAGGCGCACTTTCAGCCACTCCGGGCGTTTGCCGCGCGCGGAGGTATTAGATTCGATAACGGGTAATTCGACCATAGAAGCAGAACATTTCGGGCTGCAAAGAAACAATGCTTCCCGGAAAGAGTTGTAAAAAAGAGGCAACTACTTAGCCTGTTCGCTGCCCGGCTCCAAGAGTCCCATTTTCCGCCAGACGCGACCGGCTAAGTAGTTACTAAAAAGCGTTGTGCGGTTTAATTTCAGCGTCGTTTTCCGAATTGAAAATTGACAAAGAAATTTAGAAAAAACCGATCGTTTTCTTCTGAAACCAAAATCGGTAGTTTTTTGGGAAAAACATCCAGGATTGCGCCGATTTCCAGCGCTTTCACCAGTTCGTCGAAGGCGCCCCAGTCCAGATGCAACGCAACAGAGGCTGATCCGCCGGGCACAAAAGAAATTTCGCCCAAGCCCTTGGTAAACGGGGAGGCGCCCAAAATGCGGGTATTATCGAGAAAAATATCGGCATTTTCCGCTGTATAACGTTCGTGGCGCACCCGGCTGTTGCCCGGATTATCAGGAGAGGGTCGGCGCAGGGCGAGGTAATACGGTTTCAGCAGGCTGAGCGAGGGCCCGACGCCATAGCTCATACCGACCGCCACGCCTTTGTATTTTGCCTTTTCGGTGTAATAGCGCTTAACGCCCCAGCCGCCTCGAAGAATCATCGCATTATTCTGTTTGCCGAACACATACGCCCGGAAAGAGCGGCTTACGGAGGGATCCGCGCTTTGTCGCTGCTCTTTGGGGTGCTTCAATTCGCCGGCATTGAGGTAGTAGTACGTCGTCTTATAATAGGTTCGTAAGCGCCCCCACTCCATCCCGGGGGCGTACCCGCGGTTGGTTGTTATTTTCAAATTGAACGCCGTTTCGTAATTATACACGACCCCGACCCTGTTATCCGGCGTTTGGATACCCTGAGCTATCGCCTGCCCGGCGCCGCCGGCGAATAGAAGGAGGCAATACAGGATTCTTGTCATGCTTAAAAATTTGCTCCAAATGTAGGAAAAATCAGAATACGAAACAACTTTTAGCGGGCTGTGTTGCGCAAATTGAAGGCATATCCGGGATTTTCTTGCCCATTCAGAAAATGCATTGCGCAAACCGCTTTGCTACTCTTCAAAATAGTAAATCTGCCCCTCCCGGGCGCTCAGCCAGCCTTTGCCGTCAAAAGCGTGGATATCTGTAAAATCTATATAATCGGGGATATCGCGCACCACCCGCCAGTCGGCGCCGCCGTTTTCTGTTTTCCAGCATAGTCCGCGGTCTCCAACGGCATAGCCGCGTTGGTGGTCGGTAAAAAACAGTGCGTGAAAAGCCGGTTGCCCAAGGCCGACGCCCGGTTTTCGGAGAAAGGTCCAATGCTTGCCGCCATCGGTTGTTTTCAGCAGCGCGCCGGCGCTCCCGCAGATGTAGCCGGTGTCCGGACCGACGAACTGCACGTCGCGGAAAAAGTCGCCGGTAACCTCCAGCCGCTCCCAGTGCCGCCCGGCGTCTTCGGAGCGCATCACCCAGCCCATGCCGACAGCGTGCGCCGTCAGGTTGTCGCTAAAACACACGGCCGCCAGTTCGTTCGGAAACGCCTGTATCGTATCGAGCCGCCAAAAAACGTCCGGGCCGAATACAAATGCCTGTCCGGCCCTATATCCTTCGCCGGCCACGATGAGACCGCGTTGCGCGCCGACGAAGGCTGCGCCGCGCATCCAGCGGTAGTCTGTGCGAAAAACTTCCCAGTCTTTCCGCCCCGGCAGGCGCACCAGGGCGCGGCCGTCCATACCGCAGGCATACGCCATCCCGTCGGCATTGCCGGCAAGCGCCTCGAGGCGGTTGGGCAGGAGGGTATCTGTTCGCCAATGCAGACCGCCATCTTCTGTGGACAAAATAAAACCCGATTCCCAGACCCGGCCGCCGACCGCCAATCCGCGCGCCGAATCAGCAAACCAGATCGCCAGCACATCCTGGCTTACCGGGATGGATTGCGCCTGGAATACGCGCAAACCCAGGGTGTCCTTTCGGCAGGCAGCCAGGCAGCAGCATATCAAAAGGCAGACCACCCAATATCGGCTATGCTCCGCAGCGCGACGAATCGCGTTCTGGAGTGCCCTGGAAGCGCCCTGACACGTTTTTATACCGCACATCACCTTGCGCGGGCGCGCGATCCACAGCCGACGCTCGCCTGTTCGGTTCATATTTTTTAACTTTTGAAGTAAAACAGGTTTACCGGCCTTGATGTTAACTTTTATACAAAAAAAGCGCCAAAGATATCGAATATTAAATATCTGCCTAATAAGCAAAAAACTCGTAATTTTGTGATGAAAATCCCCCAAGAAAACCGGCTACCACATCATGCCGATCGATCTGATTTGTATTGCCGTCCTCGGTTACGGTTTCTGGCAAGGATTCAACCGCGGTATCATCAATACCGTTTTCAACATCGCTGCCTATTTGTTTGGGGTCGTTTTTTCATTTAAAATGACGCCCACAACGACCAATATCTTGGAGCGAATCCTGAACTCCGACAATCCCTCGCTTTTTGTTGCGGCTTTCCTCGTCAACCTGATAGTCGTCATGGTGGTGCTGCGCATGGCGGCTAAAAGCTTCGAGGCGACTTTCCGCGCCCTGTATATCGGTTTTCTGAATCAGGTAGCCGGCGGCCTGGTGATGGGTCTGATGGCAGTCATGATTTACAGTGTGCTGCTGTGGTTTTTTGTCAAAGCCTCCCTGGTCGGTGAAGCGACCATACAGGAATCGCGCTTGTACGAACCCTATCTCAAGGATCTGCCCTCCCAGGCGATGCAGATTGCCGAGCGGCTTCGCCCGCTTGCCACAGATGTGTGGGACACCTCGCTCAACTGGATGGATCGGCTCGATAAATACGGCGCAGAAAAAACGGAAGCGCAGCAGAAAATCTATGAAGTGCCCGAAAATGGCGGCGGAATCGAACTGGATCCTGAAAGTGAACCCAACTACCCGCCGTCCGACGATACCGGCAACGGCATTGAAGAATAACCCGAATCGGTATGCTGCTGCTCGACAATTACGATTCGTTTACCTATAATTTGTACGATTATTTTCGCCAACTGGGCGTAGCGTGCACGGTGGTGCGCAACGATGCCGTCGATCCGGATTTACTCGACCCGGATTCGTTCGACGCGCTGGTCTTTTCGCCCGGGCCGGGCCGACCGGCGGACGCGGGCTGCATGCCGGCCTTAATCGAACGGTTTCATACGAGCAAACCGATGCTGGGTATTTGCCTAGGACATCAGGCGCTGGGCGAATTTTTCGGCGCCGCACTCCAAAAAGCCCAAGCGCCCATGCACGGCAAAACATCCAGGGTACGACACAAGGGGCATTCGCTGTTTCAGGACATTCCCAACCAATTCACCGTAATGCGCTACCATTCGCTGGCGCTGGATCTTCCGCCGGGCAGCCCCTTGGAAGGAATTGCCTACACAGCCGAGGGAGAACTCATGGCGCTCGCCCACCCCACCCTGCCGTTGTACGGCGTGCAATACCATCCGGAATCCATTCTTACCGAATTCGGCCTGCAATTATTAAAAAACTGGTTGAACCTGGCTAAAATACGCCCGGAAACACTCACGAATTAGCCCGCCGGGCCGTATACCACACGCCGCCAAGACCGATCAGAAAAAGCGCAATGGAGATAATCTCCGCCTGTGTCAGCTCGATGCCCGCTACTTGGTGCGGTACGTTCACCCGGATTTTTTCAATAAAAAACCGCTCTACGGCGATCAGCATCAGGTAGATGAAAAACAACATGCCCTGCGGCCGTATCCGCTTGCGCAAAGTCCATAGGATACCAAAAACAAGCAGCATCATCAGGGTTTCATAAAATGGCGTAGGCCAGACGGGTTCCGACAACTGCATGCAATACTGCCAGTCGCAGCCTTCAATAGGCACGCTGAGTACCGGCTCGGTGTAGGATGTATTCAATACGTTGTGCGGATAGCGGAACGACCACATCCAGTCGGGCAAAAAACCCATCCAGCCGGGCTTAGGCGCCGTGTTCACGATACCCCAGTCGCCATCGCCCGACAACTGGCAGCCGATACGCCCCACGCCGTAACCGGCAACCAAGGCCGGCGCCACCGCGTCCGCCGTGGGCCAAAAAGGAATCTGATGTCGAATCATATACGCCACCACGGCTACAAAACCCAGCACCAGACCGCCGAAAAATGCCAGTCCGCCGCCGGAAGTCAGGGCGTCCACGGGATTCTCCATGAAATACGACCAATTGTCGAATAAATCGAACAGCTTCGCACCCACGATCCCGCCGATCGCAGCCCAGACGGTCAGTTCGGCAATGCGGTCGTGCGGCCACACCGGTTTCATCCGCGCTACCGGCGGCGTTTTGCGCTTGCGCCAGGCCTCCCACCAGGTAAAACCGCCCAAGGCAAGGGCGCCGAGCAGAGCCGCCGGCCAGTGCATTTTACCCGACAGAATCAACGCTGCCGGATCGAGCCGGAATTCGGCGTAATGCTGGTAGGCATATACCCCTTTTCCGGCCAGAATCAGGCCGGCGAGCGCGTTCATGGCGATTTCGTACCAGCCGGCCGGCGCACCCTCTATCTCTTCGACCATTGCGGGCTGGTATAAACCGGCCAACGCCTTCCGCCGAAGTTCGAATGCGAAGACGTACGCGCTGACCAGAAAAGAGACGGCCAGGAAAAAGCCGAAGGTTTTAAAAATAGACAGCCAGTTATCCGGCGCTGTGCCGAATACTGCGTGGGAAAGATAGGATAAGTCAGGATACATGGTGCAAGCCGGGTTGAGGCGGTGTGGGCGATACCGCAAAGATAACGCGCAAACCGTAAAAAAATGCCTGTGCGTAACCGCCGAAAGTCGAATTTACAAAAACATATTCGCGAGCAATTGCGCCGAAATCGCCGCCGCCAAAATACCGTACGTCAGCCGGGGCAGAAAAAATTCGCCGTACGATTGAAAACGATCCCAGGATTGAAAAAGCAAAAGCAGCAATAATCCGTACGCGGGCAGCAGATCGCGTAATTTTTGTCCAGGCAGTCCGGATAAAAAAAGCAGGTAAGCTGCCAGGGCCGTTAGCAACCATTGGCGCAAGGGTCTGCGCCAGTCGGTGCGCTTCCACAGTAACAACAAAGCCGGCAGCAGTATGCAAAACGCCGGATGAAAAAAAGGAAACAGCACAAACAGTGCATTCGGCCGCTCGCCGGCCGCACCCGCCGCAGTATGCCGCGCAAACCAATTGGCCGGCGTCCAATCCGACCACTGCGCAGCAGCCGCCCAATCGGAAGTCCCCGAACCCAAAAACCAGATGAATCCGCCGCCGGCCGCTACAACCAACGCAAGGAACGCTTGCAAAACGCCGGGGCGACCGGCCCGACCGAGCGTCCACCCCAATCCGACCGCCATACAGAGCGCCGCCGGCCAAAGCACAGGTTGTACGACCATTAAGACCAGGCCACTGGCTACAGCGCCGGCAATATGCCGGAAATGCAGGTTTCCCATAGATTTACCCGTCAGCCACACCAAGCCCAACAGCAGGGCCAAAGCCGGCATGTCCGGAGTCGGCGACCAGCCCGACTGGAAAAACGCAGGCGCCAAACAGAAAAAAATAAGGCTGTAGAAAGACCGGCTTTGCGCCCGGGCGCCCGGTGAAATCAACCGCAAATTCAGATCGAACAACCACAGCGCGAGTCCTGCCGACAACCAGGAGAGCACCGACAGCCAAGCCGGCAGGCTGCAGCCCGGCAAATCGGCAATCGTCTGCGAAAAACCCCGGAAAAGCGCCGCGCGCCCTTTCCAGTGGGGATCGGCATCCGGCGCGCGGAAAAACGCCGCCAATACCAGCAGTAAAATGGGAATGAGCGCGCGGAGCGGCAATTCCGGGATGCGGGAGCGATACGCAAACATCGGCTTATTTGTGCTTGTGCGCGCCCCGGAACACCTTTTCGCCTGCCTCGATCGCCAGATCGAGTTCGTTGACCGGCGGCGGAATCGGACAGTTATAGCCGTAGCTGAACGCGCACCAGGGATTGTAGCACAAATTAAAATCGAGCAGGAGGGTATCATCCGCCTGAATATCCGCGCTGTGCAGATCCAGGTAGCGGCCGCCGCCGTAGGTTGTTTCGCCGTTCGTATGATCTTTGAAAGGCAGAAAGAGGTGATCCCGGTGCGCCGTATCCTGCACCAGTTTCATATTTTGATAGACGCAGAGGCGGTACGGTTTACCAGCCGCTTCAAAATACAGGATGCCGTACTGCCGGTAGGGCCGCTCCTGTCCGCTGTAGGTAGGCAATCCGAAAGCCGGACTGTCGGGTGTGCGGACGATTTTAGCAACCACCGCCCATTGGGGCTGCGGCGGGTAGAAATCGAGCAGCGACGTATCGGCGGCAGTCAGGGGCGAGCGCGGATTGGTCAGAAAAGCCTGTTGGTACTGCACGCGGCGGGCGGCATAGTCCGTTTGCGCGTTTAGCAGACAGGCGGCCAAGCAGGCCGCGAAAAGAAAGACGTATCGCATGTGTTACTGCAGCAAAGTTTCGAGATAATGCTGTTTGATGCCGAAGCCGGCTTTAAGCGCGGCGATTTGGGCGCGCGCTTCTTCCCGATTTCGGCGGCGTTTATTCAGGGCGGTGATCATCACGTTTTTAGCGGTGTGTTCTGAGGAAATGAATTCGAACACCTTGGTATCGTAACCCGCCGATTCGAGGAGGAGCGCGCGGATGCCGTCCGTCAGGATTTCCGCCTGGCGTTCCTCGAGGATTCCGTGGCGCAGTATCGGCGCCAGTTCGTTGCGTGTCTGCATATCGCGGCGGATTTGCTTGTGGCAGCACGGCGCCGCCACGATGATCTCGGCTTGGTGTTGGATACCGACGGCCAGCGCCAGGTCGGTGGCGGTATCGCAGGCATGCAGGGCGATGAGCATATCGAGGCGTTCCGGGTGGTAGTCTTTGATATCCTGGGCGATAAATTGCAGTCCGGAAAAACCGTTGTCTCGGGCGATTTGGTTGCACAGCGCAACCAGTTGCGGCCGGAGTTCGATGCCGGTGATCCGGGGCGTCATTTGGCGCCGCTTGGTCAGAAAATCGTATAAAGCGAACGTCAGGTATCCTTTTCCGGAGCCCATATCGGCGATATAGGCATCGGCAGGCAAGGTTTGTTCACGCAGCAGGCTTTCGATAATTTCCAGGTACTTGTCAATTTGCCGCCATTTGTCCTGGGCTTGCGCCGGCACTTCCCCCCGGGCGTTTGTGATCCCGAGCGCGTGCAGCCAGGGCGCCGAAGGATCCAGTCGGTGCGTCTTAATCCGGTTGTGGCCGGTATCGGGCGGCGCCGTGTGCGCCGGCGGTTTTTGCTGCAGCCGGCGGCGTCCGGCGGCGTCTGTTTGCAGCGACCAATCGGTCTCTGTGGTAAACAAATCCGTTTGGCGGAATCCGGCTGTCAGCAGTCCGTCGAGTAAACCCTGCGCTTCTTCCGCGGTGTAATTTTTCACTTCATCGCGGGTCGGGTAGCGGTAATTGAATGCCAGCCGCCGACCTTTTTTGATTTCCACCGGTCGGATAAAGATATTTTTTAAATCCGCGACAGCGGCGGGAACAGGCCGGCTCAGGGTGCATTTAATCAACGCGCCTTTTTCAAAAGCGGCAACCAGTAGCGCGATCAATTGATCTGTTTCTTCCGACATGCGATTAAGAGGCTGGTTGTGCTGTTTGGCCGTCTTGCGGTTCCAAATTGAATTTAAATCCGATCGGCCTCCCGGCCTCCGGCTGATCGTCGTCGTAGTCTTCCCACTTGGTAATTTCTACGATAAACGCCTCCAAGTGGCGCAGGCAGTAGGGCTCCTTGAGTTCCTCCGGCCGGTAAATACCGATCGTTTTCGGAGGTTGCGGCTGGCCGTATTTTTCGATAAACGGATAATTGATCAGCACGAGAATTTTCCCATTTGCGAGTTGTTGGTACAGCAGCGAGCCGTTTTGTTTGATCAGATCGCGGTGGAGGCCGTCGCCGACCGGTTCGCCCAAGCCGCTGGGCGCGCTGCCCAGCGAGAGCGCCACTGATTCCAGGTTTTTGATATCGGCGCGCACCTCCACCGAACAGGCCAGTTGCACCTGCGCCGAAGTGCGCTCCAGGAACTGGCGGATCTCTTCTTTCAATGTGGATTGCCAGGTTTCGCGGTATTTGAGGGTATTACTCAGGATTTCCTGATAGTGCGTGACTTTTCGCTTGAGGTTCAGGGTGTCGTATTCGTTGATAATTGCCATTTTCGGAATTGTTTACAGGTTTTGCGGAGGATTACCGCAGGGCAAATATAAGCGCATGTTCGGTATTTTCTGCTGTCCGCAAAAATCCCCGCCTTGCGCTTCCACGCGGCGCAGTTCCCGTTTCAGTCGTTATTTTTCCTGTTTCGGTGTAAAAAAGCGGACGGATTATACACAATCACCCGACCTTAGCGCTAAATATTTATATGATAGCACGGTCTATTCAAACCATACTGCTGCTTGCCACGCTGGGCTTCGCCGCCTGCGTGACCGAAGTGGAGCCCACGGCCGATATTCCCCCTGTAGGATATCAGCGAGACATTGCACCGCTCATCAGCGCGAACTGCGCCGTGCCGGCATGCCACGACGGCAGCGGCGAAGAAGAATCGCTGATCGGGTACGACAATCTGATGAAACACGGCGGCGTCCGGCCCGGCGACGCCCACGGAAGCGAACTGTACGAGGTCGTCCGGCTCTATATCGGCGAAAGAGCCATGCCTCCGGCGCCCTATCCGCCGCTGAGCGACGAACAGATTGGCTTGATTTACATTTGGATTTTACAAGGCGCTAAAAATAATTAAGCGGTCTAATATGAAATACACGATTCCAATTTTGCTAGCCCTGGTCTTAGGCGCCGGAGCAGGGTGTTACTACGACAACAACCAGGAACTTCACCCGGAGCTACTATTCGGCAACGATCAGTGCGACACGAGTGGCACGATCAGTTATGCCGTCCATATTCGCCCGATTCTTTCCGGTTCCTGCGGCGCGAACAACACCTGCCATTCGGGTGGAAGCGCCGGCGGAGGCATCGTCTTGGCGCAGTATGCCGGCGTCAAAGCCGCGGCTGACAATGGCAAACTTTGGAGCGCCATCATTTGGGACGGCAACGCTTCCCGGATGCCCAAAAACAGCGCTTCGCAAATCAACGATTGTTACCAGGCCCAAATCCGAAAATGGCTGGATCAGGGCGCACCGGATAATTAGACTATGAATATTCGCAACCTTTTATTGGCTTTTTTGCTCGTCGGCACATGCCTCGTCCGCGTATCTGCTCAAGACGACGACCTGCTGGCCGGTCTCGAGCCTGACGCAGGCCGGGAACCCGTCCTCGCTACCTTCAAGGGAACCCGCCTCATTAATTTTCATACCATTGAAACGCCCGGACGCCGCACGCTGGATTTTCGAATTGCCCACCGTTTTGGGCCGTTTAACAGCGGTTGGTACGATTTTTTTGGACTGGACGGCAGCGCGAGTATCCGGATGGGTCTGGAATATAGCTACGACGGCCGCCTTGCATTTGGAATCGGCCGCACCTCTTACGAAAAGATGCTCGACGGATTTGTGAAATACAAATTGCTCCGCCAGACGGAAGGCGGCGGCATGCCGGTTACCGTCACCTTATTCTCCGGGATGTATGCTACGATGCAAAAAGATCCGGACAAACAAATAAACGGTTTTGATAAGTACGCGCGGGTCTCGAGCCGCCTGTCGTATGTGCATCAGGTGATTATCGGCCGTAAATTTAGCGACCGGTTTTCCCTGCAGGTGGCGCCTGTTTATTTGCACTACAACCTCGTGGATCGTATTTCTGATAAAAATGACGCGCTGGTGCTGACCGCCGCCACCCGGTTTAAGTTCACCAAACGCGCCGCGATTACCTTCGAATACGGATACCGCGCCATTAAAAACAGCCGAACCGCCTACTACGATACGATGGGGATCGGCTGTGACATTGAAACGGGCGGGCACGTTTTTCAATTCTTCGTCAGCAATTCGTTCGGCTTGCTGGAAAATCAGTTTCTGACGCGCACCGACACGCGCTGGTCTGATATGGGCATCCGACTCGGATTTAATATTTCCCGCGTATTTACCATTTGATAAAATTTCAAATTGGTAACTACTTAGCCGGTCGCGTCTGAGACAAAAAAGGATCCATTTTTTGCCAGACGAAGCGATTTTTTGCAGGCCATAGCAGCGCTACGATCAAAAAAAATTGCGAGTATGGCGGAAAATGGGACTTTTGGAGCCAGACAGCAAGCCGGCTAAGTAGTTACTCAAATTGATTCTAATCGTGCCGTTGCGGCACACCTTAAATCTTATGCGTACCGCTCTATTTTTTTTGACCGTCCTCCTTGTCCTCGGAACCGCCTCCCTGGGTTGCCGCCACGAGCTCATCCTGCCCGAAGGCCCGGATGAAGTGGTGACCGATCCGCAGGATACTATTCCGGATCCGCCGGTAGATACGGCGGATTACAGCGGCACACCCTGCAGTCCGGACACCGCCTATTTTCAAAATCAGGTGCTGCCGCTTTTGGTTTCCGCCTGCGCCAAATCGGGTTGCCACGACGCCATTACCCGAGCCGAGGGCATAAATCTGACGAGCTACGCCGGCGCCTTTTCGGACGGCATTGTCAAGCCCTTCAATCCGACCGACAGCAAATTGTATAAAGTACTGATAGATACCGACCCGGACGACCGGATGCCGCGGCCGCCGGATCCGCCGCTTACGCAGGAACAGAAAGCGCTTATTTACAAATGGATACAACAAGGCGCGCTGAACAACGTGTGCAACGAAAACTACGGCGGTTGCGACACCGTCGGCGTTACGTACGCCGGTTTCATCGCGCCCCTGATGGCCAATAAATGCCAGGGCTGCCACAGCGGCGCAAACGCCTCGGGCAATATTCGCCTCACCACCTATAGCGAGGTACGCACGCAAGCTCTCAACGGCAGGCTGTACGGTTCCATCAGCTGGCAAACCGGATACCGAAAGATGCCGGAGGGCGGCGTGCAATTTTCCGCTTGTTTCCAAAACAAAATTAAAGCCTGGATCAATGCCGGCATGCCTCAATAGTGCCGATGCGGCATCCCGGTCAATACCATAAACGCAACTTCACACAAATTAAATTACACATTATGAACCGATTACCCCGTTTTCTCTGCTTGTTCCTGTTGGCTTGTCTGCCGGTTCTGCTGCCCGCCCAGCGATACTTCACGCGCAATGCCAAGGCTTACTTCGACGCCACCAACAAAAACTCTCCCGAGCGGGTGGAAGCCACCTCCAATTCGGGCACGCTGGTGGTGGACATCGCGTCCGGCCGGGTAGAAGCCGCCGTACTCATCAAAGGCTTTTTGTTTGAAAAAGCGCTGATGCAAGAGCATTTTAATGAAAATTACCTGGAGAGCAGTAAATTCCCAAAAGCCACTTTCAAAGGCCAAATAGACGATTTGTCCAAACTGGATCTTTCAAAAGACGGAACCTACACGGTCGGGCTGCGTGGCGACATGAGCCTGCACGGCCAGATCAAAGCGCTGCAGACTACGGCGACCTTCACCGTGAAGGGCAAGGAAATCAACGCCAAAGCAAATTTCCCGATCGTGCTGGCCGAGTACGATATAGAAATCCCGTCTCCGGTTGCCGATAAACTAGCGAAACAGGCGAAGGTGGAAATCACCGCAAGCCTGGAACAGATGAAGTGACGGGAAAAAATTTAGCCGCCTCCGGCGGCAACGTAAAATAATGCACAGAAGCCCGTTTTTTGATTTTAAAAAAATCAAAAAACGGGCTTCTGTGCATGGCGCTTATTACGCTCTTAATCCTTCCAATCAGCGACAAAAATATTCGTATCCCGGGTTCCCCCGTTATTCCTGTTAGAGCAAAAGACGATTTGTTTGCCATTGGGCGAGAACATGGCGAAGGCGTTGAAGATGCTTTCGGAAGTCAGTTGGGTGAGATTGGCGCCGTCTTCATCCACCATATAGAGTTGGAAGTCATAGCCGCGGGTCGAGTGGTGGTTGCTGGAGAACACGATTTTTTTCCCGGAGGGGTGGTAATACGGCGCCCAGTTGGCTTTGCCGAGCCGGGTTATCTGGCGGAGATCCGTGCCGTCGGTATTGACGGTAAAGATTTCCATACTGGAGGGTGCGACGAGGCCCTTGGCGAGGTATTCTTTGTATTCTTTGATTTCCTCTTCGGTTTGGGGTCGGCTTGCGCGGAAGACGAGTTTCGTGCCATCCGGGGAGAAAAAAGCGCCGCCGTCATAGCCGAGCGCGTTGGTGACTTGGCGTTGGTTTTCGCCATTGATATCCATGATCCAAAGCTCGAGGTCGCCGGTGCGATCGGAGGTGAAAACGATTTTATCGCCTTTGGGGCTTACGACCGCTTCTGCGTCGTATCCGGGCGTGTTGGTGAGTTGGCGGGACACCTTGCCCTGGAGGTCGGATACATAGATATCGTACGAATCATACACCGGCCAGAGGTATTTTCCGCCCTGGCGGAGGTCGGCGGTATGCGGGCAGGCTTCGCCGCCGGCGTGCGTGCTGGCGTAGAGCACGTGTTTGCCGTCCGGCATAAAAAAGGCGCAGGTTGTGCGGCCTTTTCCGGTACTGATCATGGGCGGTTTCATGCCTGGTTTTTTAACAGCCTTTTTGACGGGCATCGCGAAGATTTGGTCGCATTCCAAGCCCCAGGCTTTGTTGTTGCTTTGGAAGCTGAGCCATTTTCCGTCGAAACTCCAATAGGCTTCCGCGTTATCGCCGCCGAAGGTAAGTTGGCGGACATTTTCGAAGTGCGATTCCTTGACGGGCGTTTTTTCCGGGGCGGGCGTTGTGGGTTGGGCGTTACCGGCCGAAATACAGGCGACCAGCGTGTAGGACAGGGCGATTGAACGGATAAGGTGCATGAATAATTAAATTTGACTGCAAGGTTAGGGCAAACCGGCGGTAAACACGTCAAAATTTGGTAAAAACCGCGCGATATCGCGCTGGCGGAAGGATACGAACGCGGCACGCAGGTAAAAAAACCTCCGCTGGAAAACCAGCGGAGGCTTCGTGCACTTTTAACGCGGGGCGGATAGTGTGTAATATCCTCCAACCTGCGCTTATCACTCAAAGATGGGGGGATTTCCTAGGAAACCTTTACATCTACTGCGTTCATGCCCTTTTTGCCACGTGTCAACTCGAACTCAACCTTATCGCCTTCGCGAATTTTGTCAACCAAACCGGTCACGTGTACGAAAAATTCCTCTTGGGTGGAATCGTCAACAATGAAACCGAAACCTTTGGTTTCATTGAAGAATTTTACTGTTCCTGTGTGCATTAGAAAAAATTGAAAAAAGTGATCTTTGGCAATGTGCCGCTGCAAAGATATGGGTAAATAAGTTGCCGTGGCGGAAATTATTTTGACGCACCCCCGGCGCAGCGGCATTTCGTCCGATTTGCCCCGTTTTGTCCCCTGTCCACCATTTTTTTTCTCTAACATTTGTTTTTTTCAGGCAAATACCGGTATCTTTGCGTTCGCTTTTGGAAAAGGTATGTCTTTTAGGCTTTTTTTCCATTGATTTTGAACAGATTATAACATTTTGATCAACAGGTTTTATGCCAACGATTAATCAGATGGTCCGTCAGGGCCGCGAGAAAGTGGAGTATAAGAGCAAGAGCCGCGCGCTGGACGCTAGTCCGCAGAAGCGTGGCGTCTGCACGCGTGTGTACACCACCACCCCGAAGAAGCCGAATTCCGCGCTTCGCAAAGTAGCCAAGGTACGCCTGGTAAACGGTATTGAGGTCATTGCTTACATCCCGGGCGAGGGGCACAACCTGCAGGAGCACTCCATCGTATTGGTTCGCGGTGGTCGTGTGAAAGACCTTCCGGGTGTGCGCTATACGATCGTGCGCGGTGCGCTGGATACCGCCGGTGTAAACAACCGGAAGAAGAGCCGCAGCCGGTACGGTACGAAGCGTCCGAAGAAATAAGTTAACTATTAAATAGATTGTAAATGCGCAAGCACAAACCGAAACCTCGAGTATTGGCGCCCGATCCGCGGTACAACGATACGATGGTAACACGTTTCGTGAACCACCTGATGTGGGATGGCAAGAAGAGCGTTGCGTTCACCCTTTTTTACGATGCTTTGGATATCGTGAAAGGCCGCACCAACGAGGACGAGCTGCAAGTCTGGAAAAAAGCGTTGAACAACGTCATGCCGCAAGTGGAGGTTCGCTCCCGCCGGATTGGTGGCGCAACGTTCCAGATTCCGACCGAGCTACCGGCAAACCGGAAAGTTTCGATCGGTATTAAGTGGCTTATCCGATATGCGCGCGCCCGCAGCGGCAAAGGCATGGCCGAAAAACTGGCGGCAGAAATCGTTGCAGCCAGTAAAGGAGAAGGGAGCGCCGTCAAAAAACGCGAAGATACGCACAAAATGGCAGAAGCCAACCGCGCCTTCGCGCACTTCCGCGCCTAATGCCCGCAGCCACACTTTGTACCGTCGCTATTGCCCGTCGTTTTCAATGGATTCGAATGCCGGACAATGCCGACGGTATAACTTTTTAAAGAGCCTCCGACAGATTAACTTTTAGTTAATTTTCCGAAATTTTAAAAAACGAAAACTCTTTTGCGCCAAATATCGTTTTAGGACAAGTTCAATTTTCTGTTGGCTGCAAAATTTTTGCAAAATCATTTATCACAATCTTAAGTAAATAAACGTCATGGCAAAGGACCTCCGGTTTACCCGAAATATTGGCATTGCCGCCCACATTGACGCCGGGAAAACGACGACTACCGAGCGTATTCTCTATTATACCGGCGTAACGCACAAAATCGGCGAAGTACACGAAGGCGCCGCTACGATGGACTGGATGGAGCAGGAGCAGGAGCGCGGTATCACCATCACCTCGGCTGCTACGAAGTGCAACTGGAAAGTGGAAGATCAACTCTATGACTTCAACATCATTGATACGCCCGGCCACGTGGATTTTACCGTGGAGGTAAATCGCTCGCTGCGTGTACTGGACGGCCTGGTTTTCTTATTCTCCGCCGTGGACGGCGTAGAACCGCAGTCAGAAACCAACTGGCGCCTCGCAGACAACTACAAGGTACCGCGCATCGCATTTGTCAATAAAATGGATCGCGCCGGCTCGGACTTCTTCAATGTCGTGAAGGATATGAAGGTAAAACTGGGCGCGAATGCTATTCCGCTCCAGGTGCCGATCGGCAGCGAACACAACTTTAAAGGCGTTGTGGATCTCGTGACCGGCCAAGCAATCGTCTGGAACGAACAAGATCAGGGCATGACTTTCAATGTCATTCCAATTCCGGATGACCTGAAGGATACCGTATACGAAAACCGCCAGGCACTCATCGAAGAAATCGCTTCCTATGACGATACGCTCCTGGAGAAATTCTTCGAAGACCCGAACTCGATCACGGTAGAGGAAATGCGCGCCGCAATCCGCGCCGCAGTCTGCGACATGAAAATGACGCCGGTGATGTGCGGCTCAGCTTTCAAAAACAAAGGCGTACAAGCCTGTCTGGATGCAGTGTGCTACTTCCTGCCCTCCCCGATGGATATTGAAGCCGTTACGGGTATAAACCCGAAAACGGATGCCGAAGTATCCCGCAAACCGGCGGTAAGCGAGCCGTTTACCGCACTGGCGTTTAAAATTGCAACCGATCCCTTCGTGGGTCGTCTGTGCTTTATTCGCGTGTACTCGGGCAAACTGGACGCTGGTTCGTACGTACTCAACACCCGCACCAGCGATAAAGAACGGATAAGCCGGCTGTATCAAATGCACGCCAATAAGCAAAATCCGATTGACAGTGTAGAGGCTGGCGATATTTGCGCTGCAGTAGGCTTCCGGGATATTCGCACGGGCGATACGCTGTGCGATATGGATCATCCGATCGTACTCGAAAGCATGGTGTTCCCAGAGCCCGTAATTGGTTTGGCAATCGAACCGAAAACGCAAAAGGATCTGGAAAAACTGGGTATGGCGCTCAACAAACTCGCCGAAGAAGATCCGACCTTCCGTGTCCGCTACGACGAAGATACCAGCCAAACGGTGATCTCCGGTATGGGCGAATTGCACTTGGAAATTATCGTAGATCGCCTCCGCCGCGAATTTAAGGTTGAATGTAACCAAGGCGCGCCACAGGTAAACTACAAAGAGGCGCTGACGACCAAGGTATCGCACCGCGAACGCCTGAAGAAGCAAACGGGCGGCTCCGGTCTGTTCGCCGATATGGAATTCGAACTCGGTCCCGCTGACGAGGAATTCCTCAACAGTGACGATTTCAAGTCCGGCAAGAAGAAACTCCAATTCGAATGGGGTATCGTCGGCGGCGCGATTGACAAAAACTACATGAAGCCGATCTCTGACGGCTTTAATCAGATGATGAGCAATGGCATTCTGGCCGGCTATAACATTGATTCAATGAAAGTACGCGTGATGGACGGTTCTATGCACGCCGTGGACTCCAAGCCGATCGCTTTCGAATTGTGCGCTAAGGAAGGTTTCCGCGAAGCTGCTCCGAAATGCAAACCGCAGATCATGGAGCCGATCATGAAACTGGAAATTGTAACGCCGGAAGAATATGTCGGCCCGGTTATTGGCGACTTGAACCGCCGTCGCGGTCTCCCGAAAGGCCAAGAAGGCCGTATGGGCGGCGCCGTGGCAATCCAGGCAGAAGTGCCGCTGGCAGAAATGTTCGGCTATGTGACGTCGCTTCGCACGCTCACGTCCGGTCGCGCTTCCTCCACGATGGAGTTCAGCCACTATTCGGCTGCACCGGCAAACATTGCTGAACAAGTAATTAAGAATTCGACGCGATAAGCATTTTATCACGTCCGTACAGTATAGGGATAAGAAAAGCCGTTTCGGAGCAATCCGAAACGGCTTTTTCTTTTTCAGCAATCGTGCGCGCGGTTACACGCGTTTGATCTCAGCGCCGATGGCATTCAGCCGTTGATCAATGTACTGGTATCCGCGGTCTATTTGATGAATATTGTGAATAAGGCTCTTCCCCTTTGCCGACAGCGCCGCGATCAGCAGCGCCTGTCCGGCGCGAATATCGGGCGAGGTCATTTCGATACCTCGGAGGGCATAGCGGCGGTCAAGCCCGATTACGGTCGCGCGGTGCGGGTCGCACAGGATAATTTGTGCGCCCATGTCAATCAGTTTATCCACAAAAAACAGGCGGCTTTCGAACATTTTTTGGTGGATCAGCACGCTGCCGCGCGCCTGGGTAGCAACGACCAGCGCGATAGACATGAGGTCGGGCGTGAACCCCGGCCAGGGAGCGTCGTAAATAGTCAGGATGGAGCCGTCAATAAAGGTATTGATTTCATAGTGATCCTGGGCGGGGACATGCAGGTCGTCGCCGCGGCGCTCGAGGCGGATACCCAGTTTTTCGAAGGTTGCGGGGATGAGTCCGAGTTGGTCAATTTCCGGATTTTTGATGGTAATTTCGGATTGCGTCATCGCGGCCAGTCCGATAAAACTGCCAATTTCAATCATATCCGGCAGGCAGCGGTGTTCCGTGCCTTGCAGGCGTTCGACGCCCTCGATGTGCAGGAGGTTTGAGCCGATGCCGTCAATTTTCGCGCCCATACGCACCAACATGCGGCAGAGTTGCTGCACGTAGGGCTCGCAGGCGGCGTTGTAAATGGTTGTTTTGCCTTGCGCTAATACGGCGGCCATCACGACGTTTGCCGTGCCGGTCACTGAAATTTCGTCCATGTGGATATACGCCCCCCGCAGGCCGCCTTCGGGTTGCTGCACGTAATAGACGTCCTGTTCGTCGTCGTATTTAAACTCTGCGCCGAGTTGTTGCAATCCGTGGAAGTGGGTATCGAGGCGTCGGCGGCCGATTTTATCGCCGCCGGGTTTTGGTAGTGCTGCGCGGCCAAACCGGGAGAGCAAAGGGCCGATGAGCATGACCGAACCGCGCAGGCGCTGGGCGTCGCGCATAAACTCTGCGGAGCGCAGGTACGAGATATCTACCGTACCGGCGCAAAATCGGTACGTTCCCGGCTCGAGTCGCTCGACCGTCACGCCCAGTCCGTGCAGCAATTCGAGCAGCTTGTTAGCGTCCAGAATATCCGGGATATTGGCAATGGTGACCGGCGCGTCTGTAAGCAGCACTGCGCTGATAATCTGAAGGGCTTCATTTTTTGCCCCTTGCGGCTGGATCTCGCCCTTCAGGGGGCGGCCGCCGATAACTTCGAAAGTATCCATGTAAGGAATGCTATATTTTCCGCGAAGATATAGCATTTGGCGGCCATTTTCAGCCCCTGTCCGGGGGCGCATGTCAGAGATTTTTGCCTTTGGCAGAAAATCCCCGACATGCGCTCAAGGGTACATCGCCGGCGCATAACAGCCGGCCTGCAGGACGTCGTTTAGGACGCCGAGGGCAATCATCGAAGCGGCCAAAAACACCAGCCAGCTCCGGGGATCGGCGGCTAAACGTCCGCCATGGGACAATACATATTGGATTATGTAACTACTTTTCATGATTATATACGGAAAACGTGTGGAAAAAAGATTAAAGAAAAATCGCATTTTTGAGCATGGAGGTTGATAGCAAGGATTAAAAAATAAGATTAAAAAAAGGGGATTAAAAAGGTAAGCGGGAAGATTACAATTTGCGGAGATGATTCAAGATTTGAGAAACTAAGCCGGGGCCTTCATAAATCAAACCGGTGTAGACCTGCACCAGATTCGCGCCGGCATCCAGTTTTTCCCGGGCAGCCTGCGGCGAATCAATGCCGCCTACCGCTATTATAACCAAATCCGTGCCGATTTTTTCGCGCAGGCGCCGAATTACGTCCGTAGATCGTGAAAATAAGGGTGCACCACTGAGCCCGCCGGATCCAATCGACTCAATTTCAGCATTTTGCGTTTTTAAATTTTTTCTGCTGATTGTCGTGTTCGTGGCAATAATTCCCCCAATTTGGGTAGATCGGACGATTTCGGCGACCTCGTCCAATTGGTCGTCGGTGAGATCGGGGGCGATTTTCAGAAGAATCGGTTTGGGTTTCTCGTGTTTTTTGTTGCGCGCCTGCAGGGTTTCAAGCAGTTGGCGTAGCGGTTCTTTTTCTTGCAGGGCGCGCAGGTTGGGGGTATTAGGCGAGCTGACGTTCACGACGAAGTAGTCCACCCAGGGGAAGAGCACCTCGAAGCAGCGGCAATAATCTTCTGCGGCCGTTTCATTGGGCGTATCCTTGTTTTTACCGATGTTTCCGCCGATGATCAGTCCGTTGGGCACGCCCTCCTGCCGGATTTGTTGCAAGCGTTGCGTCAGCGCTTCCAAGCCGTCGTTGTTGAAGCCCATGCGGTTGATGAGGGCGCGGTCGGCGGGCAGGCGGAAGAGCCGGGGTTTGGGATTGCCGGCTTGCGGGCGGGGCGTGACCGTACCCACCTCGATAAAGCCGAATCCGAGGCAGGCGAGGGATCGGATGTGTTTGCCGTCCTTGTCGAATCCGGCGGCGAGGCCGACCGGATTCGGGAACTCCAGTCCGAGCGCTTTGGTTTTCAAGGCCGCGTCTGTCTGGGCGAACCAAGCGCGGAGGAGTCGGCGCGCGGGGGGAAATGCGGCGGCGGTATCCAGCACCCGCATGGCAGCGGCGTGGGCGTTTTCGGGGGAGAGCAGAAAGAGGAGGGGTTTGAGCAGAGAGTACATCTCGATTGCGGATTATTCGTCAGGTTTGAGATCGAATCGTTGGATAAGGTCGGTGATAAGGGGATTGATTTCACGCATTTTTTCAAATTTTTCCCGGACGGTCAGGGGACGCTGCGGTTCGGTTCGGGTATGAACTTGGGCGGCCTTTGCTTCGTCCATCTCCACCAGTAATTTAACAGCGGCGTCTTGCAGTTCGGTGCGAAGGTAATCCAGCAGGGGGTGCAATTCTTCCTGGATCATACCGCGGTGTACGGAAAGGCCGACGGTAGCGACGAGGGTATGTTCGCGCAATTGGAGCGCGGCCTGTTGCATAGCTTGGCGGAGGCTGGGGCTTTCCTGGCGTTCGGCGTACTGTAGCCAGGCATTCCGGGCGTTTTCGAGGGAAAGTTTACTTTCCCGGCCGGCCAGTTCGGCGTCTTCCACGGCGACGGCGTTTTCAAAATCCTCGAGTCGGAGCGATATTTTCTGGGCTTTTTTCGCGCCAGATCGCACGTCGTCTGCCAGGGCGCTGAGTTGTTCTTTATTCAGTTCGGAGGCATTGGAGGCCGAGGGGGGATTGGCTTGTTGGGCGGAAAGGTTGCCGTTGGGGTATTCGATGGGGACTGCATTGCCGGGCGAAGGCTTCAGGGAGTTGGGGTCAGGAGTTTTTTTTTCCGTATTTTGAACAGGTGCGCCGGTTTGGGCGGCTTTAATTGCCTGGCTGATATAGCACATTTTGATAAGCGCCATTTCGACGTGCAGGCGTTTATGGCGGGCCATTTTATAATTTACATCGCATTCATTACAGAGGTTCAGGGCGGTGAGCAGGAACGCGGCGGGTGCGATGGCGGCTTGTTTCCGGTAGCGGTCGCGCAGGGAATCGCCCACTTCGAGCAGCGCCAGGGAGGCCTCGTCCTTACACACGAGGATATTGCGGAGGTGTTCGGCGAGTCCGTTGATAAATACGTCCGGTTCGAATCCCTTGCGGAGGATTTGATCGAAGAGCGTGAGCATGGCCGGCAGGTCTTCCGCCAGCAGCGCGTCCGTCATTTGGAAGAAATAGTCGTAATCGAGTACGTTGAGGTTTTCGATTACGTCGGCGTAGCGAATTTTTTTCCCGGCGAAGCTGGCGATGCGGTCGAAGATCGAGAGCGCGTCGCGCAGGGCGCCGTCGGCTTTTTGCGCGATGATATGCAGCGCATCTTCTTCAGCTTCAATGCCTTCCTTTGCGCAGATGCCCTTGAGGTGGAGCACGATATCGCCCACGGTGATGCGGCGGAAATCGAAGATTTGGCAACGCGACAGGATGGTGGGGATGATTTTGTGTTTTTCCGTGGTCGCGAGGATAAAAATGGCATAAGGCGGCGGTTCCTCCAGCGTTTTCAGAAATGCATTAAAAGCCTGGGCGGAGAGCATGTGCACCTCGTCTATGATAAACACTTTGAAGTGTCCTTCCTGGGGTCGGAACCTGACCTGATCTGTGAGTGCGCGGATATTTTCTACGGAGTTATTGGAAGCGGCGTCGAGTTCGATGATATTGAACGAGGCGTTTTCGTTGAACGCCTTGCAGGACGCGCACTCATTGCAGGCCTCGAAGTCGGGCGTGCGGTTTTCGCAGTTCAGCACCTTAGCGAGGATTCGCGCGCAGGTGGTTTTGCCGACGCCGCGCGGCCCGGTGAAGAGAAAAGCATGCGCAAGGTGATCCGTGGCCAGCGCGTTCTTCAACGTGCCGGCGACGTGCTGTTGCCCCACCACGTCTTCGAAGCGCGCGGGGCGGTATTTTCTGGCGGAAACGACAAAGGTACTCATCGGTGCAAAGGTACGGGATTTAATCGAGGAAAAGGATCATTTGCAGCTGCACTTGGTTGGTCTCCACCGCGCCGCCGAAGAGGGAGAGGGTGTAGTAGTTATTGGTTCCGTAATTATAAGAAAGCCGCATATAATCCATTTGCCGCAACTGCCACTGTATTTGGAGGCCCGAGGTCAGGCGCACCCTGGGGCGAATTTCCTGGAGCGGAAAATCGGGAAAGGGTTCCAGGCTTCGGTCTTCTTTTAGCAACACGCTTTCGCGTTGCAAATTGTTTTCGCGCGCCCAGGCGACCCTTGCGCTGATCCACCAACGGCGCGTCAGATAGTAATCCAGGGTCGTTCCGGCCTCCATATCTTGTCTGCGAAACTGCTCAAACACCCAGAGGCCCTGTTGAAATCCCCGGGGCGTCAGGTTGTTTTCGGATTGCCGGAAATTGGCGAAGGTTCCCAGTATCAGATTGCGGCGGACGACCCAGCGCGGCCGGAAGTCCAGGAAAAAGCCGTCGTTGACGTGGTCTGCCGACAGATTTCCGCCGAGCGCAGTGGACCAGGTAAGGCATTTTCGAGCGTCGCTTTGATATTGAAGTGAAACTGCGGATTGGGCGGATAACCGGCGTGTGATACTGCGGCCATCGAAAAAATAAACTTTGTTATTGCCATCCTGGAGCAGATTAGCAAAAATGCCCCAGGTTTGAAAACGCTGATCCAGCGCCGAGGCATTGACCGTGAGCCCGTTCCAGCGACCGCTCGAGTACCCCCCGTCCCAGTTATAGGTACTGGAAATTTGGATCTGATAGTTCTGCATACGGCCTCGGGGTCGGAAATCGGTCCAGCGGACGCCTGCCTGGCTGACCGCGCTGGCGCCGCCGTCAGCCGGTCTTTGATAATCCAGGAAGGAGAAGGAATATCCGCGGCTTGCGCCGGCGTGTTGTGCGAACCAGCCCAGGCGCCGGTTAATGCGCGCCAGGCCGTAGGCAAATTTCCAGCTGTTCATCGGCGAGGCGCCGTCGCCGTAGCCCTGTCGGCTGAGGCTTTGTGCTGCATTAAACTGCAGGGTATTTGCACGGTTGCGCAGTTGCGCGTTAAGGGTGGAG
>JAUMBL010000011.1:0-19450 GCA_032115775.1 Saprospiraceae bacterium | reverse complement strand
GACCCACCGCGCGCGGCGGCTCCGAGCCCACACCCGCCCACACCTCCACAAATCGCGGCTGGTTTTCCTGCCGGTAACGGCGAAGCCAATACGTAAACACCGATTTGGGCAGTCCGTGCGCCGAGGTATAGGCACGTTGCGTCTGGCCGCCTGACTCCCAGGCTCGAATGTGGGCATACATCTCCAGGGCGGTGCGATGGCGCCGCTTCTGCTTATTTTTTCTCATGTCGCACTATTTTTGTGCGCGCAAGATCGGGCGGAAAATGGAGGTGTGGAATATGGGGTTGGTCGGGGGCTTACGCATTTTCCGCCATCCTTCGCAATTTTTTGCAGGCCGTAGCAGCGCGCTATAACCCGCAAAAAATCGCGAAGGACGGCGGAAAACAGATTCTTCTCGGCCAGAAATCGAGCCCGCTAGAGCATGTTTGGAATTTTCTGCCGAAGGCAAAAATAGGGGCATTTTTTGTCAGTTTTTGCCTTTTTTCAGGAGCATAGTCGGGGCTACGTGACTGAAAAAAGGTGGGAAATGGCGAAAAATGAACCGTTTTTGACCCGGCGAGAAAATTCCAAACATGCTCTAAGTATTTTGAAATCCTATTTTAGAACAAGTCACATTCAATTACATTCTAACAGCACCTGCACTTTCCCGTTTTCTCCCGGCGCCCCAATCTTCACCGACTTTTCTATCTTGCCAATCCGGAATCGGTACGTATTGCCGGAGATCAGTTGAATCCTTTTCACATTTTTGATCTGCGCCAATACGAGCGCAGGCTGATCGTTGATAAATAACGGCGCCGTGCGGCAGGGGTCGTTTACGATTACCTCGACCAGGACGGTCTGGCCGGGCATCGCGCCGCGCACTGCGGCAGCGGTATCGGCCGCCGGCTTGACGGACTGTACCGCGCCGGTATCAGCCGCCGGCGGCAGCGTGTCGGTTGAAGGCGACAACACCTGGCCGGCGGTGGGAACGGCGGCTTTTTCGCCGGTGTTTTGGTTGCCGGCGCAACCCCAAACCGTTGCGAGGAAAAGACCGGCGCATAGTATTCCGGCGCGGAAACGCAGAAGGTGTCTTTTTGCAGACGAGCATTTTTTTTGCATAACTCTGTTTGTTTTTACTTGTAACTACTTAGCCGGCTCGCTGTCTGGCCCAAAATAGATCCTTTTTTGCCTCAGACGCGACCGGCTAAGTAGTTACTTTTAGAAAGAAATGTGTTCGTGTTTCAAAATCTTCTCCTATTTCAACACCACCATGCCGCCGTCTTCGCTCAGGATCGTTCGGTAAAATTGCTTAAACGCCTCAAATTCCGAATATTTGATGAAACGCCGGTAAAACGCCAGGCGGCGTTCCACCCGCAGGCCGCCGGGCAGTGCCGTGAAGCGCAATTCGTACCGGCCGAAGGGACTTTCGACGCTTCGATCGGAAGGCATTTCGGCGAGTTGACGACCGGCAGGCAGCTCGAGGTCTATCGTCTCGAATACGGGCGCCAGCTCGAGTAGCGCGTCTATGTCCAGATCATTATAACGCCGGGCGGCGAAGAGGGCTTTCTCCGGCTGCAGGCTCATGGGCAAAGGCAGGGGCATAATCTGGAAATGAAGCACCTGATCGAAAATTTGATACGCTTTCAGGCGCATAGACAGCAGCAGGGGCGCTTCCACATCGTCCATGGCTGAAAATTGAATATCCTCCAGTTCGGTGTGGCTCAGCGCGCCGCCGCTGAAATAATCGCTGAGTTCTTTGTGGCGGTCTTCCGGACTGGCGCCCAGCAGCACCTCGCGCCAGCCGCCCGCCACCACGCCCCGCAGGCTTGTCTGCACCTCGAGGAGCAGGTCGCCGTCCACGATCCGGCCGTGCCCTAGGATATCTATACGCGTCAGGGCGGTATCCAACTGCTGGTTCGGCAATCGGCGTAAGTTTTTCTCACCCGGTCGGATGACCAGCGCCCAGGCGTCGCAGTCGTCGGTCGGCAGGATGCCCGTGGGGAAGTAGTCTGTGGTGAGGTCGGCATAGCGCAGTACGCCGTCCGGGAGGGTGTAGGCCACGATTGCGTGGTTGAAGATGTACAAGGCCGGCCTGGGTTCGATGCTGCTAAATTGGTGGGTGCTCACGAGCGTATGCCACGCCGGGATGCCGTATTCCCGCAGAAGCGCGATCATCAGGGTGGCGACGTCCTTACAATCGCCAATTTTGCCGGCCAGCGTGGCGCCCGCTTTTTTGGGCACATAGTTGCTGTTCATAAACGGCACGTAGGAGTAATTGATCTCCCGCGTGATAAATTGATGGAGCGTGGCCACGATTTCTTCGGGTTGCATACCCGGCTGGATCAACTCCCGGGCTTTTTCCCGGAGTTCATACGTTAAGTCGGTACTGCCGTAGGTCAGCCGCTCATACCATTGGGCTACCCTACCCCAATCGGCAGCGCTGCCGATCATGAGCCAGGCCATGGCGTCGTAGTTGTCCGGGGCGGCGTCCTCGTCTTGCAATTTGGCCAGATTCCGCCAGTCCCAGCGCAGTATTTTACGACCCGGCGTGTCCAGTTGCATCATCGGCTCGGCGACGAGGCGGTTGGCGGCGAAATACGCGGGTTGCGTGTCCGGCAGTACGAGCTCCATCGTCGCTTGGGCGACAGGCACGGGCCAGGATACCGGGGCGATGTACATCAGTTCGCCCGGAATGTGGCTCGGCATGTCCTGACGGCCGCCGCCCTCCACGAGAATCACATCGCCCGCCTGCAGATTTTTGAATACGGCCATGCCCCAGCCTACAACGGGGGAGCTGACCGTACCGTCCCGCTTGAGCACCCGCGCGCTGGAGATATCGCCCATAAGTTGGAGATCCGCTTCTGTCCAGTACCGGGCGCCGGTCTCGCTGTTGATGCGGACAATCAGTTTGCGAACCGATTCCACGGCCTGTTTTTTCGGATCGTACCAAAGTTGCTGGGAAAAGAGTTGTACGAAAGATTCTTCAGCGGCATACGCTCCGACGCCTGCGGTATCGCGCGCCAGCGCGAGCAGGTCAATCGTTGAGAAATAGCGCGTATTGGCCGGTTCGGGTTCGATTTTTTCGATTTTTTCCGCCACTTGATAGGACAAATAGCCGTCGTCGAACGACCGTGCGCGGCGGTACCACGCCAGCGCCTCGCGTTCATTTTTTTCCTCAATGTAAATATCGCCGATCGTTTCGCAGTACGACGAATTGAAGGGAAACCGGGCGGCCAGTCCGCGCATCAATTCGAGCGCCTCCTGATTACGGCCGCGTTCGAATAAATAACGTGCTTTGAGAAAAGTAAAATCGCCGTTCGGCAGCGTCCGAATCAGTTCGTCGTACGTTTTCAGCACCTCGGATTCCCGTTCTTTCAGGCGGTAGTAAGCCAGCAGCGTTTCATAATCAGACAGGCGGAAGTATTTCTGCGCGTCTTTTTGAGCCTGCTTGAAATTGCGCGTTAATTCCCGCTCCGTCGGGGTGTCGTCGCTTTCCGGTTTGTACGAATCGGCCTCCAAATAGCCGCTCAGGGCTTTTTCCCAGTAGGGCGAGCGGTATTTTTCGAGAAATCGCCGAACATACGCCTGCAAGGCCTCTTTTTGCCCGCTTTCCTGCAAAAACTGGAGGTAGCGGTTCAGCATCCCGAGATTGGTCGGCGAGAGCGTCAGGATTTTTTCCATAGCCGCCAGGTACTCCGGCTCATTGTTGTCGGGGTCAATTTTTTCAAGCCGGAAGAGGTGTTCGGCGAAAGTCGGCGTCCGGGTGGTGTCCATTTCGCTGAGCAAGGCCTCGGCCCGGTCGCCTTTGTCGTTCGCATCGTAGAATTTGGCGAGGAGAAACGTTCCGAAGGCAGCCTGCGGATGTTCCCGCCGCCAAGTAGCAAAATAGGCTTCGCCCGCTTCAAATTCGGCGTATTTAGCAAAAGATTTAGCCAACAAATAAATGTTTTCCCATTTTTCCGGTTGCGCCGCGGCTCGATCCAGGAAATATTTTAAAAACGGCCGGCGGTCAAAAACCGGTTTGGCATCGAGTCCGGTAAGGTAGGGCGATTCGGGCGCCGGACGAATCTGATCGAGCGTTTCCCCGCTGATCGGATCGGCGAAACGCAGGAAAAAAGCCGCTTCGGGCTGGGGAATGCCGTCTGCTTCCTCCGGCGCCTCCTCGCCGTTTCGCACCCGGCTGTCCAGGAAGGCCAGTCGGTCCGGCGCAATCTCTTCCGGGAAATCTGCAATTTTAACAAGCAGCCGGTGTACACCTTGGGTGAGGGTGCATCGGAGGCGTTCCGTTTCCCGGAGTCCGGCGTTGTCGGGCCGATCCAGCGACAGGATCAGCTGGTCGTCGAGCCAAATTTTAATCGGTTGTTTCCTGGAGAGCATCAGGTTGGCTTCCAGGGTTTCCGGGACATAGAAAAACGAATTGGCGTAGTACGCGTTCGTCTCCTGCCCGGCCGGCAGGGCGTCGAAAGACACCCCCACGCCCGGCCCGATTTCGGATTGCTGAATCCAGTAAAATGATTGGCCGTTTTCATTTTTAAACGTATCCCGCCGGCTGAACGGGCGATTTTCGACCGGGTTGGTTTCCACAAAGCCGCTGCCGCCTACATTGGTGAATGGGCCGACGATATCCCAGTTCCATTTTGGGGCGATCCGGTTTTTCCAGACGGCGCTTTCCTCAAAGCGCCGGATTTGGAACAGCGAATCGGCCAGCGTTTCGATAAACGGAATTTTTAAAGAAAAATAAAGCGGCCGGCGCCACGCCGCCTCCGGTTTGCCGGCATATACATGATCAAACAGCCAGACGTACTGCGGTTGCCACCCGTTGGATAATAATTGCCCGGCGTACTGCCGGTACGCGTCCGCATCGCGCAGGGTCTCCGAAATGAACAGCAATCCGATGAGTGTAGATTCTTCCGAGCCGTTTTGTTGCAAGGATTGTTCAAACGCGATCTTGGCGCGCGCAAAATCATTTTCCCGGATATAATCCCAACCGGTCTGGGCTGACAGCGAAAATACAGGCGCAAAAAACAACAAGATCAGAAAAAACAACCCGGGGGGAAACGCCGATACACGCCACCCGGTTGCGCACGCAGGCGGTCGGAAAAAATTTGTATGCATAGAAAGATTGGTTGTAATGAATTAGCAGGTCTATGATTATCTATCCGAGTCAAAAATGGTTCATTTTTATCTGTTTCCACCTTTTTGAAGGCGCCTAGTGCCGCGTCCAGCTTGCTTCAAAAAGACAAGAATTGCTCCCTCCTGTTTTTTCGGTGCAAAGCCAGGCTGCTCAGTTCAGCGCAAGCCCGATAGACACGCCGATCCACGGTTTTTTATGGTAAATCCAGTACTTTCGGTTTGGATCAGATAAATAATCGAATCCCAAACAAAGTCCGGCAGCCAGGTTATTGACACCCGTATAGGCTGCTATGCCGGTTTGGAATGCCAGTCCGTCATACTCTGCCTCCACGCGCCGGCGTGTTACCCAAGGGTTAATCGGCGTAGCGCCCATTCCGGCGAATAGTCCGATATCCCAGCCCCAGCGACGCCGTTCCGGTTGTGTGCGTTGGAGTGGATCCAAGCCGGTTTTCAATACCGTGTAATCTTTCCTATACCCGCCGTAAAAAGCAAAATTGAAATTCGTATTCAGCTGAACCGGCAGCTCGCCTGCGCGGGGGCGGCATTTGAAAAGGACGGTAGTGAGGTCAATATCCAGGGAGGTTTTGGTAATACGGATCTGGTCCCCGTGACCGGGCGCTAAAACTTGCCCGGCGGCGGTTGGGATATTTTTATGTTCCGGGTCGTTGGACAATCGGTAGAGCATGATGGTGTCGCCCGTGAAGTCCAGAAAAACACGTTCCGGTTTGCCGTCGCCTGTTTTCACACGGTAATAGCCGCTTGTTTGTTCATGTGAGGTACTGTCTTTCAAAACCTGACAACTTTGAACTAAAACGAGGGGTATAATCCACGTTAGACGCATAAAAAAGATTATTTTGCTATTCGTTTAGCGATTGCTTGCGCTCTGGTTCGGCCTCCTGTCTTCGCCATTCCTGCGTTATTTTGATTCTGGCGCGCCAGAGGTTTTCAGCCGGTTTCTAAGCGCGTCATTGGGGGAAAACCAATTTTTTTTGAGCCCTCATCAACCGGCTTGATGTTTACCAAACGAATCAAAGTCAATACATGTTTTCAAGCACCGAAGTAAAAATCAACGCCGGCGCCATTTTCCGCATCCCGACCGCGATGATTGCACCGAATACGTATTTGCATTCCGGTTTACGAGAACTCACCCTGCTGTTTTTAAAAAGGCAGCCTGCTCGCCAATAAAACAAAATTTTGCGCTACTTCGCCTTCATACCGAAATCCGGATCGTTAAACCGTCCTGCTACCGCGGCAAACTGTATTACCAACTCTTCCCGAACTCTCCGTACCTTTACGCCTCCAAACGCACAAACGCTTTTTATGGAACTTTCTACCCGCTATTCCCCCGCCGACACCGAAGCCCGCTGGTATGCCCACTGGGAATCACGAGGATATTTCCGATCCGTACCCGACGACCGCGAGCCGTTCACGATCGTGATTCCGCCGCCCAACGTCACGGGCGTGCTCCACATGGGCCACATGCTCAACAATACGATTCAGGATATTCTCATCCGCAAGGCGCGGCTCGACGGCAAAAATGCCTGCTGGGTACCGGGTACCGACCACGCCTCCATCGCCACGGAAGCGAAAGTAGTGCGCTGGCTCCGCGAAGAAAAAAAACTCCGCAAAGCCGATCTTTCGCGGGAGGAATTCATGGGCTATGCCTATCAGTGGAAAGATAAATACGGCGGCATTATCCTGGAGCAGCTGCGCAAACTGGGCGCTTCCTGCGACTGGGAACGCACGGCGTTTACCATGGATCCCAGCTATTACCGGGATGTGATCCGAATGTTTGTGGATTTGTACGGCAAAGGCAAACTGTACCGCGGCCTCCGAATGGTCAATTGGGATCCGGAAGCCAAAACGGTACTGTCGAACGAGGAGGTGATTTACGGCGAAGAACAATCGCAACTCTTCCATATCCATTATAAAAAACAGGACGGAACCGACGGCGTGGTCATCGCAACGCAACGCCCGGAAACAATCTTTGCCGACGTGGCCATCGCCGTAAATCCTAAAGACGCGCGCTACAAGGCGCTCGTGGGCCAAACCGTCCTCATCCCGCTCATCAACCGACCCATCCCGGTGATCGCCGATGATTACGTGGATATCGAATTCGGTACGGGCGCGCTCAAAATTACCCCGGCACACGACCAAAACGACTATGAAGTCGGCCAACGCCACGGACTGGAAATTATTGATACCATCACCGACGACGGCCGCATGAGCGAAGCCTGCACCTACCAGCCAATCGTGGGCAAAGACCGCTTCGAAGCCCGAAAAATGATGCAACCGGCCCTCGAAGCAAGCGGTAACCTGGTAAAAATAGAGGACTATCACACCAATATCGGTCGCTCGGAACGCACCAATACGGTGGTGGAGCCTAAACTCTCCCTGCAGTGGTTTGTAAAAATGCAATCACTCGGCGAACCCGCCCTGAAAGCGGTGCTGGAGGAAGAAATTAAATTCTATCCGCCGAGTTTTCAAAATCTGTACCGAACCTGGATGGAAAACCTGCGGGATTGGTGCATCTCCCGGCAATTGTGGTGGGGCCAGCGTATCCCCGCCTGGTATTACACTCAAAACGGGCAGGAACTGGTCTTCGTAGCCGAAACAGCCGAAGAGGCTCTGGCCGCCGCCCGCCGGGAAACCGGGCTTGCCGATTTGCAACTCGCCGATCTGCGCCAGGACGAGGACGTGCTCGATACCTGGGCTTCCTCCTGGCTCTGGCCAATTAGCGTATTCGACGGTTTCGAAAAACCCGACGGCGAGATACAATACTACTATCCAACCAACGTATTGGTCACCGGTTGGGATATCATCTTCTTCTGGGTAGCGCGGATGATTATGGCCGGCTATGAGTTTAAAGGCCGGCGCCCCTTCGAATCCGTCTATTTTACCGGCATGGTGCGCGACAAATTGCGCCGGAAAATGTCCAAATCGCTCGGAAATTCCCCCGACGCGCTGAAACTGCTCGAAGATTTCGGCGCCGACGGCGTGCGCTACGGCCTGATGTCGAGCGCTTCCGCGGGCGGCGATATTTTATTTGATGAAAAACTCTGCGAAAACGGCCGTAATTTCTGCAATAAACTCTGGAACGCCCTCCGCCTAATCAAAGGTTGGCAGCAAACCGACACCGCAGAAACAGAGGCCGACGCGCGCCGGAATGCCCTGGCGATCCGCTGGATGCGCGAAAAATTCAGCACCGTGATCGCCGAAGTGGAATCCGATTTTAAATCGTTCCGCATCAGCGAAGCGCTGCTCGGACTCTATGGATTTATCTGGGACGATTTCTGCTCCTGGTACCTCGAAATGATCAAACCGGGCTTTGAAAAGCCGGTGGATAAACCGACGTATGAGGCGACGCTCGACCTGTTCTCCGACCTGATGGTCGCCCTGCACCCCTTCATGCCCTTCATCACCGAGGAAATCTGGCATCAACTGCGCGAACGCGCAAGCGGCGACGATTGTATGCGGCAGCGCTATCCGAAGGCCGGCGCTTTCGATAAGGCCTTCCTCGAACGGGTCGAAACCGCGAAGGACGTAATCAGCAAGGTGCGCGAATTGCGCAATGCCAACCGCATCAAACCCAAAGACCCCCTCCGTATGGCAGTACTCGACGGCGAGAGCGCCCGCGCGCTGCTGGCAGAGTCCGGCTGGCAGGAAATGGTGGTCAAATTGGCCTTTTTGTCCGATCTGCAACCGGCTGAAAAGGATCTGCCGAACAGCAAGTCCTTTATCTCTGGTACGGATCAGTTTTTCGTGGAATTTCAGGAAAAAATTGACGTCGCCGCCGAACTGGCCAAATTGCGCGAAGAGGTGGAATATCAGCGGGGATTCCTGCGCTCGGTGGAAGCCAAACTCAACAACGAACGCTTCGTAGGCTCCGCGCCGGCGCCGGTCGTGGAGGCAGAACGCAATAAACAGGCAGACGCGCTGGCGCGTATCGCGATGCTGGAGGAGTCTATGCGCAAACTGGAACAGGAATAATCGCCGCGCGCGGATATTTTTTCCCGCCCAGTGGTCGAAATCCCCGACCTTTGCACAAACAGACGCCGATATGTTGTTCTGGCTAATCCTCTTTTGGCTAACTCCCGCACCGCCGCAAGATTATCCGCAGGACGGGCTGACTTTCGATTTTCGGGGCGACACCTTCGCCCTGCAATCGCGCATTCGGAACGGCGCCGGTAATTTTTTTCCGCGCAACCGGCTCTCTAACCGGCAACTGGACACGATGTGCAACTGGTACAGCCCGGTGCGCCGACAGGTAAGCATTATTCGACAGGACGACCCGCTTCAACCCCGGTACGGATTGGCGCTGAGCTTCGAATTTACCGAAGAATTTGAAGAATTCCCCTTCTCCCCAATGGAAGCAGCCGTGCAATTCAAGGATTTTGGCTGGGGCGGCGTGGAGTTTAGCGCCGCAGATACCTGCAACTACACCGGCGTATCAAACGCAGTGAGCGACGACGTGACGGTCGTCGTCGAAGGGTTTTCCAACGATACCATTTACGGACGCTTCAACGCCGTGCTGCTGAGCGGCGCCGGGCCGATGGCGTTTCTGGAAAACGGCCGTTTCCGGGTTCGGGTGTACCGAGTCCTGTAAAAGCGGAGCAAAAAAGCGGCGTTGGGGTTGCGTAATACGTCCATTAACGGATCCAAAACAAAAAAATATTTTGTTCAGGCGCCTTTTTGATTTTTTTTAGAAAAAATCAAAAAGGCGCCTGAACATTATTTTATGGGGTTGCGTAATAAATCCCTTGGCGACCCGCTAACAACAAAATATCTTGTTTAAGTGCCTGTTTTTTTGATTTTTTTAGAAAAAATCAAAAAAACAGGCACTTAAACATTATTTTATTTCGCCGCCGGAGGCGGCGAAATACTATTTACGGCTACTTCTCCAAAACTATTTTATACGCGCCGATCCCCGTTTCCTGCCGGAGGATCAAGGTGTACATACCGCTTGGCAACGCCGACCAGTCGAGCGTAATCTGTTTTTGCCCCTGGCTTCGGAATTCCATGGATTTCCTGCCCAGTGCGTCAAAAACCGTGCATTGCACTTCTGATGCCGCCAAGACATCGGGCAGTACCACAAACACCAGGCCGGCGGTCGGATTGGGAAAGACGGAAACCAGGCTGTTCCAGTCGGCCAATACGACGCCGACGGAATTGTTCACCACGAACGGACCGGCCGTTTGCGTGCAACCGAGCGCATCCGTCACCAGCAGCGTGTAAGTTCCCGCGCCGGCGCCGGAAAGATCCTCCGAATTAGAGACCGGCTGGCCGTCGCGCAACCACTGGTAGGTGTAGCCGGGCTGGCTTCCGCTTACCGAGACTTGAACGCCCCCAACGCCTTGTCCGCCCACGTCGTTAATTACGGTGTCAAGCGCAATGATCAGCGGACTTAAAATGGTTACGTCGAAAGAGCAAGCGCCCACGTTGCCGCTGGCGTCGGTAAAGGTGTAGGTGGTCGTTGTCGTACCTTCCGGGAATTGCGAGCCGCTGGGCAAGCCGGCGATCAGGGCAAATTGCCCGCCCAAGAACAGGCAGTTGTCGGTGGCGACTGGGGCATTATACTGCACGAAATCGTTGTTGGCGCAGCGGCGGATATCGGCCGGGCAGTTCAGGGTCGGGGCGTCCTGATCCACGATGTTGACGCTCAAATTCAGCACGTTGCTGTTGCCCGAACTGTCGGTCGCCGTAACGGCCACTTGCTGCAGGCCCAGTTTTTGGCAATCGAAGCTTTTCGGGACAAATTCTACTGTGCGCACCGCGCAATTGTCGGAAATGGCGAGGTTCATGTTTTGAACCGTCAAGGTGATCATACCGGCCACGCCCAGCGGCAATTGCGCCACACCGCCCTGTATTTGCGGCGGATCCTGGTCGTTCGATTCGATTTCCACCGCGAGGTCGCGGGTGCAGCCGTTTGCATCGGTGGCGGTGGCGGCATAGTTGCCGGCTACCAGCCCGGAAAGCGCGGGGCCTTCCTGGCCGTTACTCCAATTGATCAGGATATTGCCGGAACCGCCGCCGGCGGATACGGTCGCTTCGCCGGTGGCGTCATTCGGGCATACCGTGTTGACGACGCCGACCAGTTCCAGCGTGAGGGTCGGCGGTTCGGCGAGCGTCAGGGATGCGCTCCAGGTACAACTGTTTTCATCGCTTACCGTAACGGCATATTGCCCCGCCGCCAATCCGCCGATGGTCTGCGTTGTGGCGCCGTTAGACCAGGCATACGTCAGCGTGCCGACGCCGCCCGCGGGAATGGCCGATGCGGAACCGTTTGCTTCGCCGAAACAGGCCGGTTCGGCGGCGTTGACGCTGCCGGAAAGGTTGCAGTCAATGTCCGTCACCTCCAGGGTTTCTTCGGCGGTACAGTTATTGGCATCGGTGACCGTGACGACGTAAAAGCCTTCTGCCAGTCCGGTGATCGTCTGGCTATTTTCGCCGGTGCTCCACGAGAACTGGTAGGGCGCCACGCCGCCCGAGGGATTGGCGGTCGCCGTGCCGTCTGTATTTCCGGGCGCCGACACAGGCGTTGCGAGCGCGTTGGGCAGCAGGTTTTCCGGCTGTTCGATGTTAACCTGGAGCACCGATGAGCAGCCTTCCCCGTCGGTGACTGTCAGGACGTAATTACCGGCCGGCAGGTTATCGAGTTCGGGGCTGTTTTGCCCGTTATTCCATGCAAACACAAACTGCTCGTCGCCACCGGCCGCAGCCACGCTCAGTGCGCCGTTGGCGCCGCCGAAGCAGGAGACGTTTGTTTGCGCATTCAGGGAGAGCGCAATATTGCTAATCTCAATAACCGTTACCGCGGCCGAATTGGCGCATCCTGTGACCGTGTTTGTGACGAGGAGGGTGTAGTCGCCCGCGGACCCGACCGTCGGATTCAGGGTATTGCCGCCGGACAGAATTCCGGCGCCCATGCCGGAATAAGACCATTCGTAAGTGAATTCCGGGCCTTCCGAGGCGGTGGCGGAGAGCGGCAGTTCGGATTCGCCGCAATCCAGGGATGCGGGCGGTGTAATCGCCAGTTCAGGCAGGTCGGTTAATTCCACGATATTCGTCGAATCGCTGGAAGTACAGCCGTTGAGCGTATTCGTGACGGTCAGCACGTACAAGCCGGGCGCGCTGACATTTGCCTGGAGGGTCGTGTCGCCTGTCGTCCAGGCATACTGGAACGCCGGGCCTTGCGCGCTGCCGCTGCCGTCGAGCAGGGCGACGGTCTGAAGGCAGTCCAGGGTATCGCTGGGGCCGGCTTCGGAGAGCGGCGGCGCGACGTCCCGTTCGACGGCGACCGAATCCGTACTTTGGCACTGATTTAGCGTATCTCGCATGGTGAGCACATAGATACCTGGAGCGTTTACCACCGGCAGGAGCGTAGTATCGCCTGAAACAAATCCGGGGCCGTTTTCACCCGGGAGCGGCGTGAACGACCAGTTAAATACGATGCGCGGACCGCCGGAAGAGGCGGCCGCGTTGAGGAGGGCGGTGTCGGACAGGCAATTCAGCGCGGGCGGCGGTGCGATTACGATCAGCGGCGCCAGCGTATCGAGGATTATCCTTACGGTGTCTGTCGAGACGCACCCATTGGCCGTGTTCAGTCCCCGGACGATATACGTCCCGACCGTATCCACCCAAGGCGTCAGCGTGCTGTCGCCGGAGAGGATTCGGCCGTTCGGCGTACTCCAGACGTATTGAAAATCCGGCCCGTTCGAGGATTGGCCGGCGTCAATTTGCACCGAGTCGGCGGCACAATTCAGCGTCGGAAGCGGTTTTTTAATGTTAATATTGGGCGGCAGGCCGTTGTTTGCGACCGTTACCGTATCCGTTTTTTTGCAACCGTTTTGCGTATTGGTAACCGTCAGGATATAGATCCCGGCCGAGTCCACGGTAGCGATTGAATCGTTTACCGGGCCGGCGAAGTGGCCGTTCGGGCTGCTCCACAGATACGTAAAGTTCGGGCCGCTGCTGCTTCCGGCACTGCTCAGCGTCAGGCTGAACGTAAAGCAGTCCAGCACTCCGGGCGCGCTGACATTCGCGACGGCGGCGGGTAGCGCGACCACCTGATTGACCACGGTGGTGGCTTTGGCGGTACATCCGTTGCTTTCGTTGGTAACGACGAGCGTATAAAGCCCGGGGGCGTTCACTACGCAATCATTCAGCGAGGTCTCGCCCGAGACGATTCCCGGGCCGGTCCACTGATAGGTAAAATCAAACCCCACGCTGCTGCCGACGCCCTTCAGGGTGACGGTACCGGGTACGCAGGTAATCGGGCCTGGCGAGCCGGCCACGGCGATGGGCGGGGTGGTATTTTGCGGTACCTGCACGGTGGCCGTGGCGGTACAGCCGCTTGGATTGCGCGTGACGGTGAGCGTATAGGTTCCCCCCTGGTTGACGGTTGGCATCAGCGTGCCTTGGCCGGAGACCACCCCGGAGGCGGGCTGCCAGTTATAGACGACCGTGGGGCCGACGGAAGAGCCGGAGCCGTCGAGCACGGCCGTTGTTTGCAGGCAGTTGATTTCTTCGCCGCCGCCGGCGAAGGCGTCCACCATATTCGGGTCGGGGAGCACCGTAATAGAAGCGGATTTAGAGCAGATGCCCTCGCCCGTGTCAAAAGAAACCGTCAGCGTATAAACCCCGGGTTCATTGACCGTTGCGATAAGGGTGTTTTCCCCGGACAGGATACCCGGGCCGTCCCAAGAATAGGTGTATCCCGGGCCTTGCGAAGAGCCGCTGCCGTTGAGTTGGATGCCGTTTTGCATGGCAGTGCAGGGCAGGATGATGGTGGGCGGGAGGACGGCGTTGACCGTGGCCACGGCTACCGTGACCTGATCGGTGACCGTGCAGGCTTTTGAGATGAAGACATCGTCCAGCGCAAAGTCATCTCCAAAAAATCCGTTACCGCTGTTATTCAGGTTGCGGATACAGACGTTGGCGGAGGTAGCGGCTCCGGAAAACCAGACGGCGGTGAACTCCTGCCAGTCGCACCCAGTGTTCGGCGGCGAGAACGGCGTTCCGACAGCCGTGTTATTGACGGAAAACTGAAAGGTAGGCGGCGTGATGGGCGAGACCGTCACCCAGGCGCTCAGGTAGTACCAGGAATTTTGCATAACCGGAACCGTTTGGCACCAGACCTGGTTGTTGGGCGAGCCGGTTCCATTAACGAGCATGAGGTTTCCCAAGCCGTTTCCGAAGGTATGGTCGTCGCAGGGCGGAAAAAATGACAAAACCAAGGACGGCGAGGTCGTCAGGGTGTAGGTGCCGGGCGTGATGGGGGTTGGGTTAAAACTGAGGCTGGTGGTAAAGCCGGTATTGCCCAGTTCGAAACCCGGATTAACAAACAAATTGGGCGCCGAGGGATCGAAGGCGGCGCCCGTGAGCGTATAGGTAACGGGACTATTAACCGTTGCCGTCGGGTTAAGGATATTCGGATTACTTAGTCCGGTCGCCGGCGTCCAGCGCAGACCCAGATACGTGCCGGAGATAGAGCCGTCAAGTTCCACGCCCTGCCCGGGCGCGCAAACAAATTTGTTGGGGCCGGCGTCCACGGTAATCGGACATTGTGCGGAAGCGGGCGTGGTGTACAGGAGCAAGAGCGTGCATCCGATTTGGGAAAGGGCGTAGAAAAATTGGCGCATAAGCGGCGGGTTGCATTTTTAAATAAACAGGCGTGCAAAAGCACAAAATTCGAGCGCGTAAAAATACGCACTCCGACCTATTTTTGCCGGAATTTGTAAATTTTCTCGTTTTTCAGGCTATTTCAAATTTTTTGTAAAACATGTTTGGGAACATCCACAAAGAAACTTACCTTTGCGCTCCGATTTTTTGAAAGGAAATATTTAAAAAGATGGCACAGAAACGCACATACCAACCGTCCCGCCGGGCGCGCAAGAACAAACACGGTTTCCGCACCCGTATTCAGACGAAAAATGGCCGCAAGGTGTTGGCCCGCCGCCGGGCGCAAGGTCGGTGGAAACTCACGGTTTCCGACGAAAAACGGCTGAAATAAACTCGGTCGCGCTGAATTTCGGCGCGGTTTTCCGATCGTTTTGGAAAACTTTTTTGTCAGGCTACACAACATGAGTCGTTTCGCACACTGAAACGACTCATGTTTTTTTATTTTACGCGGTGCTTCGATACACTTTTTCCCGGCAGGAGCGACTGAAAAGTCGCAAAATCATTGGACGCCTTTTCACCGAGGGCAAGTCCTTCATTGCCTATCCCCTGCGGGCGGTGTGGATGCCGCTGGACAATCCGCCCGCCGATACGCCGCCGGTACAGTTGGCCATTTCGGTTTCCAAGCGTTTTTTCAAAACCGCGGTAGCGCGCAACCGTATCAAGCGGCTGATCCGCGAGGCTTATCGGTTGCACAAGCATGCTATTTACGAAAAAGTTGCTGCGGGCGAACAAGGCCCCGTGGCACTCATGCTCATTTATTTGGCGAAAGAACCGCCGGCGCAAGGCGAATTGAAAGCGGGAATGGAAAAATTGGTGCGGAAGTGGGATTTGCCGTCGGGGTGATGCGGGATAGGTTTCAATGCAGTACCGTACCGACTTTTAAAACAAAAATTTCGCGCGATCGCCTCAAAACCGAGGCGTACGCTTAAAATGTATCGTATGCCGCTTATTCAACCGCTTGCGTCCGATTTTGATGCGGAAGTAGCCGAACTGGCTACTTTTTTCAATGAAACTCTTGGCTTTTGCCCCAATTCGGTGCTCACCATGCAACGCCGTCCGGCCATCGCCAAGGCGTTTATTCAGTTGAACAAGGCCGTCATGGCCAATGAAGGCCGGGTCACCAGCGCCTTGAAGCGGCTGATCGGATATGTGGCTAGTATGACGGCCGGCTGCCGATACTGCGAAGCGCATACGATCCGAGCCGCCGAACGATACGGCGCCGGGGAGGAACAACTCCGGCATATCTGGGAATTTCGAACGCATCCGGCCTTTTCGCCGGCCGAACGCGCGGCGCTCGAATTTGCCATGGCCGCCGCCGCCATCCCCAATGCCGTGGATGAAACCATCCGCGAAAATCTCCGAAAATATTGGGACGCAGGCGAAATTGTGGAAATACTGGGCGTCGTCGCCCTGTTCGGCTATCTCAATCGCTGGAACGATAGCATGGGTACGCAACTGGAAGAACCTGCCCAGGAGAGCGGCGCAGCGCGGCTGTCCGGCGCCGGATGGACGGTCGGGAAGCATGGGGGGTGAACGCCACAAGCCGCTCCTTATACCAGCCTGATAATGAAAATGCGATGCAACGCGTCTCTACGACCACGATACATCGCATCTATTACTTTGGTAGCGCGGGGGAGGCTTGAACTCCCGACCTCAGGATTATGAATCCTGCGCTCTGACCAGCTGAGCTACCGCGCCTTGTAAAAGCGGGTGCAAAGGTAAATTTTTTTAGGAATGCACACAAGCTCCTGACAAAAAAACCATGCGACCATTTTTTATGCCTGAAAAAATTGTTTGAAAAACATTTTTTTGTGGTTTCTTTGCAGAAAAGATACCTATTTAAAACTAATTGTTTTTTAAAAATTTACCCTAACCGTATTAAAGCGCAATACCCGCTGTTTGATTGCATCATGATTCGATTATTTGTCCCTTTTTTGCTGTTTATCGGTGCGGTTTTTCCGCAGTCGCTTCGCGCGCAATATCTCTATGGCCGGTTGCTGGACGCCGCCTCCACGCCGCTTCCCGGCGCCGTAATCGCCTGGAGCGGTACAAGTATCGGAGCACAAACGGACAGCGTGGGCGCCTTCGCCATCCTGCTCCCGGCAGACACGGCTGAAAAACCGCTGCGGCTGACGGCGATTTACGCTGGCGTTCGGGATACTTTTTTGCTGGATGATTTCAGCGCATACTGGGAACTGACGCTTTCCGTGGCAGTACAAATGCAGGAGGTCACGGTGCGCGACGAAGTGACCGGCGCGTATATCTCTGTGCTGCAACCGATTAAAACAGAGGTGATCAATCGGGGGGAATTGCGAAAGGCCGCCTGCTGCGACCTGGCGGGCTGCTTCGAAACCCAAAGCACGGTGCAGCCTACCACCACCAATATCCTGACCAACGCCCGGGAACTGCGCATCCTCGGCCTCAGCGGCGTGTATAATCAGATTCTGCTGGACGGACTGCCCACGATTCAGGGTCTTACCTACACCTACGGTACGGGATCCATCCCCGGCAGTATGCTCGAAAATATCTGGGTCGTAAAAGGCGCCAACTCGGTATTGCAAGGCTATGAGGGCATGGTCGGTCAAATCACCGTTTTTCCCCGGGAAGGCCGCCTCGCCGAGCCGCTCACCGCCGATGTGCTCGTAAACAGCTTCGGTGAAAAACACCTGAACGCCGGCATCGCGCTCAAAAAGGAGAAATGGGATAATTATCTTGCCCTGCATTCGATGCAACCCGGCGGCCGCTGGGATCGCGACGGCGACGCCTTTCTCGATCTGCCGCTGCTGACGCGCTACGCCGTATATAATAAATGGCGCTACCGCAAGGAAAACGAAAACGGATGGAGCGCGTTCGTCGGCGCCCGACTGGTACACGAACAGCGGATCGGCGGACAGAAGGACTTTGACCCGGAAACCGATGCGGGCGCCGCCGCCGTTTATGGACAAACCGTGCAGCTCCAACAACCGGAACTTTTTACAAAAACCGGCTACCGCTTCGACGCCAATCGAAAGATCTCGCTGCTGGCTTCTTTTGTAGCGCAAAATCAGGACGCCTGGTTTGGCCTCACGCAATACGACGCCGCGCAGCGCCATGCGTATGCCAATGTGCAATATGAACTTTTCTGGGGTAAAAATAAACTGCATGACCTCAAAACGGGCTTTAGTTACCGCCATTTCGATCTCAACGAAAATATTGCCTTCGCCGCCGCAGATACGCTGGGTCGCACGTACGACGGCGCGTATCGCCGCCAGGAACGGATTCCGGGCGTTTTTGCAGAAAACACGTTCCATTTTAAAGATGATCGCTGGGTTTGGATCGCCGGCCTGCGCGCCGACCGCCACAACCAGTTCGGGTGGCGCCTCACGCCGCGTACCATGCTGCGCTTCAACCCAACGCCCAATCTCGATCTTCGCGCCAGCCTGGGTACCGGCTGGCGAACCGTGCAGCTGTTTCCGGAAAATATCGGCCTGCTAACAGGCAACCGCGATATCGTATTCGCTGAAACGATTCGCCCGGAAAGCGCCTGGAACGCCGGCGTGAACGCCACCCGGCGCTTCGCCATCGGCAAAACGCGCCTGACCGCTACCGCCGATTTTTATCACACGCGATTCCAAAACCAGTTTTTCCCGGATTACGACAGCGATCCCAATAAGGCGATTATTGCTAATTTTACCGACAAATCGGTTAGCAACGGCCTGCAAATGGAACTCTCCGCCGCTTGGAACCGCCGGCTCGAACTGCGCGCAGCCTATAATTTTTTGGATGTGTTTCGCGTCCAGCAAGGCAGAAAAACGCCGCTGCCTTTCAATCCGCGAAGCCGCGTGCTGGGCGTGGCTACGCTTCGGAGCGCCGATGAACGCTGGCAGTTCGACGCCAACGCCCACTGGTATGGCCGCCAGCGCCTGCCGGATACGCGCCTGAACCCGGAAAACCTGCGCCGACCAGACTATTCGGAAGCCTATACCGTGGCAAGCGTACAACTGCGCCACGCGCGCAAGCGCTTCGAATTCTTCGCCGGCTGTGAAAACGTGTTCGATTTCCGCCAGAAAAAACCCATACTCGGCTGGGAAAACCCCTTCGCCCGCGGCTTCGACCCCAGTTTTGCCTGGGGGCCTACTCGGGGACGAGAGTTCTACGCCGGGATCAATTTCAGGCTGCGATGAATCTCGGCTTTTCCTCCCGGGCCGTCCTTCACCTCGATCTGGACGCCTTTTTTGTGTCGGTCGAGCTGCTCCGAAACGACGCCCTGCGCGGCAAACCGCTTATCATCGGCGGCAATAGCAACCGCGGGGTGGTGGCCGCTTGCAGCTATGAGGCCCGCGCGTTCGGTGTGCGCTCGGCTATGCCGATGCGGCAGGCTTTAATGCTGTGTCCGGACGCTCTCGTGCTGCGGGGCGATATGGAAGCGTATGCCAGGCAGTCCGCGCTGGTGCGGGAGGTGATTGAAGCCCAGGCGCCGCTGTTCGAACAAGCCTCGATTGATGAATTTTACCTGGATCTGACCGGTATGGATAAATTTATCGGCTGCATGAAATGGAGTTCGGAATTGCGGCAAACCATCATCCGCGAAACCGGCCTCCCCCTGTCTTTCGGTCTTTCGGTAAATAAAACCGTGTCCAAAGTCGGCGCCGGCGAGGTGAAACCCAACGGCGCCAAC
>JAUMBL010000010.1:0-6970 GCA_032115775.1 Saprospiraceae bacterium | reverse complement strand
TCCTGTCGCCCGCCGACCCGAACCGCAAAATGAGCAAAAGCCTGGGCGAAAAACACTATATCAATCTCTTCGGCGAGGACGAACGCGTGCGCAAACAAATTAAATCGGCCGTGACGGATACCGGCGAAACGCCGGCCGGGCAAATGAGCCCGGGCGTACAGAATCTCTTCGAAATCCTCCGCGCCTGTGGGCAGCAGGATGCATACAACGCGTTGATGACCGATTACACCAACGGCGCGCTCAAATACAGCGATCTGAAGGAGGTGACGGCGCATGCCCTCGTCGCACTCACCGGCGCTTTCCGCGAACGCTTGCACACGCTGCAGGCAGACAAAAAGGCGGTGAAAGCGCAAATCCAGGCAAGTAGTGCCGAAATCCGAAAACGCGCCCAGCAAACCCTGCGCGAAGTGCGCGAAATCGCCGGACTGCCCGCGCTCCGATGAATCCGATCGCGCTCTACGACCTGAATGAGTACATCCGTCGGGTGATCACGCTCAATTTCCGCGATCCGATCTGGATTTGGGCGGAGGTGGGCAGTTGTAAAAATTCCCGCGGGCACTTTTACTTGGATTTGGTACAGAAGGGCGAATCCGACCTCATCGCCCAGTCGTCCGCCGCGCTCTGGGCGGGTCAGTATCGAAAACTACGGCAGGAGCACGGTAAAGTACTCGACGAAGTGCTCCGCGAGGGCGTAGAAATCAAACTGCTGGTGCGCGTGGATTTTCACGAGCGATTCGGCTTCAAACTCCTCATCGAAGATATCGAGCCGGCTTACACTTTCGGCCGACTGGAAATGCAGCGCCGGGAAACCATTGATACGCTGCGTCGGGAAGGACTACTGGAACGCAATCGCGCGCTCCCGCTCCCGGTAGCGATCCAGCGCATTGCCGTGATCAGCTCGGAAGGCGCTGCCGGATGGCAGGATTTTCGCCGGCATCTGGCGGAAAACCCTTTTGGATACGCATTTTCCTGCCGTTTGTTTACCAGCGCGCTGCAAGGCCCGCAAACAGCCCTGGAACTTCCCGCCGCGCTGGCGGAGGTGGCGGCGCGATGCGACGACTTTGACGTGATTGTTATTATCCGCGGCGGCGGCGCCCGCACCGACCTGGCGGCGTTCGACCACCCGCAGGCGGCTCGCGCCGTTGCTTTGGCGCCCCTGCCCGTGCTCACCGGCATCGGACACGACTGCGACGAGACTGTTTGCGATCTCGTGTCGCACAAATCGCTTAAAACACCCACGGCCGTTGCGGATTTTCTGATACAACACAACCTGCTCTACGAGAACAGCATCCTGCAACTGGCTGATCAAATCCGGGCGACCGGCGCCTATTTGCTAAAAAACCAGGCGCTCCAACTCGAAAATCAGGCCGCGCAAATCCACTGGAGCGCCCGCGCCCTCGTGCAAAACGGTCGGCTTCGACTCCAACAGGCCGACGCCGCCCTGCCTGGACTGGCGCGCCATACCCTCCGGAGATCTGCCTTTCAACTCGACCAGGCTGCGCAGCTCGCCGCGGCGGCAGATCCTGCGTTGGTCTTGCAGCGAGGCTTTAGTATCATCTTAAAAAATGGGAAGATGGTGCGTTCCGTCCACGAATTACAGGAGGGCGACCTGCTGGAAACGCAGTTAGCGGACGGCAAGGTTCTTTCAATAGTAAACGGCGTGGTCGGTTCGTAACCGCCACGCCGTTTTTTTTGCTATCAGCGCATCTTTCGGATTTTGATTTTAGGCGAGCGCCTGAAAACTTTAGATCCAACAGGCGCTTACTCCAGTTTAAATCGAACCGGCAGCGTAAAGCGCACCTTTACCGGATTGCCATTTGCTTCGCCGGGGAGCCATTTCGGCATATCGCCGACCACGCGGATGGCTTCCTTGCCGCAGCCGCCGCCGATATCCTTCAAGACATTCACGTCGCTGACACTGCCATCGCGGTTGATGACGAAGGTCAGTGCGACGACGCCCTGGATATTATTTTCGCGCGCCAGCGGCGGGTACTTGATATTTTGCGCCAGGTACTTGAGCAGTTCGGCCTCACCGCCTGGGAAACTCGGCGGTTTTTGGATATCGAACATTTCGTACGTTTTATCCTCTACCGGTGCTTTCGTCTCGATGACCAGCTCCGACGGATTGTCATTGAGGGCGGGCGGTGCGTCGTCTGTACCATCTTTATCCTCCTTACCGATCGCCTTATCCTCCTCAATGAGTTCCTCCACCGTTTTAATTTCCTGCTCTTCCACTTCTTCGTCCTTTTTAATTACCGGTGGGACGAACTGCACTGTAGAGCGTGTAGGCGGCGGAGGGGTAGGTGGCGGGGGGGGTGGAGGCGGGGGCGGATTGTTAGGATCAATATCCGGCGGCGGGCCGAGTTCGGCTACAACGTCAATCGGCTTTTCCGCTTTGAACGCCTCGGAAACGAATCTGCTCAGACTCGGCAATAAAGCCATGAATAAAATCAGGAGCAGTCCGTAGCCCAATGCGCGGCCGAGGTACTTCGGGTAAGCCCGTCGCAGTTGGTACGCGCCGTAGGATTTATTACGGTGGTCGAAGATGATATCCAGCATGTCCCGATAGGCGCTCGCACCTTTTTGTTCTGCCATTGGAATGTGAATTTTAATTTTTAATAGAACCTTTTGTTCGGGCGTACTACTGTTGTCCGACGGCTGCTTTGGCTTGTTCTTCGACGGAGAATTTCAGGCCGGCAGCCGGGTTGGCGATAAATTCCTCTTCCTGTTTGGAGATATCCAGCAGTACATAGAGCGCTACATTACAAATCTTCATCTCGTCGAAGGCGTCCACGATATTTTTATAGCGGGCGTCTTTGGTCGGCTTGATGATGACGTTCATCTGGGAGATTTTTTTCGTATCGCCTGTTTTTTCATCCTTCTTTTCCTTATCGGGGAAGAGTTGGCGCACGCGATCCTTTTTTTCGAGGATCACTTTGCGCAGCCCTTCTGCGGAATAGTCGGTAGAATCCAGTTTCGGGTCGGTAATCCCCTCATAGTAATAGACTTTATCGTTTGCGCCGAGCATCAGGGTAATCACCTGCGATTCCTTGGTCGCCTGGAACTCTTCCAAATCCTCCAATTTCTTTTCAGGCATTACCACCGGCATGATCTGCGGTTTAGACAGGGTGGTGGTGAGCATGAAGAAGGTGATGAGGAGGAAGGCCAAGTCCACCATGGGCGTCAGGTCCACGCGGGTAGAGAGTTTTTTTGAACGGACTTTACCGCCCTTACCGCCTTTCTCGGCGACTTGCATTTCAGCCATAGTTCGGCATTTTTTTAAAAGTTTTGAAATGCAGAGGCGTTTTGCGCCTCCGGGGATTCCTTTACTTGATCGCCTCTAGTTTACTCGGATCCGCTTCCATATTGGTGATCAGGTTAAACTTGTTGACGTTAATATCCGTCAGCGTATTGATCACTTTTTGGATTGCGGGATAGGGCGTGTCCTTATCGGCTTTCACCACGATGACATACTCCTCGCTTACTTTGCCTTCCTTTTTCATTTCAAACTGAGCCAGGCGAGCCATGTGTACCCAGGTGGCCAATTCGCTTTTATTGATATCGGCCGTATCAATCGGGATACCCGGCGCGTCTATTTTAGCGCGATCTGCGGGCGAGGCGTCGAGCCAGGGCTTCAGATCCGCGCGCGGCACGCCGAAGCTGCCGGCGATGGAGAAGCGCAGTTTTTGCTCGTCGTTGAGTCCCAGGCTGTAATCTTTATTGATTTGATCAATCAGATACTTCCGGGTATGCTGGCCGGCCATATCGACGAACACCCGGCCTTCCTTGCTCACGAGCAGGGTCAGCGTACCGGCGTCCGGCAGTTTGGTCTGCGAGATAGACGATGGCGTATCCACGATAACCGTTTCTGCCGGGCGCATTTTTGCCGTCAGGATGAAGAATGTGAGGAGTAGGAACGACACGTCGCACATCGCCGTCATGTCAATAAACGGATTACTCCTTTTAGGTTTATGCTTAGGCATAATTCAATATTTTTGCGTGAACGGTGGAGGTTTCAGAAGCCCCTTCCGGCTTACGCATTGCGCGCAGCAAACGTTTGCGTCAGGCTGTAACCCGCTTCGTCAATGCGGTACGTCATACCGTCAATACGGCCGGTGAACACATTGTAGAAGATAATAGCGACGGCGGAGGTTCCGATACCCAGCGCCGTATTGATGAGTGCTTCGGAGATACCGGTTGCGAGTGCCGAGGAGTCCGGAGCGCCGGCATGTGCGAGCGCCGCGAACGCGCGAATCATCCCGAGTACCGTACCCAACAGACCGATCAGGGTAGCGACAGAGGCGATCGTGGACAGGATGCTGAGGTTTTTCTCCAGCATCGGCAGTTCCAGCGTGGTGGCTTCTTCTACTTCCTTTTGGATAGCCAGCACTTTTTGGTCGGTTTCCATGCCGGATGTGCCTTTCATTTCGCCGTATTTGGAAAGGCCGGCGCGCACAACGTTGGCTACAGAGCCTTTTTGTTTGTCGCAAGCGCCGATTGCGCCGTTGATATCGTCGCGGTCGAGGAAGCCTTTGATGCTGCGCACGAAACCGTCCACATTACCCGAACCAGTAGCTTTACGCAGCGTGATGAAACGCTCGATTACGAAAACCAATACGATAAAGAGCAGGCCCCAGAGCATAGGAACTACCGGACCGCCCTTGTAGATCATCCCGGAGTAGTTGCCCGGCAGGGGGTCTTTGGTAGGATCGTTGTCAATAAAGTTACCGGGAGCGCCGAAAACGAAAAGGTACAAGAGCACGGCGGCTACGAAGCACAGGGGAATGGCGATGAGCGGGAAAATTGACGCGAAGCCATCACCGGATTGTTGCTTTGCCTGAGTGTTTTTTGCTGCTGTCATGCTGCTAAAAAATTTTTAGATGAGTAATAAGTTTAAAAATAAATGAAGGCAGAAAAACAATCAGGCGCCGGTTTGAATCTTTTTTTTCAAATTGACCCGCTAATAAATAAGATGCGGTGCGCATTATTTTTGGCGGGTGGCCGTGAAAAAAAATACCCGGCGCACTGAAAAATTTTTTGTCTGCGATTTTTAGGCTTACAAAACCGGATCGCGCAGGAATCTCTAAAAGCCTGTCTTTACATATTTTATCGGTATCTGCAGCGCTTTAAAGCCTGCAAAAAACCGTTTTAATCGGGCAAAAACAGCGTCGATTCAAAATCCTGTGCGACCGCCTTTGCAGGCGCTTATTTTAATACGCGGTAAAAATAGTGTAAGACTTACAATTTCCAATAAAGGGATTCATAAATTCATGTTTATTTATTGTTCGAACGCGCAATTTTATTTGCAAAACGATATAATAACAAAAGCGCGCACTTTTTTCAGCGGATCGCCGCGCGAATCCGCACCAATTTTTCCAGCAGCGGTTCGAGTTTATCCAGCGGCAGCATGTTGGCGCCGTCGGATTTTGCTTCGGCGGGTCGGGGATGCGTTTCGATGAACAGGCCGTCCACCCCCACCGCCACGCCTGCGCGCGCGATGGTCTCGATCAGCGCCGGGCGACCGCCCGTCACACCGCTGCTTTGGTTAGGTTGTTGCAGCGAGTGGGTGCAATCGAGCACGACCGTGGCGCCAAAATCCTGCATAGTTGGAACACCGCGGAAATCCACCACCAAATCTTGGTAGCCGAAGGTGGTTCCGCGTTCGGTGAGCAATACCTTATCATTCCCTTCGCTTTCCACTTTTTCCATAGCGAAGCGCATGGATTCCGGACTGACAAACTGTCCTTTCTTGATATTAACAACCTTCCCGGTATGCGCGGCGGCTTCCAGGAGACTGGTTTGGCGGCACAGAAAAGCCGGGATTTGCAGCACATCCACGTACGCTGCCGCGCGCGCGGCTTCCTCGTCGGTATGAATGTCGGTCGTAACCGGCACGTCAAAATGTTTCCCGACGGCCTGGAGGATGCTTAGGGCCTTTTCATCGCCGATACCGGTAAAGGAATCTTTTTTGCTTCGATTAGCCTTCCGGTACGAGCCTTTAAATATATACGGTATGCCGAGTCCGCTGCAAATCCGATGAATTTCCGCAGCGATTTCGTAGGCCATTTCCTCGCCTTCGATGGCGCAAGGGCCGGCGATGAGGAAAAAATTACCGGTATCGGTATGTTGGAGACGGGGTATGGCTGATTTCCAGTTCATGTAAAAAGCGTAGTGTGTTAAAATCTATTCCGGGTGCGTTCAAAAGGTTTGTCCGGCAGTGGTCATCTGTTTGCAGGCAGGTGGCGCGCCGGATTCTCCCGCTGGACAGGCGTCATCTGGCGTTGTTTTCAATCAAATCCAGGATATTCAGTCGGTCGAACCGGATGCTCCAGGTGATTTGCCGGGCGTAATTCCCTTTTGCAAATTCGGCGTAAATATCGCGCAGCGGTTTGGCATTTACCAAAGGAAAATACAGCTCGAACCGGCCATCCAGCAACGACAGCATCAGGCCGCCGCTCCACAGCAGTTGATCCTTAAACAGCCTGTTATCGCCGGCGGGGGTGGCATCGTCGTAATAACCCAGGTCAAACCAAGGTTTGATCGGCAGGCCGAGCGGCAGTCGAAACGGCAAATCGGCGCGCAGGTTCAATGCGAGGATAAAATTATTCGAGTTGCCGATTTGGGTGCGGTAAGGCGCGCCGAACGCGTTTTTAAAGCCGCCTTCATTTTGGCTGACTTGCTGCGCCCAGATACCCTGGCGGTCGGAGCGACCCAAAAATATTTGGTCGAAACGATAATCGTTGAAGCCCTGCGGATTCAGCGCGAAAGAACCGCGCGCCAGGTTATCGGACACCGTCCCGGCCTCGCGGCGGCTGTTCACCAGGAAATAGCCGGCGAAGAGCCGGGCGCTCAGGCGGCGCTTGGGGCGGTAGTACAAGTCTTGTTTCCACTCGGCCGACAAGCGCAGGTACTGCTCGCGACTGCCCGCAGGCAGTCGGTAACTTTGCCACTCCAGCGCAGTGCGGTAGCT
>JAUMBL010000009.1:0-28795 GCA_032115775.1 Saprospiraceae bacterium | reverse complement strand
GCGTCAGGGCGGCTTGCAGCTCATCGCGGGCAATGAGATCGCGTATTTGGTTTGAAAAACTGGCAGCAGTCATACATTTTTCGGATTTTCAGGCCGAAAAGTACTAAAAAAATGGAATTGCGCAGCATGCGGGGAATAATTATTCCCGCGCCGGCGCCGGGTAGCCTGATTTGTTGCGGCCAATCGGCGCCCTGCTTCCTGCACGGCAAATCCGGGCGTCCCCTGGGGGGCGCCGCGATCGTTGCCTACCGCAATCGTCCGCCCCCCAGGCGCTGTAAGCCCCCTTGTCATCCCGTAGGGACCCGTCCGCTCTACAAGGGCGCGCTTTTATTGCAGGAATCGGCCATGCTATACTCACCTCGGAATTGTGTCACAAGTATTTCGCCGCCTCCGGCGGCGAAATACAATAATGTTTAATCGTTTTTTTATTTTTTAAAAAACAGGCGATTAAACAAAATATCTTTTTGTTTCACGGGTCGTTACTGGACTTTTTACACAACCCGGCACTAGCCCAGCCGATTTTTGAAGTAATATTTGGATCCTTCGAAGCGCCGGGTTGGCCAGCTCCTCTAACTGCGATTTCCTCATAAACTGCCTTAGGAATATAGATTTTGCCAAACAAAGCCGGAAGTATATCCAGTTTGCCAATAACTGCAAGATTGACAATGGGAGAGGTGTCGCTAACAACAATCATTTTCTCTACCGCTCCATTTCAGCAAGATGCCGCAGATCCATTTCTAAATCTTCCAGATCGTAGTGGATCGGGATATTCCGATCTGCCAGCAGACGCTGAAAATCGAGGCGCGTAACACCGGCCAATACGGCTGCCCGCTCTAAAGTCAGTACACGTTTTTGGTATAAAAATGCAAGAATATCCCGCTTAACCTCTTCTTCGCTGTGGGAGGTTTTTACAAAAACATCATCCGGAATTTCAATAATCATTTTCTTGTTGCTTTTAAACAGTACAAAGATAACACTTTCATAAACGGCATGCAAGCCTCCTTGTAAGCACCTGTCAGGTTTTCTGTTTTAAGGCTTCTTGTCAGTAACTACTTAGCCAGGTCGGCAAGCCGGCGAAATAGTTGCTAAAACAAAAGACCCGCTTTGGACACCGCCCGCCGTTTTTTTCACAAAAACGGGCGCGATGCCAAAAGCGGGTCTTTTACAAGCGCTTAACCAGCGCTATCCTACCATCCGGCAAATTACTTCTCCGAGTTGTAAAGCAGCAGGATCTCGTCGCCGGTCAGCACTTTGTGCCATACGCGGATGTCGTCCAGCTGGCCTTTGAAGTGGTTGGAGGTGGGGAAATCGTAACCGCCCCACGGCTCGGTGTCCCACAGCAGGCCGGCGCGCGACTGGACGAAACCGAACGCCAGTTCGTTCACGACTTCCGGCGCCGTGCCGTTGTATTTCAGACCGCTTACGCCGCGCTTGGCATCGCCGTCGGGCCACAGGTCGAAATCAAAGCTTTTCATTTTTTCGCCGTTGATGTACATGATGCCTTGCTTGCTCGTGCTGTTATACACGCACACAACATGCGCCCACTTGTCTTTCAGCAGGGCAGCCACGCCGCCCGAACCGGTGAGATCTTTGCAGAAATCCCAGCCCTGCCAGCCGCCGTTTGCGAAGGTCTTGCCATCGCCGGGAAACCAAAGGTCTTCCGCAGCACCCGTGCCGTCGGCCAGCTTGTAGCTGCAGGCCAGCTTGCACCAGCTGTAGTCGGACGTGATTTCGAACTGGAAGCCTTTGAAAGCAGACAAACCCATTACGAAGTGCCCGGCCGGATTGCCGTCGGCGTTCACGTGGCCCGAGGAATTCGGTTTTACCCAGAAAGCCATCGAGAAATCGTTGGTGTTCATCAGCTGGTCGGCGCCCGGGATCTCGATGATGCTGGCGTCGCCGTCAAACGTAGCGGCCTTACCGGCTGCGGCGTTGCGCGAAGCAGTGTAGGTGATGGCCACGGAAGCGGAGGGGTCGAAATTGCCCACGACGTCGTTGGCGTTGTCTTCAAAGCTCCAGTGCGCGATCACGCCGGAGGGGGCGAAATTGCCCGCGGTGGTGAACGTGCGGTCGAAGGCTTCCACGGCCGTGCCGTCGCTGTACTTCATGCCGGTTTTGAACGACAATTTGTACAGGGTGCCGCTGCCGAGGTCGGCACTCGGGTTAATCGTCACCGCTTTGCCGGAAACCGTTACGGCCAGCGCGATGTCGGCGTTGTCGTAGTCGCGGGTCAGGGTGATGTTGGTGTTGTTGGCCGTTGCCGCGTCAATGTCTTGCGAAAACGTGGCGACGATGTCGGCTTTGGCGTCCACGCCCGTGGCGCTGTTCGCGCCGTTCAGGTCAATGGCGTTGGCGACGAGGGAGTCCAGTTCGTAGGTCTTTTCATCTTTGCAGGCCTGGAAGGCGAGGAAAGTGAACAGGACCAGGAGGACGGATTGAAAAAGAAGTGACTTCTTCATTGCTACAAAAAGATTTAATTAGTGAAAAATAACTACCACCCGGGATTTTGGGTGATTTTTCCTTGTGAAATATCTATTTCTGTCTGTGGTATCGGGAGTTTCTCGTGTTTGCCGGCCTGAAATCCGAGGGATCCGAGCACAGCCGGTGCGTTGCCGGTGCGCACGAGATCCCAAAAACGACAGCCTTCCATGGCCAGCTCGGCGCGGCGCTCGTTGAGGATGATGTTCCGCAAAGCGGCCTTGTCGGTGACGGTAATATCGGGCAGGACGCCGCTGTTGCCGCCTCGCGCCCGTTCCCGCACCTGATTGAGGTGCACGAGGGCCTCGGCGGGCTTGTTATTTTCGTTCAGCGCCTCGGCGGCCGTCAGCAGCACTTCAGCGTAGCGGATGAGCCGGCGGTTGTGCCCCCATTGTTCGGCGGTGGAGACGCCGGGTATCCACACTTTCTGGTTGTAACACTCGATTTCTTTCACCACGGTGTTGGCGGGGGGATCGGTGTAGGTGATATCCGCCGTATTGCCGTCGCCCAGGATTTTCACGCCGTCTATTATTTCGCCGAGGAAAATAATGGTAGCCTCCTTGCGGGGGTCGCCGGCCTCAAAGTGATCCATCAAATCCAGCGAGGGCCGGTTGAAGCCCCAACCGCGATTAGGCGTGCCGCGCACGCCCTGGGTGTTGGCGTATTGGTTGCCGCCGTTGGTCGTGCCGTCGAGGCCGAGGGCGCCGATTTCAAAAACGGACTCTTGGTTAAACTGGCCGGACAACGAGAAGGTGTGCGAAAAAACGGGATCTAACTGGTACGCGCCCGACTGGATCACGGCCAGTGCGTACCGCTCCGCATTCGGAAAATCGCCGCGAAACAAATACACTTTCGCAAGCAGCGCCTGCGCGGCGCCTTTGGTGGCGCGACCGTAATCGGCCGGCGACAACGCGCTTTGCAGCGGCAGGTTATCTATCGCGTACAGCAAATCGTCGAGGATCACGGCATAAACCTCGGCTTCACTCGCGCGACCGAGGGTAAGGGCCGGATTGGTGTCCAGCACCAGCGGCACGCCGCCCCAGGCGCGCAGCAGATCGAAATAGTACAAGCCCCGCAAAAAACGAGCCTGCGCCACGAGATTCGCCCGCTTCACTTCGTCCATGGCGATATTCGGCGCTTTTTCAATTACCACGTTCGTGAATTTCACGCCTTCGTACAAGGCGCTCCACCAGCGATCCAATCCGTCCTGACTGCTGTTAAACGTAAAGTTGTCGAACGGATTGAGGTTGTTCGCCTGGTCGCCCGGATTGGAACCTTTATACGCATCGTCCGACATGATATCCAGGATCGGATAGCCGCCGCTGTGGTAAAACCAGCCTCGAAGCGTATGGTAGCAGGCGTTGGTAGCCAGGACGGCCTCGTTTTCGTTCGAAGGGAAAAATTCCTGGGTCAGGTTTCCCTGCGGCGATTCATTCAAAAAATCCTTGCAGCCGGCGAAGGTCGTGAGCGCCAGCAGGCAGGCAATTTTTATGGTAGCGACTTTCATAGTCTGTCATTTTAACTTTAAGATAAAATCAGTCGGCGGGTTGGGGCGAAAACTGTTTGGTTTAAAAACTCATATTGAAGCCGCCGGTGAAGATGGCCGTGATGGGATACACGCCGTAATCTATACCGGCGGACAGCACGTCGCCGCTGCCGATTTCGGGCGAATAACCGGTGAATTTCGTCAGGGTCCACAGGTTTGTTCCGCGGAGGTAGAAGCGGGCCTGGGTCATCCGGAGGCGTTGCAAGCTGCGTTCCGGAACGGAATAGCCGAGCGTGAGCGAGCGGAGGCGGAGGAAGGAGCCCTCCTGCACGAAGCGGTCGGAGGTAATCCAGTTGTACCCGCCGGCCGTTGCGCGGGGTTCCTGGTTTCCGGAGCCTTCGCCGGTCCAGCGGTTGAGTACCTGGGCTTCGAAGTTGTAGAGGTCGGGTCGCACGGCTTCTTTTCCGTTGTAGATTTTATTGCCGGTTTGGCCCTGAAAGTCTATGGACAAATCCAATTGTTTGTAGCTCATTTCTCCGGAAAAACCGAAGATGAATTTCGGGATCGGGGAGCCGATAAAGGTGCGGTCGGCATTGTTGATAACGCCGTCGCCGTTTTGGTCGAGGAAGATCAGGTCGCCCACTTCCGCGATGGAAAGCCGGGGCGTGGCGTCGAGCTGAGCCTGGTTTTGAAACACGCCGCCGGTCTGGAACCCGTAAAATGCGCCGATGGGCAGACCTGCCTGCGAGAGGGTGACCGACTGGCCGTTGCCCAGGAAGCCGCCGACGAGCGTGGAGTCCACGCCGCTGCTGCCGCCGACACTTTTCACGGTATTGGAAATGGTGGAACCCAGGGCGCCGATGCGGTATTTCAACTCGCCGACGCGGCCGTTGTAGGCGAGGTTAAATTCAAGTCCTTTGTTGAGTACGGAAGCGGCGTTATAGCGCACCTTCACGCCCTGGCCGTTTCCGGTGTAACCGGGCGTGGAGAGCTCGACGAGGATATCGTCGGTGAGGCGGTTGTAGTAATCCAGCTCTGCGGTAATTTTGCTTTCGAACAGGCCGATCTCCAAGCCTACGTCGGTCTGGGTGGTCGTTTCCCAGCGGATATTCGGATTGCCGTTTTTTCCGAACGTGGAGCCGGGGGTCATGGTTTCACTCGAGCCGAAGACGGCGTTCACGCCGTTCAGGATGAGGGCGTACTGATCGAGGTAGCTAATTTTTTCATTCCCGATTTGTCCCCAGCTGGCACGCAGTTTAAGTATGTTAAACAAGCGTTGATCCTCCATAAACGGCTCCCGGGCGATATTCCAGCCTGCCGCAAAAGAGGGAAAATTGCCCCAGCGGTTTTTTTCAATAAATTTGGAAGAGCCGTCGCGGCGGAAAGTCGCAGTGAGCAAGTACTTATCGTTGTAGGTATAATTCACGCGGAACAGGTAGGAAGCCAGCGAATAGTTCTGGTTGGCGTCCACGCCGTGAAAAACTGAATTGGGGTTGATATTATTGTTGTTGACGTACCAGAGATTTTCTTGTTCGCTGATCACATTTTGCGCAGCCACGGAAAAGAGGAGGGAGCGCAGTTGCTGCATGGTGTAACCGGCCAGCAGGTCGAAGCGGTGTTTTTTGCCGGCGTTGAACTGGTAGTTGAGGGTGTTTTCCCAGAGCCAGTTGGAGTTCCGGTTGTTGTAAATGGAAAGGTCGTTGAGTTCGTTTTGCTGTTGCGGCGATACGAAGAAAACGGGCGTAAAAGATCGGCCTTCCGCGAAGTTCAAATCAATCCCGAAAGAGGAGCGGAACACCAGCCCCTTGAGCAGGGTCAGATCGGCATAGATGTTTCCAACTGTGCGGATGCCGCGGTTGTCGTTGTTCGTGTAGGCGATGTCGGCCAAGGGATTGCCCACGCCGGGCACTTCGGCGAAGCTGCCGTCGGCGTTGAAGGGTTTGATGACCGGCTGGGCGCGGTACGCAGCGTAGGTCACGTTGGGCGCGTTTTTTTGCTGGAACGGCGCTAGGGTGAGGTTGTTGCCGATGCGAATTTTTTCAGACAACTTGTACGTGTTGTTGAGCTTGACGGTCAGACGGTCGAATCTGGATTTTTCAATAATGCCCTCCTGGTGAAACAGGCCGACGCCGACGTAATATTGCTGGCGATCGGAGGCGCCGGATACGGAAAACTGGTAGTTGCCCAACGCAGCGTCCTGAAAAATCAGATCCTGCCAATCGGTGTTCGGCAGGGCGTCAAGGTTGTTGTAACTGCCGGGGGTGATTTCGTTGACGTACGCGCCGAATTCCCGGGAATTCAGCAAGTCAATTTTTTTGGCCAAATGCTGAATGCCGTATTCGGCGGAAAAAGAATAGCCGGGTTTTCCGCCCTGCTGGGTTCCCTGTTTCGTGGTGATGATGATAACGCCGTTGGCGCCGCGGGAGCCGTAAATGGCGGTTGCTGAAGCATCTTTCAACACCTCCATGGAGGCGATGTCCGCAGCCGACAAAAAGGAGATATTGTCCAGAATCACGCCGTCCACGACAAAAATCGGGGAGGCGTTATTAAACGTACCGACCCCGCGCACGCGAATGACGGGCGCAGAACCCGGCGCGCCCGAGGCGCTGCTCACCTGCACCCCGGCCACTTTGCCCTGCAAGGCCTGCTCGGCCGAAGGAGAAGGAATTTTGGTCAGGTCGGCGCCGCGCACGGAAGATACCGCGCCGGTCAGGTCGCTTTTTTTCTGGGTTCCATACCCGACGACGACCACTTCGCGCAGCAGATCGGCCTGCTCGTACAACTGGACGTTAATCTCGGTGCGGCCGTTGATATCCACCAACAAGGACGTGTACCCGGTGTAACTAAAACTCAGCTGCTTGTCCGTCGGGCGAACAGTCAGGCTGTACCGGCCGTTCAGGTCGGTCACGGCGCCGATGGACGTGCCGGGCACGTTCACCGTTACGCCGATGAGCAGATCGCCGTACAGCACATCGGTCACGGTACCGGTGATTTTAATGTCCTGTGAATAAATGGGGGTGGAAAAGGCGACGAACGCCGAAAACAAAAGGGTAGTGTAAAGTAGCTTCATACAAATCTATTTGCCGGAAAAGGCGGAAGGCGGAGAAATTTCCGAACCGTCGCCGGAACCGACTCGAAAAAGAAACGGGCAAATGTACACTAAGCCTTCGAATTTCCGATCACCGGGCGCGGTGACATTCGTCACCGGTCGGTATTTTCCCGAATCAAAACGTAAATCCAAGCCGTTCGGCGCCCACGGCGATCTCCGGGACCGACATAAACAGGTTCCATAATTTCCCGCTGCGGTGGTTTTCAAGCATCACCACGATCGGGCCTTGGTCAATCGCCAGGTAGCTGTTGGCGTACCAACCTTCGGAAGGCGCAAATGCGTCGTAAAATCCATATTGCCCCCAAAGCTTGTCGCCCAGTTGATAATAAAAAAACTTCAGGGCCTCCATGGATTCCTGGGGCGTATATGGAAACGAACTCAGGGCAGCGGTGGGCGCAAGCACGCCCAGGTCGTTGGTGGGCGAATGCGCGTTGTACCCGAGGTGATTATCGCTGGCCGTGAGGCCCCAGCAGGAAGCGCTGTAGCCCAATTTATTGAGCGGGTTGGCGATGCAATAAGCCCGGTTGATGAGGCTGTGGTGGCGGTTTTGCTCCCAGTAGTTCGCGTAACTGTCGTTCAGGTTGCGGGGATCCAAACCGAGGTAGGAATAGTGCGCAAAAAACAAGGGGCCGCCGAGGGAATACCCGAGGGGCAGGCGGTAATTATAATAGGTGTTGTTGTTGCGAATACTGCCGGAGTTTGCCCATCCCTTGTGGTAAGCGGCGGTCTGGGCAGGGTGCGTGGGCGAGCTGGCCGCCAGAAAATAGGTGATTAAACACTCATTATAACCTCGGATCTGGTGGTTCATTTGCCAATCATACGTGGGCGACCAGTGCCAGTACAGCACGTCCTGCCCGCCCCGGGTAAACCAGTCCCATTCCACCCCTTCCCACAAATCATTAATATCCGCGATCAGTTGTTGCTCGGCGGGATCGCCGGCGTCGAGGTACTGCCGCACAGTGAGCAAGCCCTGGATCAGGAAAGAAGTCTCTACTAAATCGGCGCCATTGTCTTTTTGACTAAACGGGACGGTCGCGCCGGTCGAGCCGTTGAGCCAGTGCGACCAGGCGCCGTGGTAGCGCTGGGCGTTGTTTTTCAAAAAACCCACTATTTTTTGCCAGCGTGCCACCGCCTCCTGCCGGGTAATGAACCCGCGCTCTACGCCGACCACCATCGCCATCAATCCGAATCCGGAACCGCCGGTCGTCACGATATCGCCCGACGTGTTGCGCTCCCGCGCCAGTCCGCTGACCGGATGCGCAAAGTCCCAAAAATACCGAAACGTCCGCTCTTGCACCAAATCCAGCAAGGCGTCATCGGAAATGACCGGAAATTTCGGCGTGGGATCCAGGGCGGTAAAAAACGAGCGGGAGAAATCGCTCAGCACATAGCCGCCCGGCGCCGTAATCGTGGAGCTCAGATATAAAGTATATTTTTCAAAGTGCCGCAGGGGCTGCTGCGAAACCACCACCAGGGTGCTGTCTTGGCGCTCGAACGAGAACTGGAGGTCGGCGAACGCGCCGGGACGGAACAATTTCACGGCGGCGCTGGTCACGGAAGCGGTGTTGATCGCCTGGTTGAAATGCACCCGGGCGGTGAATTGGAGCGGGAGCTCGCGGAGGGGCGTCGGCGCCAGGAGGTTGCGACCCTGCACGATGATCGAGTCTATGCGCAGGGAGCCGGCTTTGGTTTCAAACTGCAGCGTCTGGGGGTTGCTCTCCCGACCGTCTTTGCTTTTCAGGGAGGCGGTAATTTGCAGAACGTATTTTTTCCGAAAATCCAACGCGCCGGCAACAGGCGTTGCCACGACCGTCTGCTCCTCGTCCTGCAAGGAAAAAGTCAGGGGCGTCGCCGCACCGTCGCCGGAAAGCGAAATACCGCCCGCTACCGCGCCGAGATCAACCGCGCGATTAAACCGCAGCAGGATAGGCTGGTCGGTCGGAACCTCGCCGTTGAGCACCGGATTGTTCAGATTGAGCGTTTTACTGCCGATTTTCACCTCGGTACAGTAAAATGGCCCGCCAACCGACGGTTCTTCTTTTTTACAGGAAAATATAACCGCCGAAAGCGCCAGCAATACAATTAAAAATACGCGCATGGTTCATTTTTTTATACCCGATTAGCCAAAACCCCGAAGGGGGTGATATTATTCTAGCCCGGTTGTGGCGCCGCTTTATACCGCCACCAAAGCGCCAGCCCAATACCCGTCGCCAAATCCCAGATGCCGTACCAGGCGGCAATCAGCGCCATGCCGCCCAGGCCGTTGAAAAAACTAAAAATCAGCAACAAGCCCAGGGCCGTATTGTGCACGCCCGATTCAAACGCCAGCGTCCGGCTGTCCGATTCCGGTAAACGCGCAAAACGACCGATCCAGTATCCGGCAGCCAGCCCAAGGGCGTTGTGCACCAACACGATCAGAAAGGCGTATCCCAGATATTGCGCTAAGTTATCCCGATTGCCCAATAAAGCGAGAATCAAAATGCTGAAAAAGACAAACAACGACAAACGCTGCGCCCAGGGCCGGATCACCGCGGTCAATTTGCCGAAATAAACATGCAGTCCCATGCCGAGTAACAAAGGCGCCAATATCATCTCGGCGATGATCCGCGCCATATCCGGAAACCGGATCTCAAACGCCTGCCGCAAGCGCTCCGAATCCGGTATAAAATCCGACCAAAATAAAAAACCCGCCGGCGTCACCACCGCCGCCGCTAAGATCACGATCGCATTGAAGGTAACCGACAGCACGACGTTTGCCCGCGCAAAATGGGTGAGAAAATTCGTCATGTTCCCGGACGGACACATGCTCACCAGCACCATGCCCATACTCATACTCACCGGCGGCTCAAAAACGCGAATCACCGCCAGCGTGAGCAAGGGAAATAAAAGATACTGAATCAGCAAACCGACAACCACCGATTTTGGAAACCGGGCTACTTTACGAAAATCAGCCGGCTGTATGTCCAGCGCCACACTGAACATCAGAAAGGCCATCGCCAAGTTGAGAAACCGGAGCTGATCGGCGTTAAAATTTATTTGTAACGTGTCAACTGGATGCATGCTGTGGGTTTTGTTGTTCTTCGGAAAGGAAAATGCTACCGCAGGCAAAAATCCGGATATTTTTTGTCATTTTTACCAAAGGAAGAAAATCCCTGCCCCGACTTGTCCTATCTTTGCTTACGGGTAACCATACAAATTGTAAAGAACATGAAACATCTGCTGCTTTTTTTCCTGCTTTTCATCGCATCCGCGCTAACGGCGCAAAACAAACCCGCCTACGTCCTGTACAATGCGCAGGGCAAAAAAGTATCGTACGAAAAAATGCTGAAAACCCTCGCCGCGCGCGATGTGATCCTGTTCGGAGAATTTCACAACAACCCCATTGACCACTGGCTGCAGCTGGAACTGACCCGCGACCTCCACGCCGGCGCAAAACCACTGACGCTCGGCGCGGAAATGTTCGAAACGGATAATCAAACGCCCCTGGATCAGTACCTCCGCGGGGAAATCACCGCAAAAGGCCTGGATACGCTGGCCCGGCTCTGGAAAAATTACAAGACGGACTACGCGCCGCTGGTCAATTTTGCCAAAGCGCAAAAACTGGCGTTTATCGCGACAAATATCCCCCGAAAATACGCCTCCAAAGTCGCAGGCGGCGGCTTCGAAGCCCTGGATACGCTGCCCGATCTGGAAAAAGCCTGGATCGCCCCCCTGCCGCCGGCCTACGATCCCGAACTCCCGGGCTATAAAAACATGCTTACGATGATGGGTGATCATGCCAGCCCGAATTTCCCGAAAGCGCAGGCTATCAAAGACGCCACTATGGCGCATTTTATCCTCCAACACGTGAAAACCGGCGGCATCTTCCTGCACTTCAACGGCGCCTATCACTCGGATAATTACGAGGGGATCCTTTGGTACCTCCAACGCGGACAACCCAATCTGCGGTACGCCACCATCAGCACGGTCATGCAAGCGGATGTCTCCAAATTGCTGGAGGAAAACAAAAACCGGGCAGATTTTATTATTTGCGTAGATGAGGATATGACCGGCACATATTGATTGTTGCATCACGCATTTGAAAAAAACGTCGAGATTTCATTTCCGGAAATCTGGAAAATAATTTCAACACGGGCTTTGTAAAAAGCCCCTTCTTTAGTTTCGACAAAAAATAATATTTTTAATAATTGTCTTTTTGAATTTTTTTATAAAAAAAATTCAAAAAGACAATTATTAATTTTTCATTTCGCCGCCGGAGGCGGCGAAATGCATTTCACACAACCCAATAATCTATGAATTGGCATTATCTCGATACTGACAAGGCTCTCGAACTACTCGGCGCGCAACCAGACGGCCTGAGCGCGCAAGAAAACGCATTGCGCCTGGCCAAATACGGCCCGAACGAACTGCAGGGAAAAAAGAAAAAGCCGGCCTGGCTGCTTTTTGCCGGACAGTTCAAGGATTTTATGATTCTCATCCTCATCCTGGCAGCCGTTGTCTCCGGTTTGGTCGGTGAACTTGCGGATACGCTGATCATCCTGATCATTGTATTCCTGAACGCCGTGGTCGGGTTCATCCAGGAATACCGCGCGGAGCAAGCGCTCGAAGCGCTCAAAAAAATGGCCGTACTGACCGCCGAAGTGCTGCGGGAAGGCCGGGCGCAATCCGTACCGGCCGGCGCGCTGACGCCCGGCGACATGGTGCTGCTAGAGGCGGGTAATGCCGTGCCCGCCGATTTGCGCCTGATAGAAACGCACAGCCTGCGCATTGACGAATCCGCCCTGACCGGCGAATCGGCGCCCGTGGACAAAACGGATCGGACGCTGCAGGAACAGGACGCTCCCTTGGGTGATCGCTTCAATATGGCCTATAAAGGCGCGCTGGTGACGCACGGCCGGGGAAAAGGACTGGTCGTCGCCACCGGCATGGATACGGAAATCGGCAAGATCGCGCGCATGCTGCAGGAAAACGAAGCCGTCACGCCGCTGCAACAACGCATGTCCGATTTTGGCCGGAAATTGTCCTACGGCGTGCTGGCAATCTGCGCGCTGCTATTCGGCGCAGGATTGCTGCGCGGGGAAGCGCCTGTCAATATGCTCCTGCTCTCCATCAGCCTGGCAGTGGCCGCTATTCCGGAGGCGCTGCCGGCGCTCATCACCGTGGCGCTGGCGCGCGGCGCCGGCCGGCTGGTCAAAAAAAATGCCCTGATCCGAAAACTCCCCGCCGTGGAAACGCTCGGATCGGTCAATTTCATCTGTACAGACAAAACCGGCACGCTCACCCTCAACCAAATGCAGGTGGTGCAAACGGAAGAACGTCCGTCGGAAATCCACCCCGAACCGGACATTTCGCTGTTCGGCCTCGCCGTATCCCTTAACCATGATGTGAAAATGGCGGAAGACGGCGCACTCCGCGGCGATCCGACGGAAATCGCCCTCCTGCGCTTCGCCCAACAAAAATGGGGGGCGGAAACCTGCCGGCGCATCGCACAAAATTATCCGCGGGAAGCAGAGTTGCCCTTCGATTCCGACCGCAAGTGCATGACGACCGTGCACCGCTTCGGCGACCGTTACCTGGTTTTTTCAAAAGGCGCCGCGGAAGCCATCGCCGCCAGGCTGGCTAGCGAACCGGATCAGGAATCTCTGACCGCCGAAGCCTACGCCTGGGCGGATCAGGGACAACGGGTCATCGCTTACGCATATACCGTGCTCGACGCCATCCCGCATCCGTTTTCGTACGACACTGTGGAGCGCGACCTGCATTTCGCCGGTCTGGCCGGTATGATAGACCCGCCCCGCGAGGAAGTCAAAGCGGCGATCTCCGATTGTAAAACCGCCGGCATCCGGCCTGTTATGATTACCGGAGATCATCCCGCCACCGCCGCGGCCATCGCCCGCGAAATCGGCATCCTCGAACCCGGCGGCCTGATGCTCACCGGCCTCGAACTGCAGCGCATGCAGCCCGAAGTGTTTGAAGAACAGGTTGAAAAAATCCGGGTGTACGCCCGGGTTTCGCCCGACCAGAAGTTGCAGATCGTAAAGGCGCTGCAAAAGAAAAATCATTTCGCCGCAATGACCGGCGACGGCGTCAACGACGCGCCCTCGCTCAAAGCAGCCAATATCGGCGTGGCCATGGGCATCAACGGCACGGACGTCAGCAAGGAAGCCGCGCACATGATTCTGCTGGACGATAATTTCGCCACCATCGTGCGCGCCGTGCGCGAAGGCCGTGGAATTTACGACAATATCCGAAAGTTTGTCAAATATATCATGACCTGCAACGGCGCGGAAATCTGGACGATCTTCCTCGCGCCGCTGATCGGACTCCCGATGCCGCTGCTGCCCATCCATATTCTGTGGATCAATCTGGTGACCGACGGCCTGCCCGGCCTTGCGCTGGCCGGCGAAAAACCCGAACCGGATATCATGCAGCGCCCGCCCCGGCCGGCCGGGGAAAGCCTGTTTGCGCAAGGCGCCGGCTACCATATCCTCTGGGTAGGACTTTTCATGGCGGCCCTCACCCTCGGTACCCAGGCTTGGGCGGTGCACCGCGAACTCGAACACTGGCAGACGATGGTATTTACGGTACTCTCGCTGAGCCAGTTGGGACACGTCCTGGCCATCCGAAGCGAACGCGCCTTTCTCTTCCGCCAGGGAATTTTTAGCAATAAGCCGCTGCTCGGCGCAGTCGCGCTCACCTTCGCGCTGCAAATGATCGTCGTCTATTTGCCGGCGGCCAACGCCTTGTTTAATACCCAGCCGCTCAGCTGGCAGGAGTTGGCAGGCTGCATCGGCGTGTCGGCTATTTTGTTCCACGCCGTGGAAGCAGAAAAGTGGTGGAAACAAAGAAGGAGGAAAAATAACGGAAAGTAGGTTTTAACTTTTTTTCAGCCGAAGCAAATACTGATTATTCGCCTCCACCACCCAAACAACTTCATAAATATCAAGGAGCTGCTCCATCTGCTCCCTGCCGCAATAGTAATATTCCCAGCCGTCTTCCGCTTTGGGAAGCCCCATCCAGGGAATATCGCGCACGACATAGCGGTCGTAGCCTGCTCGATCGTATTTGATGTGAAAATCAAACGACGGATCGTACAGCCAGTAACAACTCAAGCGAATGGGTTGCGCGCGTTTTTCCTCTTGGTACACATTGGCGACGTAATCCAGCACTTTGCGGGTATTCCGGTCGAACCACCACTCAAAAGAATCGCGCAAATTCAGCGTATTGCCAAAATGCCAGGCAACCGGCAAAGCCAGTATTAGCAGCGCGCGCCGGGCGAACGCAATGGGCAGACCCGCCGAAACGCCTGCGAAGCTTGCGATCAACAATGGGTAAAAGAATGCGTTGGTGCGGCCGGGAAGCCAGGTCGCGCTGGTCAGTAGGGTCATACTCACATTTACCAACAATACGCCCGGTAACAGGGCGGCCAAGAAAAGCGGCGGAGACCAGCGAAAACGCGCGCGCTGCCATTGCCACAGACCGATCGCCAGCAAAGCAAAAAACAAACCGGCCAGGATATACGTGCACACGGGATAGGTACTAGGACCAAAATACTCTTCGCCCCGGAAAGCCGACCGCACAAAGGTGTACAGGGTGTCTTCGTAAAAACCCTTGGCGCCAAATTTATCAAATTCGTTGACCGAGCGCATTTGCCGGAACGGCAGGTACAGAAAAAAACCCATCGCAACCGAAAGACCGACAAGCAAAGTCAAACGCAGGCGCCGCCCGGCCGGATTCGCTGCGACCAGCCACAAGGCAAAAGCGGTAAGAAAAAGATAATAATTGAGCAGGATAAAATTGGCGGCTACGCTCAGCCAGGCGATCCCCATCGCATAAGCCAACGTACGAAAACGGTTGTCCTGCAAGTGCCGGTACATCCATCCAATCGAAATTGCCATCAGGCCGATGGACATGCCGTACCCCCGGCCGATCGAAAAAAATTCCGCCAGATAGATATTCCCCAGCCAAAGCACGAATCCGGCGATCTGCAGGGTGCGATCCGGAAATAACGCCTCCATCAGCCGCGCGCCCGCCCAGACGTATCCGAGGCCGCAAACGATATTACCCAGTCGGGCGGCGTTCAAATTCATACCTTGCAGCGCGGCCAGCCCTTTGATACAAAGCGTATTCAGGATGTGGTTGTTGGCGCTGAGTTCATTGTACTGGTATGCGATGATTTGCCAGACCGGTTTACCCACATACGTCATGATGCTGTACCCCTCGTCAATGGTGATGGGCACGGTGAAGGCCCGCGCTAAAATATACACAGAATAGGCCGTTCCGAGAACAGCAAGCGCTATACGGCTGTTTTGCATAAGTTATTCAGATTAGGTTGTGAATAAGTCCTGAAATACCCAACATCAGCTCACATTTTACCCCCATTCACCAACAGGCATCCGGGATATCCGGTGAAGATTGTGGAGAAGTGCCCAAAAGCTAACCAGCTATTCACAGCTAACACCGATGTTAATGTAAATAAAGCCGTTTTCACATTTTTATCCACAAAGTTGTGGAAATCGGCGCAACAAATTGATTATTAGCGACCAAAAAAATACAAACATGTGGATAAAGCTGGTAACTGATCTGGATATCTACCCTTGCAATGCACGTTACGACGTTATCCACAAATTCACAGTCCTAATAATAACAGGGATTTTAAAATTTAAAAACATTAAAAATTATTAAAGAAGGATTGGCATTGTGGAAAAGCGTTTACCCGATGGCCGTACTTTTGTTTCAAATTTTAAAAAAGGCTCACTATGGCAGCGTTTAATTTTAATATCCGCTATGCGGAAGCATCTCAAATAGCCCGCGCGGTAAAAATCTGGTTGATCACCGGCTTGGTCATGATCTTCCTGCAGGTCGTCATCGGCGGGGTCACGCGGCTTACGGGAAGCGGACTGAGTATTACCAAGTGGGAGGTTGTGCGTGGAACGATACCGCCCTTGAATGCGGCCGACTGGGCGGCGGAGTTTGAATTGTACCAGGCTACGCCGCAGTACCAAAAGATCAACCAGGGCATGAGCCTGGAGAATTTCAAGTTCATTTACTTTTGGGAGTACTTTCACCGGCTCTGGGCGCGGTTGATGTTTTTTGTTTTCATCTTTCCGTTTGGCTGGTTTTTGTGGCGGGGCATGCTTTCCCGGCAGTTGACTAATCGCTTGGTGGTGGTGGTGCTCTTGGCCGGGCTCGAAGGTTTTTTTGGTTGGATCATGGTATTTAGCGGCTTGCGCGATCGTCCGTGGGTAAACGCGTATAATCTGACCCTGCACTTGTGCATGGCACTGATTATCTTTGGCTATTTGCTGTGGACTACTTTTATTGCATTCCGGTCTGCGCCGGATACTTCCTGGGTGCGGCCGCAGTGGCGGCGTTGGAGTTGGGGATTGATCGGCCTGGCTTTTTTCCAGATCGGACTGGGCGCTATGATGTCCGGATCCAAAGCCGGCTTGTTTTTCCCCACCTGGCCCGATATGGGCGGTTCGTATCTGCCCGCCGTATTGTTGGATGGCAGCCACTGGCAGTTGGATAGTTTTATCCATTACGACACCAATCCGTTTATGCCGGCGCTGATTCAGTTTATGCACCGGAATATGGCGTATGTACTGACCCTATTGATCGGCCTGTTTATATGGCGCACCTGGCGGGCCGGCAACGCCGCATTTCGGCGGGGTAGCATGGCCTTGGCGGGCATGTTGCTTGTTCAGGTACTGCTGGGCATTTTCACCCTGATCAATTGCAAATCCAGCGTACCCGTGGATCTGGGCGTATATCACCAGGCCGGCGCGGTCTTGTTATTTGGTATCCTCCTTTGGGTGCATTACTTGCAATCTGAAATACCGGCCAAATACCGTACGGTTTGATTTGTTTGGCGATTGTACGAGTTTGTTTATTTTTGCATTTTTACAAAATAAAGTAACTACTTAGCCGGTCGCGGCTGCGACAAAAACAGCGCGCCGTTTAAATAGTTACACAATAAAGTTTAGCAGCGCATGGATTTTCCAATTCAAGAAGTTAACGGATTTCGGTATATCGAAACCGGGGGTAATGGCGAGCCGATCGTATTGCTGCATGGCCTGTTTGGCGCCTTGAGTAATTTTGAGCACATTACGAAAGATTTTTCGGAGGACTACAACATATTGATTCCGATGCTGCCGATATACGATCTGCCGATTTTGCAGGTGTCCGTTTCGGGACTGGTGGATTCTGTGGCGCGCTTCATTGCGTATAAAGGCTTTGACAAGGTGCACGTACTGGGCAATTCCCTTGGCGGACATATTGCGCTGTTGTATGTGCTTGCACATCCGGAGCGCGTGGCCTCGGTGACCCTGACTGGCAGTTCCGGACTTTTTGAAAGCGCATTTGGGACGGCCTTCCCGAAGCGCGGCGATTACGAGTATATCAAGAAGAAAGCGGGCGATACCTTTTACGATCCGGCAGTAGCGACCAAAGAGCTGGTGGATGAAATTTTCGAAATCGTGAACGATCGCGGTAAGGCTATTCGGGTGGTTGCGACGGCTAAGTCTGCCGTGCGCCATAATTTGGGCGATCGCCTACATCAAATCCAAGCGCCAACCTTATTGATCTGGGGCAAACAGGATGCCGTCACGCCGCCTTTTGTCGGCGAGAAATTCCACGATTTAATCAAAGGCTCGAAGTTGTATTTCCTGGATCAGTGCGGTCATGCCCCAATGATGGAAAAACCGGCGGAGTTCAATCAGATTCTTCGAGGGTTCTTGCAAGAACTTGCTGCCGCCCGCTCGAAAGTGGATTGATTTTCGATTTTATTTCTTTTATTTTTTATTTTAAAATAAAATGAACTACTTATTTTAAAAAAATAAGTTTAATTTATTTTATTTTAAAATAAAAATGAAATTTTATTATTCAAAGGGTACGCATTTTTTCAAAGAATCGAGTCCTACCAACATTTGACATCTCTGAGGTCATTTTGATTGGGTCACGCAAGATTTGGAGGCTACCTACAAAAATGTGTACCCTTTGAAAAAAGAATGAAAGTAACTACTTAGCCAAACCCCGAAGGAGTGACATTATTCTAGCTCGGTATTTTGCCGTTAGAACCCCGAAGGGGTGACATTATTCTATCTCTATAAATATTTCTTTGCCATCGTCGTGCACAGAAACGCCCAGTGCGTCCTGTGCAAAGCAATTATCTATTAAATGTGCGATTGGTTCCTGATTTGCCATGTTCCACGTGGAACAATTTATTTTTATGTGCACCATTTGCCTGGTTTTTGAAGATTGCGCGCGTTTGAACCCGAAAGGTTTTTTAGGAATGATATATCTGTCGGTGTTCCACGTGGAACAATCAGATCTTAGTGATGCGGACTTCCACGCGGCGGTTTTGACTGCGTTCTTCGTCGCTGTCGTTTTCGGTCAAAGGGAATTGCGCGCCATGTCCCACGGTTTCAATTCGAGCGGTATGGATGCCGTGCTCCACAAGGAAATCCTTTACGGCTTGGGCGCGATCCCGGGAGAGTTGCAGGAGGTCTTCCGCTTTTCCCATATTATCGGTGTGGCCTTCTACCCGGATCGCCATGTTGGGGTTTTCGATTAGGATATCGGCGAGGCGTTGCAATTCGGGGTAGGAGGGCTCCAGGATGATCGCTCTGGATTGCTGGAAAAAGATCGGGCGCAATTCAATCTTACTTCCTTCCTGCAGGGGTTCGAGATAGAGGTCAATGGTATAGGATTCCTGGAAGTAGTAATAGTCGCGGCGAAACAGCACTTTTTCCATCTTGCCGGAGAATCCGCCTTTTTCCGGAATTAGTTGAAATTCGATGCCTTTTGGGATGCGCAGGGTGTAATAGCCATCTTCTGTGGTGATAATATTGTCGGTGATATTGTTGCTGCCGTAGCGCAGTTTTCCGCCGGGTACCAGCGTGTTGGTTGCTTTGTTCAGGATGCGGCCGGTGATGATTAGTTCTGTGGGCTGGGGTGGGGCGATGCGCACCCGGAAGATATCGCTGGATCCGTCGCGCTGCGACGTGAAATACAAGTAGCCCGAGGTCATGTTGAAGTAGGGCTGGCTTTCGTTGTTCGGAGAATTAATCGGGTAGGTAAAGCGGAGTGGGGGAGACCAGTTCATCCAGGTGTCGTCCTCGCGTTTGCTGAGAAATAGGTCGAGCCCGCCGCTTGAATTCCAGCGGTCGGAGGCGAAAAAGAGCGTGCGGTGGTCTTCCGACAAAAAAGGCGTTAGTTCTCTTTTTTCAGAATTGAGCACATTTCCCATGTGCCGCGGCGCCGTCCATTTGTTTTCTCCTTCGCGAAAACAGACGTAGAGGTCGAGATCGCGGGAGTCAAAACGCGCGGCAGCGAGAATGAGTACCTCGCCGTCGAAACTCATGGTCAGGCTTACATCAGATTTGATGGTGTAAAAATCCTTGATCTCCACGGGTTCGGGGGAAGCCCAGGCGCTATCGGCTTGCCGTCGGATCACCGAAAAACCCTTCTTCATATCGCCCGTCGGTTTGAATTGATTGATGATGTAAAGCGCATTGGGGTCGGGCGTAATCGTCACGACGCTGTTGGGCAGCGCGTTGTTGAGCGGCGGGCCGGGGTGTTCGAGTGTTTGGAAGCCCGCCGTATCGCCCCGCGCAATCCATACATCCTGGTTGAACGCTGCGCGTTCCGGATTGGTGATGCGGACTTTTCCGATCTCGCTGTAAATTTTTGCCAACATCTTCCGGTATTCTTCCGCGCCTAGTTTTTGCGCGTAATCCACCGAATCAAGCCAGAGCGTGCGGTCGAAATCCGGATACCCGACCCGGGTGAAATAGAGGGTTCGGCCGTCCCGACTGGGTACCGGCGTGATTTCGTCGAAGGACGAATTGATGAAGTCGGGGAGTTTTTCTACAATAAAATCCTCCTGCGCCCATCCATTGAAAGGCAGCAGGAGGATTAGCAGGCAGGTAAAGCGCATACAACGATACTTTGAGTGATGCGCAAAGGTAGGGAAACTCAGATCAATTCAGGCGTTCAAAGATCCCGGCAATGCCCTGTCCGCCGCCGACGCAAGCCGTCACCATGCCGTATCGCTGGTTTCGGCGGCGCATCTCGTGGAGGAGTTGAATGGATAACTTGGCGCCGGAGCAACCCAACGGATGCCCCAGGGCGATGGCGCCGCCATTGACATTGACCCGTTCTATGTCCAGTTCCAACGCTTGGATCACCGCCAGCGATTGGGCGGCGAAGGCCTCGTTGAGTTCGATTTGCTCTATTTTGTCGAGCGAAAGACCCGCCTGTTGCAGCGCCTTCGGAACGGCCTGTACCGGGCCAATGCCCATATACAGCGGCTCAACGCCCGCTACCGCGCAGGATACCAGTCGGGCTACGGGTTGTAAGCCGAGGCTGTTCATCATGCTTTCTGACATAACCAGCACAAACGCCGCGCCGTCGGAAGTCTGCGAGGCGTTTCCGGCCGTGACGATCCCTTGCGCGTCGAACGCCGGTTTTAGTCTGGAAAGCGCTTCCATGGTGGTGTCCCGACGCACCCCTTCGTCCGTATCCACTACGAATGACCGTTCTTTGCGCTTGTCGTTTTCCACCCAAACCTCTTGGACGGACACCGGCACAATCTCCGGCTGGAAAAGCCCCTGGTCTATTGCGCTGCCGGCGCGTTGGTGGCTGCGGACTGCAAAAGCGTCCGAATCCGCCCGACTGATGCCGTATTTCTGCGCCACGGCTTCTGCGGTGAGGCCCATGCCGACAAGATAGTCCGGATGCTCCGTGGCAATATGATAATTTGGCGCGAGTTTATATCCCGTCATCGGAATCAGGCTCATGCTTTCCACACCGCCGGCGAGGTAGCAATGGCCCATGCCGGCGCGAATTTTAGCCACGGCAATCGAGATGGTTTCCAAACCCGATGCACAGTAACGGTTGACCGTCATGCCGGGTACGTCCGTTCCCAGCGCCCGGGTAGCAATGAGGCGGCCGATTTGAAGGCCTTGCTCGCCTTCCGGATTGGCGCACCCGACGATCACATCGTCCACCTGCCGGGGATCCAGTTGCGGCGTTTGCGCCAGGATATGGCGGATCACCGCAATGGCCAGGTCGTCGGGTCGCGTACCTTTGAATCCGCCTTTGCCGGCTTTCCCGACGGCGGTGCGAAATCCTGTAATGATATATGCTTCTTGCATGGCGTGTTGTTTTTGTTGTGTGGAAGTGGTCGTTTAAGAAGGCGCTTAATTCCGCAGCGGTTTTCCGGATTCCAGCATGTGTTGGATGCGTTGGAGGGTTTTTTGTTCGCCGCAGAGACTGAGGAATGCTTCGCGTTCGAGGTCTATCAAATAGTTTTCGGATACCATTTGCGGACTGGTCAGGTCGCCGCCGCAGAGTACCCAAGCTATTTTACGGGCAATTTTGATATCGTGTTCGCTTGCGAAGTGGCCGAGTTGGAGCGAATGCGCGGCCGTGTACAGGGCGCCCAGTCCGGTGCGGCCGAGCACATAAATATCTTTCCGGGGGATTGGCTGGATATACCCGTCGGCCAGTTCGAGTACGCGCGTTTTGGCCGTGCTGATATTGCGCGCGGTATTGTGTACGACGAGGTCTTTCGTCGGTTTCAGGTAGCCGTACTGAAAGGCCTCATACGCCGAAGTGGCCACCTGCGCCATGGCGATCGTTTTAAACCGATCAATCAGGCGGGGAATTTGTACGTCGCCCTCCTGCGTGTATTCATCCGACAGGCGCGCGGCGAATTCTTTCGTGCCGCCGCCGCCCGGAATTAGTCCCACGCCGGCCTCTACCAGGCCAACATAACTTTCTGCCGCCGCGACCACGCTGTCCGCATGCATCGAAAATTCACAGCCGCCGCCGAAGACATATCCCTGGGTGGCGATGACCACCGGAACGGCCGAGTAGCGCAGTCGCATGGACGTCTGTTGAAAATAGTGAACCGCGCTGTTCAGTTCGTCCCACTCCTGCTGATACGCCATCATGGCGATCATCATCAGATTGGCGCCCACGGTGAAATTCGGCGCATTGTTGCCGATCACCAGTCCTTTCCAGCCTTCCGTTTCCGCAATCTGGATGCTCTCGTGGATGCCCCGCAGAATTCCCTCACCGATGGCATTCATTTTGGAGTGAAATTCCAGGCATAGCACGCCGTCGCCGATGTCGTGTAAAGTGACTTCGGTATTTTGAAAAACCGGTTTTTGACTTCGGTAAGCGTCCAGGATGAGGAAGGCATCCCCGCCGGGTAAGGCTTCATAGGATCCGGACGCGGGGTTGTAGCAGCTGCGCCGGCCATTTTCAAATTTATAGAACGTCGTATGACCGGCAGCCAGCATCTCTTTTACCCAAGGGGCTATTTTTTCGCCTTGCGCTTCCGCAGCCTGAACCGCTTCTGCTAGGCCGATGAGATCCCAGTATTCAAACGGGCCCTTCTCCCAGGCAAAACCCGCCCGGAGCGCGTCGTCGAGCGCGTACAAGGAATTGCTGATTTCCGGAATCCGGTTGGATACATAAGCAAACAGGCTCAAAAACGCGCGCTGCAACAGTTCGGCGCCCTTGTCCGTGCCCTTGAAAATCGCCTTCATCCGGCGCGGCAATTCATCTATCTGTTTGAGGGTGTCGAGGATGGGAAGTCTTTCTTTTTTGGAGGGCGCGTACTCCAGCGTTTCCAGGTTGAGCGCCAGGATGACCGGTCGGCCTTTTTCATCTTTTTCCTCCGTTTTTTTATAAAAACCCTGACCCGATTTATTTCCGAGATATTTGTTTTCCATTAAAAATTGCAGGAAGCGCGGAACCTCCATCGCCTGAATCTGCGCGTCGTCCGGACAATTTTGGCGCATGCCGTTGATTACGTGCACCGCCGTGTCCATACCCACCAAATCGCCCAGTCGGAAAGTGCCGGTTTTCGGGCGCCCGATTGGCGGGCCGGTCAGCGCATCCACCGTCGAGATGTCTAACCCCAATTCATGCGTGAGCTGGAATATTTTGGCCATCGCGAACACGCCCACCCGGTTGGCGATAAACGCCGGCGTGTCCTTGCATAGCACCGTCTGTTTTCCCAAAATCAGGTCGCCGAAGTGCATGAAAAATTCCGTCACGGCCGGATCGGTATCCGGCGTCGGGATGATTTCAAGCAAACGCATGTACCGCACCGGATTGAAGAAGTGCGTACCCAGGAAATGCTTTTTAAAATCGTCGCTTCGCCCTGCTGCCATCAACTGAATCGGAATGCCGGAAGTATTTGATGTGATGAACGTACCCGGCGTGCGGAATTGTTCCACCTTTTCAAAAAGTTGCTTTTTGATATCTAAACGTTCCACGACGACCTCGACGATCCAGTCGGCTTCCCGGATTTTGGACAAATCGTCTTCGAGGTTTCCAACGGTAATTCGTCCGGCAAAACGATTGTCGTAAAAAGGCGCCGGTTTGGCCTTCAACGCCTTTTGCAGATTTTCCTGCGCGATCGCATTGCGCGGTTTGCCGGCTTCCGCCGCGGGGAGGTCGAGCAGCAGTACTTCCAGTCCGCAACCCGCTAAATGGGCGGCAATGCCCGTGCCCATGAGGCCAGAGCCCAGGATGGCTACTTTTTTTATGTGTTTGTTTATCATATCACAAAATAATTTTTTAAACTAAAAGGGTAAAGTTACGGATTCCACATAGGCTGTAAAACAAGATTTTTTATCGATTGTCTTATTTAGCGAAAATTCGCTAACACAAAAGTCGAAATTTTTTTAAACTGTTTATGTGTTTTTTTATTATGTATCCTTTAGAAAAAACAATATCGCTTTCGGAAACGTATTTTCGCGCTATATACAGCGTTTTGTATCTATAACTTTAAAATTTTACCCTGTTGAAATGACTTTTACTTTTTTTAAATCTCGACTAACCCGCTATGCGGGCATTATCCTGGGCGCCTTAGTGTGGCTCGCCAATAGTTCAAATCCGCCTACTGGGTATACCGGTGCGCCGTTTGATGGGCACTGCAACAATTGCCACACCGGTAATGCGAACGGTTACAATGGCACGGTGTCTGTTAGTGGACTACCTTCCACGATTTCTCCAAATACGACCTACAATCTAAACATTGACCTAACGGCCATCGCCGGTTCGCCTTCGCGGGGCGGATTCCAGTTGGTGGTAGTAGATGGTAATAACGCCAACTGCGGGAATCTGGCTAATATAAACGGTCAGGCAGGCACAGAGTTTTCTGGCGGCCGAGAGTACATCGAGCAGCGCGGCAGCAAAATCTTTAGCGGCGGCTCGGTAGAATGGGATTTTCAGTGGACTTCTCCGGCGTCCGTTGCCGGCAACACCGTAAAAGTATATTTCATCGGCAATTTCTGCAACGGTAGCGGCTCTTCCGGGGATTTCCCGATTGCGGCGGCGGCTACGTTTGATTTCGCGGGCGGACCGCCGGTGAGCGCGTTTATCAGCAGCACGTCCAATGTCAGTTGTTTTGGCGGCAATGACGGCAGCGCTACGGTGGAGGCTTCGGGCGGTACGCCGCCATACACGTATTTGTGGTCTAACGGCCAAACCGGTCAAACGGCGATCAATCTCCCGGCCGGTAATTACACGGTGACAGTCACGGGATCCGGCGGAAGCGGCACAGCCACCACTACCGCATCCATCTCGCAGCCGCCCGTACTCAATCAAACTGTCACTGTATCCGCCCCGCTATCCTGCCTGCAACCGGTCGCTACCGCGACTGCTGCAGCCGGCGGGGGTGTATCGCCCTATACGTATGCCTGGTCGGACGGCCAAACCGGGAGTCAGGCATCATTCACTGCGCCGGGAAATTATACGGTGGTCGTCACTGATGCTGAAGGCTGTACTAAACTAAATACTGTTACGATTAGCGGCAACACCACGCCCCCAACGGTTGCCGCCACCCCCGGCGATGTAATAACCTGTGTCCAGAGCACGACGACGGTATCGGGCGCGGGTTCGTCTCAGGGCCCTAATATTTCCTACCAATGGACGACCTCCAACGGCAATATCGTGGCGGGCGCCCAGACGCTGACCGCCACGGTGGGCGCCGCTGGAACGTATGTGCTCCGCGTAACAAATAGTGCCAATGGATGCACCGCGGTCGCATCAGCCGTCGTGACATCAAATACGACCCCGCCCACCGCGGCTGTAAACGTCGGGCTGCTAACCTGCGCCACACCCTCAACTACGATACAAACGACGCCTTCGCTGCCTTCCACGTTCAACTGGACAGGCCCTAACGGTTTTGTTTCCACCGCACAAAACCCGGTCGTGGAACAACCCGGAACCTACAATCTCGTCCTGACCGCCAACCAAAACGGCTGCACCGGCACGGGCGTTATCACGGTCAATCAAAATATCGTCCCGCCCCCGGTGACAACCACCGACGGCCTGCTGAATTGTGTGGCGGCGACGGACACCTTGGTGGCCAGTTCGAACAACAACGTGGCTTACGCTTGGACTGGGCCCGGCGGGTACGCCGCCAATACGCCAAACGCTATCGTGTCCGCGCCCGGCCTTTATATTGTGGCGGTAACAGACAGCCTGAACGGGTGTACGGCGTCCGATACGGCGCAGGTTACGCAAAATATCGTCCCGCCCGTCGCTTCCGCGCAAACCCCGGCAGAAATTACCTGCGATGAACCGGTGATCCAACTGGACGGAACCGCCTCTTCCCAGGGCCAGAATTTCGTGTACGCATGGAGCACGGCGAACGGCCGCATCGTCAGCGGCGCGCAAACGCTCACGCCGACCGTAGATACAATCGGCGCGTATATTCTGTTGGTCACCAACCAAAGCAATGGTTGCCTGGCGCGGGATACTGTGTCGGTCACCCAGGCTCCCCCGTTGACGGATACGATCAGCAGCCTGATCCCTGCGCGCTGCAACGGCGCCGCAGACGGCAGCGCCACGGTCTCGGCAAGCGGCGGCAGCGGAAATTATGTTTTCCTTTGGAGTACCGGCGATACCACGGCGACGGCGGACGGACTGGTGGCCGGTACGTACAGCGTGACGGTGGAAGACGGGAACGGCTGCACGCAGGTCGCCGCTGCGACGATCACCGAGCCGGCTGAACTGGCCGGCAATGCCTCGGCTACGCCCGAAACCGCCAATGGCGCCAACGACGGATCGGCTACCGCAGCACCCAGCGGCGGTACCGCCCCGTATCAATACAGCTGGAATACCGGAGATACCGCCGCAGCAATCCTCAACCTGGCGCCCGGTAATTATACCGTTACCGTGGCAGATGCAAACGGCTGCGTTTCGTTCCAATCAGTGACAGTGAATAGTTTCAACTGCAACCTGAGCGCGCAGCTGTCCGTCACGCCCGTCCGTTGCCACGGCGCCGCCGATGGGATAGCCTCGGTGGATTTACAGGGCGCTGTCGCGCCGGTGACCTACCTGTGGAGCACCGGCGATACCACGGCGACGGCGACCGGCCTGAGCGCCGGCGTTTATACGGTAGATATACTGGACGCCGCCGGTTGTCCGGCCGAATTAACCGCTACCATCTCTCAGCCCGCAGTGTTGTTAGCCAACACCTCCGCCACTGCGGAGACCGCTTTGGGCGCCAACGACGGCACGGCCGCCGCTTCGCCCACCGGCGGCGTGGCGCCGTATAGTTTTTCGTGGAACAATAATGCAACGACGCAAAGCATCGCCGGTTTGTCGCCGGGCGCCTATACCGTGACCGTGACCGACCAAAACGGCTGTACGGTTGTTCGCACCGTGGTCGTCAACGCGTTCGATTGCGCGTTGAGCGTGTCTGTCACCGCCGTGAACGTCCAGTGCAATGGGGCGAACAACGGCCAGGCGACGGTGCAGGCTGCCGCCGGAGCGCAACCTGTGTCTTATTTGTGGTCGAATGGAAATACAAGCGCCGGCCTTCTTAACCTGTCGCCGGGGATTTACAGCGTGACGGCAACGGATGCATCGGGTTGTACGGCGGCGGCGACCGTGACGGTTTCCGAGCCGGCGCCGATCGCGGTACAAGTCGTAACGACACCCGCTTCCTGTCCGGAAAGCAACAACGGCGCCGCAACCATCCTCGTCAACGGCGGAACCGGCCCGTATCAGTGGTCGGGCAACTGGAATAACCTGGCGCCTGGCAATTATACCGTTACCGTGACGGACGCCAATGGCTGCGTTCAGTTGCAGGCATTCTCTATTGCGTCGAACGATACCGAAGCGCCTACGCTCGTGTGCCCCAGCGCGGGATTGCAAACCTGTGACAGCGCACCCTTTGAATTTGACCTTGTTGCAACCGACAACTGCGCGCTCGGCGGCGCTGTGCCGGTGCTGGTATCCGGATTGCCGTCCGGGTCTGTTTTTCCAACCGGCGTCACCGTGCAGACGTACCGCCTGACGGACGCTTCCGGCAATACGAGCTTCTGTACATTCACCGTCACCGCCATCGAAGGCCCCGCGATCGCGCTGAACGGTATCGTCAGCGATATCGGCAATGCCGGCTTGGGCGGTGTCAGCATCACCGTGGAAGGCGGGAGCAGCCCGTATCAATTTGAATGGCGATGGAATAACCAGGTGGTTTCAACCGACGAAGATCCGACCGGTTTGTTCGCCGGCGTGTATTCCCTGACCGTGCGCGATGCCAACGGCTGCCTGGCTGCACTGGATTCGATTGTGGTGAATAACGCGGTCGGCGTCGGAAATCCGACGGCCGCCGCAGGCGATTTCCGGATACTGCCGAATCCGGCAGTACAGCACATCCGCCTGGAGTTACAAAATATAAACGCGGAATACGCCGTTTTATACGACCGCTACGGCCGCTGGGTGAAAATGATCCCCGCCGATGCAATTAAATCGCCGATTGATATCGGGATGTTGCCTTCCGGCACGTATTTTGTACGGTTATTTCTTTCCAGCGGCCAGTCCGTTTCTAAATGTTGGATAAAAACAGAGTAATCGTATAAACCGACACGAAGCAACCGGCCGAGAAGCCGGTTGCTTCGTGTTCTGAAAACATGCTTGTACGTTTAATATATTGTTGACAATTCTATTTCGGATATAACCGTACCTTTGCGCTTCATTCTAAAACTTGATTAAGTAACTTTTTCATGGAAGAAAAAAAGAAACGCCCGCGTATTACCAAACCGGGCGGCGGGTTCTCGCTGAAAGAGCGGCCCAAAATTCACTTCCCCGGCGATGAAAATGATCGTACCGAGGAAGGTTCTGAAAAAAAATCCTTTGAACGCGACCGAAATTTCAGTGAAGACCGACCCTTCAATCGGGATCGGAATGACAGCCCGCCGGACCGACCCTTCAATCGGGATCGGAATGACAGCCCGCCGGACCGACCCTTTAATCGGGATCGGAGCGACGGCCCGCCGGACAGACCTTACAACCGCGACCGAAACAGCTACGGCCAAGATCGACCCTTCAATCGGGATCGGAACGACGCCCCGCCGGACAGACCCTACAACCGCGACCGAAACAGCTACGGCCAGGATCGACCCTTCAACCGGGATCGGAATGACAGCCCGCCGGACAGACCTTACAACCGCGACCGAAACAGCTACGGCCAAGACCGGCCGTACAACCGGGATCGGAACGACGGCCCGCCGGATCGTCCGTATAACCGCGACCGGAGCGGCGGCTACGGCCAGGATCGGCCGTACAACCGGGATCGAAACGACAGCGGCGGCGGGTTTAGAAAACCGTTTGGTAATAAGGGGTTTGGTAACAAGGGTTTTAAGAAAAAAGAAGAGTTTTTTGTTGAAAAAAAGCCCAAACCGGCG
>JAUMBL010000008.1:0-21957 GCA_032115775.1 Saprospiraceae bacterium | reverse complement strand
TGGGTTTGCCGTCCATGTACACGAGCGAGGCGCCTTGGGCGCCGCTCAAAATACGGATTTCCGTACGGCGGTTGCGCGCGTGTTCCCGTTCCGGGCAGGCGACGCCGTCGGTGCATTGATTTCGGGGTTGGCTCTCGCCATAGCCCTTCGGCGTCAGGCGGTTGCTATCCACCCCTTTTGACACCAGATACTCTACGACGCCGTTGGCGCGCCGTTGGCTCAGATCCTGGTTGTAGGCGTCCGTACCACGGGAATCCGTATGACTTGCCAATTCGATGGAAATGGCGGGATATTGCTTCAGGAGGGAGGCAATCATGGCCATATCTTTGCGCGCATCCGGACGGAGCGTGGCGTCGTTGAAGTTATAGTAGATATTGGGCAGTTCGATGACCGAGCCGGCCAGCATGGGCGCCAGGGAGATCGTCTGCATCATGATTTGATTGGGCAGGCTCCAGGCTTCCGTATCAATATCCGTACTTCCGATCAGGCGGTTGCCCTGGTACATATCAATATCATACTTCGTATTTCGCTCCAGGTAGTAATTGACTTCGCCGCGGGCGTCCACGATCACCGAGTCTTTCGCGCCGGTATTTTTGTTAGTCAGCACCAGTTTAGCGCCGGTGAGCGGCGCGTTGGTGACGTAATTATATACTGTGGCGTTCCACTGTACCTTTTCAAAGACCGTCTCGATCACGACTTGGAGTTCATTTCCGGGTTTAATCGCCTGGTATTGGAGTTGCTTAGTCTGGAAACCATCCCTGGAAACGCTAATGGAATAATTCCCTGGTTTAATAACGGTGCGGTATTCGCCCAATTTATCGGTCAGGCCTTCGATACCCGGTTCCGGGGAGGCTGATTTCATGACGTCTTTACCGTCCACATTTTGCACGGTGATCAGGTTGCCCATTTCATCCTTTCCGATGACGTTGGCGCCGGCCATATTGAGAATTTTCACCGCGGTATTGCTCACCGGTTTACCGGTCGTTTTTTCCGTCACGACGACGAGCAGGTCGAGGTCGCGTGCAGGCACCCGATTTTCCTGGGAGAGATAATCATCCAGGTTGCCGTTTTCCGTATGGAAGCTGTAGATATCATCGCCGCCGACGCCTTCGCGGCCGTCTGAGTTGAAATATCCATTAATTTTATCGAGGTCAACGATCAGTCCAAAATCGTCACTAGACGTATTAAACGGGCTGCCCATATTCACCGGTTTTGTCCAGGATGCACCGTCCGGGATTGCATACACGAGATCCAATCCGCCCGCGCCGCCATAGCCGTTCGAGGAAAAATACAACGTATTATCCGCATGGATAAAGGGGAACACCTCGTTCGCCTTCGTATTAACGGCCTCGCCGAGATTCACCGGTTCGCTCCAGGATTGTCCGACGCGATAGGAGACATAGAGGTCATAGCCGCCCAGTCCGCCAGGTCGGTCGGAAGCGAAATACAATTTATCGCCGTCAATACTGATCGCGGGGTGTCCGTCGTTGAATTCGCCCTGGTTAAAAGGTAGCGCTTGCGGCGCCGACCAGGTTTCACCCGATTTGGTCGAGGTATAGAGCCGCATCTTTTGAATACCGTCTTTGGCAAATTTGGGGCGGCCTTTTTCCAGGACGTTGCTGGAGAAGAACACCGTTTCTGCCGTACGGTCGAAACAAACCGGACCTTGGTGATACGCAGTGCTAATTTCCTTTGAAAAAGGTTGCGGCGGCATCAAATTGCCCTCGGCATCCCGGCGCGAGCGCAGGATGGACATGGCGGGTTTTTTCAGTTTAGCATCCGTGACCTTTTTTAAACCCGCCGGATTGGTGGAAATAAAAATAATGCCGTCCTCGTAAAACGTCGGACTAAACTCCAGGCCGTTCGTGTTGATCTGCGCCTCATTTTTTAAATCAATCTTGACAGAGTCTTTTGTTTGCTGCGCCATTGCCGGAACGCCGGCAAGCAACATCAAACCCAATAGTAGCGTTCGCGAGATTATATTCATGGTTCCTTGTTTTAAGTGTACCAACATGTCTAATGACTTTTTTGACCAAAAACGATGCAATAATAAAGTTATTATTGAAAAATAAATTGTATAATTAATTGACAAATTTACTAACCGGTTTAAATCTGTTCCTTTCCGACCGCAGCTTACTTTTTTTACAGGAAATAGCGCGGGTTGGCCAGCGGTTTTCCGCCTTTAGCCGGCGTTTTTTTCAAATCGGCTAGAATTAGTACTTCTAACGAGCCGGTAGAGTAATCGCGTAAATTGGACAGGGTAAAATCGTAGGAGACGCCCATTCCGACCAGCGGCAGTGCCTGCCAGAACATCAGCAAATCCAGGGATTCGCCGGCGCCGTCACCGCCCAGGCGGTACGACACGCCCGCCGTCACCTTGGCTTTGATGTCCACATTCAGGTTGACATCTACATCGAAAGGCGCATTTTTTACATATTTTGTCAAAATAGCGGGCATGAGGCTGATATCCTCGCTCACCGGCAGGATTGCGCCTGCCATGCCGTAGTAGTGACGCGCTTCTTTGGCGACGTTATCGCCGCCGTTTTCATTGAGTCCGATTTTATTCGCGTAGATGCGCGGAACAGAAAACCCGACATAGAAACGATCGGCAAAAAGTCCGTAGAGTCCCGCGCCGACGTTCCCGATGATCTGGCTGGTGCGCTCCACATCGAGCGAAGCGTCTCCCATGGCCGGATCCACCGCCAGCGCCTTATCGAAATCAATACTCAGCGAGCGCACAGACCCCATGATACCGGCGTGCAGCGACACCCGGTCGCTGGTCAGCAAATCATAGGAATACGCAAGATTGGCTTGGAAATCGCGCATTAGGCCGATGCGGCTGTTGGAAAGCGTTACGCCGACGCCGACGCGTTGGCTCAGCAGATTCGAATTAAAACTCACTAAAGCCGATTCCGGCGCGCCGTCGAATCCCAGCCACTGATTGCGGTAAATAGCCGTTACGAAGGGGATCCCGCGCGCACCGGCATATCCGGGGTTGATGAGCAGTTTATTATACATGAACTGCGTGTAATGGTGATCCTGTTGCGCGCGCAGACCGAGCGCGCCGGACACCATCAGGAAAAAAAGCAGTAAAATATTTTTCATGGCGAAACTGGTTGAGGAAGCGGAAGTTAACGGAAAATCTGAATAAATCCCTTTACAGGTGGATTGTTCGGACCGGATTTAAAAATATAGAAGTACACGCCGTCCGGCAAATCTTTGCCTTGTTCATTGTTCAGCGTGCCATTCCAGACAGTCGGCGGGGTATTGCTGTACGGCTCGGCGGAGTACACGAGATCGCCCCACTGATTATACACAAACAGCGTGCTATTGTCATACAAGCCGGAATCGAGGCACGGGATTTTAAACACGTCGTTCTGGTCATCCCCATTCGGGGTAAATACGTTCGGGAAAAACGTGCAATCTGAATCTTTCACCGTGATAGTGACCGTCGCCATGGCGCAAAGATCAGGGCAGGTTTGCGAACACACTTCATACGCAAAACTAACCCGCCCCGACAGGCCACTAGGTGCATTATAGGACAACAAACCGTTGCCTAGATTTTCCAGACCCTCCAGATCAGTCAGTATCTCCAGCGTGAAATCGCTCACCGGATTCAAACTATCGTTCAGCAGCACGTTGATGCTGTCGAGCAGTTCACCGGCCAGCACCTCCAGGCCGAGGTCATTCACGGCGAGCGGCGGGTGAATAAGCGTTACGTCCAGCGTCTCGAGCACGGTTACGCATCCCTTTACGGTTGCCTGCACGGTGTAGGTACCTGCTGTATTATCGCTCAGGCCTGCAATCGTAATTTGCGGCGAATTGGGATACTGCACTTGCGGGCCCGTCCAGGTATAGTTCGCACCTGGGATAGAATCCACCATAATCAGTACGAAATCGCCCGGGCAACCCGGATTGGGCGATATCAGGGCATTTAGTGCGGGAAGCGGGAGTACTTCGATCTGCACGGCGCAAGTTGCCGAGTTGCCGTTGGCATCCGTGGCGACGTACGTCACGGTATAGGCGCCGATCGGAAATGCGCTGTCGGAGGCGGGTCCGCCGGATTGGCTTATCGAGGGCGTGGTACAGTTATCGGTAGCGGTCGGCGTATTGAAGGCCAGGCGTGCGCCCGAGCAATCGCCGAGCGTGTCGGCGCTCAGGAGGAAACCTGCCGGATCGGAGAGGATCCGGCCGCCTACATTGACCGCAACGGGATCCGGGCAGGCGATGGCCGGCGGCTCCGTTTCTGTCACGGTGACCGTAAAGGTCGCGGTTGCCGAGAGGCCGGATTGGTCGAATACGGTGTATTGCACGGTAGTTACCCCTAATTGGAAAATATCGCCGGGTACGTGCGTTGCGATCAGCGTATCCAATTCGCAGAATCCCTGGGGGGTGGGCGGTGTCCACTGACCGATCGCCGTGCAACCGCTGTATTGGAGTGCGGCGGGTACGTTGGCAAAGCCTGGAACGGTTGTGGCGTTAACCGTCACAACGAACGAGCAGGTATCCCTGTTGCCGTTCATATCTTCTGCCAGAATCACGACCGTCGTGGCGCCATTTAGGAAGGTGTCTATCCCCGGTTGGTGCGAGGTGACAATCATGGGCGCTGCGTCACAGTTATCGGATGCCGTGGGCAAGGTAAAATTGTACACCGTCCCGCAAGGGCCTGCGCTGGCCAACAGCGTATCGCCCGGGCAACCGGCAAAAACAGGCGGTGTTTGATCCAACACTTGCACCGTAAACGCGCAAGTGGCGCTGTTGCCGTCCGTATCCACGGACGTGTAGGTAATGGTTGTCAGCCCAGCGGTAAAAACAGCTCCCGGCTGCACATCAGAGAACACAGTATCCACGCCGCTGCAAAGATCAGTTGCCGTCGGCGGCGCCCAGGTAAGCGTGGTGTCGCAATCGGCGGAATTCAGGCCGATGATTTGGTTGGGCGGACAGGCCGCGAAAGTCGGCGGCGCGGTTTCCAGTACGATGATCGAAAAGGCGCAGGTACCCACATTGCCAAAATCATCCGCTGCGAAATACTGCACGGTGGTTGTTCCCACCGGAAACGAATCGCCTGGATCATCGGAAGAGGTGGGGATAATCGCCCCTGAAGAACAATCGTCTGACACGCTCGGTATATTCCAAGTAGCAACCCCGGTACAAATTCCCGAACCGGCCGATACCGTAAGGTTATCCGGACAGTCCAAGACCGGGGGTTGCTGATCTCGTACGACAATTTCAAAACTACAATTTCGGCTATTGCCGTCATCGTCCATCGCGACAAACTGAACGGCCGTCGTACCGATCGGCAGGATATTGCCCGGAATGAACGTCCCTGTCAGCGAAGGCGTGGCATCGCAATTATCCGAAACAGTCGGCATCGGAAAGGCGGCAGTATAGACGCAGGCGCCGCTGTCCGGCGCTACAGTGAGGTTCGCCGGGCAAACGATTGTGGGCGCGGTGGTATCAGACACGCTCACCGTAAAACTGCACAGGGCGGTATTTCCAAGCAGGTCTGTGGCGGTGTAGCGCACGATTGTGCTGCCGGAAGGGAATGTGCTTCCGGGATTAAAGTTCGACACGACGTTGACCGTAGCCGGTCCGCAGCCGCCGAAAGCAACCGGAGGCGTCCAAGTGGCGGTGGCGCTACAATCGTTGCTCGATGCTACGACCGCAATTGGGCTCGGGCAATTATTGAATCCCGGCGGCATATTGCCCATGACCGTGACTTCAAAGGAGCAGACAGAGGTATTACCGGCATTGTCACGCGCGGTGAACGTAACAACCGTCACGCCGTCTTCAAAGATATTATCCGGTTGATCCGAGAGCAGGCTCTCCAGTCCACTGCAGGCATCGTCGGCAATGGGCGCCGGAAAATTCAAGACTGCTACGCAATCGTTCGTATTGGCATTTGCCAGCGTATCCGGCGGGCAAAACGAGAATACCGGGCCGGAGGTATCTACCGGAACAGCAAAATTACCGTTCTGCGTCATCAGCGGGACGGAGTTAAAACTGCCGTCCACTGCGTCGAAGGGGCCTATAAATTGGAGGGTCGTTCCGGCATTCGGGTTTACCAGAATAAAATTGATCGTGAAAAGCGTACCGCCGTTGGGAATAACCGGCCAGCCCGTTACCGGGTTTCCGCCCAGGAACCGGAGAATCCCGTTCGAGGTAGTGGAAAAACCGAGGTAATTCGAGGAATTGAGGCCCAGGCCGGGAAATTCATTGCTGACCGACTGGAACTGCAGTACCGTTTCGTCCCATTCGACGGAAAATTGGAGTCCGAAAACATCGGAGAAATTTTCCACCGTAACCGGAAAGGCGATTTGCTGACCTGCGCCCTGGCAAAATACCGCTAAAGAATCCAGTTTGAGGGTAAGCACCAGGCCGGCGTCCACCACCACGGTAAAGGAACAGGTAGTCGTATTCCCGGCTGCATCTGCTACGCGGTACGTGACGGTCGTGGTACCGGCGGAGTACGTACCATTGGCCGGGCCGGAACCGGAACCGGGCGTCGCGCCGGTTCGGGTATAGGCGAGGGTGAGGTTGCCGCCGCAGTTGTCGGCAACTACCGGCGCAAGCCCGCTCACATCCGCCGTAAAAAGGCCGGGAGCCGCCATCACCGAGACGTTTGCCGGGCAAGTAATCGTTGGCGGTTGATTGTCTGAAATAGTGACGCTGCCGTTAAAGAAGACGATGGGGATTTCCAGCGCCGGTTGCATGAAGGCTTCCGGCGGTGTGGGAAAACTGTCAAATTCGATCGGACTGTTGGATCCTACATTTCCCAGCACGGAGAAATAAAGCGCGAACAGCGTATCGCCGCCGGGGAGGGTATTTCCGGCCAGCCCGCTGGTCGTCCAGGCAAATGAAACAAAACCGGAATCAACGAAACCGGTACCGAAGTTGGAGGCGCTCAGTTGAAGATCAGGATTAAAAAGACCGGCGGAATCGAAGCGCAGGATACCGGAATCCCACGCAATGGAAAATTGCAAAGAGCCGATGGAGTCAAAATTAAAAGCAGTAATTGGGATAGCAATAGTAGCGCCGCAGGAGGCCGTGCCCGTTCCGGCACGAATCGTCAGATCACTTGTACCCGTACTTTCAAGCGTTACCGTGAAGGCGCAGGTATCCGAGTTGCCGCCGACATCCGTGGCGGTGTAGGTCACCGTGCTGGCTCCGAAATTAAAAATCGTACCGCTGGCATCCGGATCGTTGGGTGCGTTCAGGTTCGTGGCGCCCGTAATGGCGTATCCGATATTGGCCAAATCACAGTTGTCCATTTGGCTGACCAATCCGATATTGGGTACCGGGACGGGCGTTGGAACCTGCAAGGTCAGATTTGCGGGGCAGGTGATTTCCGGCGCGGCGAAATCGAGCGGCCGGACGATACCGTTCTGGATGCTAACCGGCTTTTCATTGCCAATCGGATCGGTCACTTCGATACTGACCGGCGATGAGACGAACGCGACGGGCGTGGCCGGGCCGGTGATCCGGGTAAAGGCTACGCGAAAGATCGCCGTATCATTTGGAATCGAAGCGCCACCGAAACGCGTCCAATTGAACGTCAATTTACCTTGATTGATAAAGGTGATGGTATCAAAGCCCACAGAGGCGCCGCCCGCTAAAAAAAGCGGGTGTACCGGCCCTGTGTAAATGTAATCCAAGAAAGCGGGATCCCAGGAAAGCGTAAACTGCATCGCGCCTACGCTGGTAAAATTGCGTACCCGCAGCGGCACGAAAAAGGTGTCCGTAGAGGCGCAATCCAGCGTAATGGTATCCGTCTTAAGGATTACCTGCCCATTCGTCGATTCGGGCGTGAGGAGAGCCGCTGCGACGAGGGACAGGACAAAAAGGATATTTCTCATGGCTTGTGGATAATTCAATGAAAAAATCAGACCACATTAAAAATAAGGCACAGGTGCGGTGCGCGCGCGCCGCACCTGTGCGTTGATTAAAAAGATTAGTCAATCAGAATCATTTTCTTCCGATCGTTTTGTTTCGCGGTTTCGAGTTCATACCAATACACGCCCGGCGTGCCAAGTTCGTCTCTGCGGAGTACAATTTCGTTGTAGCCGTCCGCAAAACTACCGGTCACCAGCTTCAGTAATTGACCGGACGCATTAAAGACGCGGAGCGTTGCGCGGCCGCTTTCCGGCAGTCGGAACGAAATGGTCGTGCTGCTGCGGAACGGATTAGGCATATTTTGATACAGCGCAAAGGTAGAAACTTCCTGACCGTTTTCTGGCAGTTTGTAACGTAAATCCACTTTTATAGTAGCGCCTTCCCGGGTGTAACTCTCTGCACGCGTAATTTGCGAGCCGGCCTGCAGCGAATTGGAGAGCGCCTCGCTGCCGCGCAGCGCGCGGAATTGCAGGGTGAAGAGCGTTTCGTCGTCCGGAATCGTGACCGGCAGGCGGCTAACCCAAGAGGTCGTCAGGTAGCCTTCCCGGAGGTGGGCCAACCCGAAATTTTCGTCGCCTAGTTCAGGCAGCGCACCCGGAACAATACCGTCGAATTCCAAAACTGCCGGGTCGAACGCGAGGGTCAACTGGTAGGCCTGGAGCGCGCGGAAATCGGCTGCGCGGAACGGAACGCTGATGATCTCGCCTTGTCGGAATGCGCGGTCTTCCAGTTGGAAATACAGCGTTTCATCCTCCTCGTAGCGATCATTCGCGTCATCCGTCACACTGACCGGCGTGTTGCCGTTCACATCGCCCATCCGAACCGCGACGAAATCGTCATTCAGATAGTCCATATCCACCGGATTATGCTCAATCGTTGGAGGGATCGGGTCGGTGAGCGGACCAAACATCTGCGTGGAATTGGACGGGAACACATAGCTCTTTGGAACGAATTTCCAGTCGGGCGAATTGATCAGATTAGAATCGGTGCCCAGCACGAGCCGCTGGATAATCAGATAGTCAGCCAGCGTGATTGTCTTGCTGTTATTCACGTCCGCAGCGACCCACTGGTAGGGCGACGGCATCAGGTCGCCGAAAATATGGTTCACGATCCGGAGCAAGTCGCCGGATGTAACGCCCGCGTTGCCTACCGTAGATTTTGAACATTTCGTAACGGTGTTAACGCCCATGGGTACCTGGAAGCTGTACGTGCCCGGTACGCCGGTTACGGCAGTATTTGACGCACCGCCGGAAAGCGTCACGGTGACATTTTGCACCGGCTTTATCATCGCGTTCGGATTTTCCGGATTCAGCCAGGTTTCGATTTCGCCGGCCAACTCGAGGTTCATAGCCGGTGCGGAAATTTCGAGTAAACCATCCACCGTACTTACATTCAATGCTACGGTCGTACCGCTTTGGTTCTGCAAAACTTCCAGCAAGACCGGCGTATTCGTGACCATCATGGCCGTACTCGAACCGACGGGTGCATTCCCCAACAGGATATCTAGGTTGAACAAAACGGCATCGTCCGGAAGCGTAACCGGCGTAAGCGTAGAGGCCCACAAAACAGTTTGCACGCCGCCTGTATTGTTATCCTGCAAGCCGGGCAGGTTGGGGTTGATGTTGGATATCCCCAAGATGGAACCTACCGCAGGATCGTCCACGGCCACGGAGAATGAGAACGCCAGGATATTGTTAAACTGCTTTACCGTAACGGGAGCGGAAACGATCTGGCCCTGCGCCCCGGCGGCATTGCCAACCGTGAGGGTCAATTGTGGGCCGTCGGCCACCGTGGCCACACTGGTAGAGGCACAACCGGAGCTGTTGTCGGTGACGGTCACGATGTAGATACCGGCAACCAGACCGGTGATCGTTTTCGTAACGTCGCCATTACTCCATTCGTACGAGAAGTTGCCCGATCCGCCGGTAACGACCGCCGTCGCAGATCCATCTGCCACGCCGAAAGCGCTGGCGCCGGTGGAGGTCGTCATTACGGTAATCCCCGAATTTGATCCCAAGGTGACCTGCACGGTTGCGGTGCAAAGATTCGAGTTGCCCGCCTGATCCATAACAGTAAGGGAGATCAAGTTCGCGCCCAACTGCGAGCAGTCGAATTGCGTTACGGATAAGTACATCGTGTCAATTCCGCAATTATCTGAACTTCCCAGATCAATATCGTCGGGTTCAAGCGTAGCCTGGCCGTTCGTGCCCAAGGATAAGGTGACCGAGCCGTTGCAAATGGCAGTAGGCAGGCTGTTATCCACCACGCGGAGCAAGAAAGAGTCCACGTTGCTATTTCCGCAGGGATCAATGGCGGAGAAGTGAATCATATAATCACCCACCGTGTAATCTCCGGCTACCAGCATCGAAGAATCGCCGAAGGGGGCGTCATTGGTCACTAGCATTTCATTGTCTTCGGCACAATCGAAGAGGTATTGGCCGATATGAATGGATACGGGCACTTTGCAGTTACCGTTTGGCGGGAAATTGGCGGAAGCCACCGTGATAGTATCCGGCATGCCGAGGAAAACCGGATCAATGGTATCGCGCACGGTGATGGTGCGCGAATAGACGGCGCTGTTGCCGCAGTCGTCCACGGCCGTCCAGGTACGGCGAATTGTATAGCTGTATTTTCCGCAAATCGAATCTGGTGCAATTTGGATGGTGTCCTGCACGAAGCTCATCGCCACATTCTGCGTGCAGTTGTCCGTAGCGGTCAGGATAATCGGTGCGCCGATCATATCCGTGCAATCAATCGTTATATCCGGCGGTTGCTGCGTGAAGATCGGGCGAATGGTATCCTGCACTTGAATTTGCTGCAGGCAGGTGGTCAGGTTGTTTACCTGATCCAATACGCGCCACGTGCGATTGATGACTTCGCAGATCGCGCCGGCGCCGGCAGTGATATTATCCACATACGTCACGCCGGCGACTGCACAGTTGTCCGTAGCAGTTGGAGTCCCCTGTGCCGCGGGCGACAAATCATCCGAACACTGTACCGTACGATTCGGTGGGCAGCTGGTAATAACCGGTTTTGTATTATCTTGAATAACCACGAAGGTTTCGCACATAGACATATTGCCCTGCAGATCCGTTACCGTGAGCCGTACCGGGTGTTTCGTAACACCATCGGCGTCTGCACAGGTGTAGGTCAGGCTCGTAGCGGGCGTCTGAAGCGGACTGAGATCCAGGCGCTGAATGCGGAGGGTCAGGTTGCCCGAGCAATTGTCATAACTGTTGTTATTGAACTGAGCCGTCGTCAACACCACAGCGCCGGAGGGTTGCAACGCTGCGCTGACGCCGTTGATACATACGGCAGTTGGCGGCGTGCCATCGCGTACAATCACGATCACGGTGTACTGGGAGACATTCCCGGAAATATCCGTCGCGGTGAACACCACCGGAAGCGTGCCGACGGGATATATTCCGGTGGCATTTGCGCCGCCGGACGGGAACGCGGAATTGGTGACTGTCAGGTCGGCGCCGGTGGCGCAATCCGAAATAAAGGGCGCCATATTGAGTACGACCGTATCAGCGCAGCTAAGATCGGCAAAATTGGTGAACACGATGACCGTATCCGGTGCATTCGGACTAAATACGGGCGCCTGCGTGTCGCGCACATTGATTACTTGCGTGTGCGTAGCCGTATTACCGGAATCATCTGTTGCTACCCAGGTGCGGGTAATATTGTAGTTATAAAATCCAAATCCGCTGCTGTCTCGGTTAGAAGCCTGCGTGAAGACAACTGTCGGCGTAGCGTCACACGTGTCTTGAATCACTGGTGTGGTCACCGGCGGGATCAGCCCGCAGGATTCCACCGTAAGGTTGGTGGGCGCTGCGAGGAATACTGGCGGATTGACATCCTTTACGGCTATGGTTGTGGTACAGGTAGCTGAATTACCTTTAAGGTCCGTCGCAGTTAAAGTCACCACATTCACACCCAAATCACTGCAATCGAACAGTGCCTGGCTAACGTTATAGCTAAGAACGCCACAATTATTTGGATCAAAGCTACCGTTATTGATCTGACCCAGGCTCACGCCTACAGCGCCTAGGGGACTCAGATTTACCGTGAATGCCGGCTTGCAGATCACTACTGGCGGGAACACGTCTGTTAGTACCGTGATATTTTGCGGCTGCGTGCTCACATTTCCGTTGCCATCATTATACACCCAGGTGATTACATAATTACCCGGAAGGAGGTTGTAGCGGGGCGGCGTACCGGGAAGGAACGTACCGACTGGCGTAGACGGCGTGCCGTAAATAATCGGCGCACTCGGATTGCAGGGATCCAGAGCGGTTGGCGCATCAATGATAAATACGCCGCAAGAATCAATCAGGTTCGGAAGTACCGCCACGGTCGGGATGGGTGCATCGCCGTCTTTCAAGGTGATGTTGAAACTGCAGGTACTCGTATTATACTTATCTTTACCCGTGATGTTCACCGTAAATGTGTTTCCCGCGGTTGGTTGGTTTGGTGCAAAAATTGTTCCCAGCGTCGTGCCGGGCGCCCAAACTTGCGTCAGCATAACATCCGACGGACAGTTGTCGGATACCAACACCAAATTGCGGTAATCCGGAATTTGTGCATTCGGACAAGTGGCGGCCAATACCTGATTCTGCGGGCAGCTAAGCGCCGGAATCTGGCTGTCCACTACCTCTACCGTAAACGAACACACCGAGGTGTTGTCGGCGGCATCCTGTGCAAGGTAATTCACCGTCGTTTTTCCAACCGGGAACTGGGCAGAAACGAATAAGTGGAAGGATTGATTGCTGGTGTAATTGTACGGATTGGTCAGGTTGATGGCCTGCTGTACCGTGGCGTCGCTGAGGGTTTCACTCACTATGAACGGCAGGCAATCAAATATGCTGTTAAGCGCCGCTGCCGGACGAATCCAGGAGAACAGGTTGGAGCAGGCGCCGGGGGTATTCGTCAGTACATACGACTGCCCGCACACACCCACATTGTCGAATACCGGACCTTTATTATCCTGCACGATAATAGTCACTACTTTGGTGCTGATATTGCCGCAGGGATCGCTGATACGCCAAGTGACTTTGGTCGTGCCGACCGGCCACAAACCTGCGGCGATCGAATCGCCGGCCGTCTGCGGCACATCCGCAAAGCCGTATCCGGGCGTTGGGTAATCTATTGCAAAAGTAGCCGAAGCGACCATGTTAGCGTAAGAGGCGCAGTTATCCGAAACGTTTGCGCTGTTCAGTTCCAGCACCAGTGGCGCCGAACACTGGTTTGCCAGGTTAGTCTGGAGCGTAATGGTATCCGGGAGTGTGATGCTCGGCGCCGTGTTGTCCTCTACTACGATGACCTGCGTCGCCAGCCGGCTGTTGCCGAAGTCGTCCGTCACGGACCAGCGGCGCGAGATCACGCGTTCATTGGCGCAGACGCCCGGAATGATATTATCGGTGAAAGTTGCTTCCGGCTGCGCATCGCAGGCGTCTGCCAGGTTTGTTGGCGTGCCGGTGGCCGTGGGCAGGGTGGACTGCTCGCAGGAAACGGTCACATTGACCGGCGCAGTGAATATGGGCGCAGTGACATCGCGCACCGTGATCGTCCGGCTGCAAGTCGCCGTGTTGTTGCCGCCGTCGGTTACCTGCAGGGTGACAACATTCGTTCCGATATTGGCGCAGGTGAACTGCACGTCCGCTGCAAAAGCGCCGCTATTGGCAGCGATTGCATAGGAAAGGCTGTTTGGGCAGTTGTCCGTGCTGCCGTTGTTGAGCGCGCCGGCCGTGAGTTGGAAATTGCCCATGCTATCCAGGTCAATCAGGCTCAAACCGGCGCAGATAGCCGTCGGCCGAATGGTGTCCAGTACCGTCACCACCGCATTGCAGGCGGCCGTGTTGCCGGATCCGTCCGCCAGCACCAGCTGATAAACCTGGGCGCCCAAGTTATTACATCCGTACGTCGCATTGGCGCTTTGGTAAGCATAAAAGCAATTGTCGGTGCTGTTGTTATCCACCTGAGCCGGCGCGATCGTCGTAACGCCGGCGCCATCCAGATAGACCGTAATGTTTTTGCAGTTGGCCACCGGCGCCTGATTGTCCGCCACCGTCACCTTAAACGCATAGGTGCTGATGTTCCCTGCATTGTCCTTCGCCAAGTAGGTTACCGTACTGACGCCGAAGGGGAAAAATGCGCCCGGAAAATGCGTTTGGGACAGGATCATAGACGGATTGGAACAGGCGTCGTTGATCGTCGGGTTTGCCCAATTGTGGGCTGCGAGGCAGCCGGAGATATTTGCCGTGAGCGTCACGTCTGCCGGCGGGTTGACAAACGCGGGGCCGGTTTTATCGCTCACATTCACATTGAAAGAGCAGGTGGCCGGATTGTTGGCGGCATCGCGCACGCGGATCGTAACGGCCGTGGAGCCGATTGGGAAAGCGTAGGCGCCCAAACCGCTGATATTGCTGAAAGCACCGCCGTTGACAGCGTATTCGCGGGTAAAACTGACGCAGTTGTACGTATTGTCATAAAATTCGCCCGACCCGAGATTCGCCGGAATAGATTCCAGTACCATGCCCAAGTTCGGCAGCACCAGGGTGCAGCTGTTGTCTGCGTTTGCGGAGAGCGATGTCGGGCACTGGATAACCGGCGGGAGATTGTCCACCACGTCCACTACGGCGCTGCATGTGGACACATTTCCGGCCAGGTCGGTCACCCGAAGCGTTACGGTCTGATTCAGCGGCAGGTGCGTACAGTTGAACGCACTCGGCTGAACCGTCATGCCGGCGATGCCGCAATTGTCTGTGGAGTTGTTGTTGACCATCGCCGCGGTCAGCGTAGCCAAACCTGCCGCGTCCAGCGGGAGCGTAATGATACCCGGATTGCAGGCTGCCGTGGGCAGCACGTTTTCAATTACATTCACGGTGATGTTAACCGTGGTGGAGTTGCCGGCGTTATCCGTCCAAGTGAAAGGCAATACCGTCGTGCCGACCGGAAACTGGAGGGTCACATAGCGATTCGCCGGATCGAGAATATCCAACGGCGGGATCCCGTTCAGGAAAGACGGATCCACGACGCCATTGACGATGGGCGTTTCTTCCACGGGGCCGGAGACCCCGCCGCAGTCGTCCAGCGTGTAATTGCTAAAAATAAAAGGCGGCAGAAAAATCACGATCGCCTGATTCGGGCGCTCGTACGTAACCGCGGCAGAACAGTCGCCGGGGGTTACATTCACATTGTAAAATAGTTCGAAGGTCGGCGTAATAACCGGCGGAACATCATCCACCACCGTCACTACGAAGGCGCTGGTAAACATATTGCCCTCCGCGTCTGTGGCGACATACGTAACCGTTGTAGTTCCCGGACCGAGGAAAATCTGTGTAATCTGATCGCCCGGCGTAACCGACGTGGCGCCGACGTTGGTAAAGCCCGAAAGCTCCATCGTCAGGGAAAACGGTCCGGCGCAATTATCGGTCACCGTGGGATGATTCCAGGTATGCTCGCTGTCGCAGAGATTCATCGTGCTGCCCAGCGACGTACTGATCGAGAGGTCGGCGGGCAAGCCTGTTAGGCTTGGCGCCTGATTATCTGCCACGGTGATTGTCACCTGACAGGAATTCGAAAGCGCAGGCGCAGCGTTGTCCGTTACTGTGTACGTTAACGTCGTCGAACCTTTGGGAAATTGCGCGCCGCTCGCATTGTTCGTGCCCGATGTCGGCGTAGCGCCGGGCGCCGTCCAAGTCACGGACGCCACCGTGCAGTTGTCGGCTGCGATGGGCGCCAATCCGGCAACCGTGGCATAGCACTGACCCGGGTCTGTATTGTACGACACGGCGGGTATGGGGCAGATGATGATCGGCGACTCGTTATCCGTGACACTGACCGTGAAGGCGCAGCTCGCCGTCTGGTTCGAAGGATCAAAGGCGGTGTAAGTTACCGTGGTAACGCCCACATTGAAAGGGGTACCCGTAGCCGTATTGATGCCGATGGAGGGGCTGACATCCGACGTAGCGCCGGTTTTTACCCAAGTCAATCTGTTAATAGAGCAATTATCATTCGTCACGGGGGTGATTCCTGCCGCCGTGGCGAAGCACTGGGTGGGATCCGTATTTACGGCAAGGTTAGCCGGGCAACTGATCGTGGGGTCGTTTTGATCCACAATCGTAACCCGCACTTCCCGGCGCGGGCTTTCCGATGCGGCCAGGTTTACGCCGTCCCAAACGGATATCCAGTACGTAAAAGTCTGACCTACATTGCTGCAGTTCATGGAAATGGACGTACCGAGAAAATTACCGCCGACGGGTGCATCGTATAAACGCAGGTTCCCCGAAATGGAGCAGTCAGAGACAAAAAAAGCGGACATGACGTTCCCATTCACGTTCACGTTGCCGGGACTCACAAAATCCACCGCCAGATTAAATGTCGGAATGGGTAGGTAAGCAGGCGCTGCTTCAAGCACACACTGCGCCTGAACACGCCCAAGGGCCGATAAAATAATAATTAAACCGGCCAACGCCGGCTTGAGCCAACGTGTGGGAGTAAAGATGTTCATGATTACTAAATTTGTAGTAAAGGGAATAAACAAGGAGGAGGGAACACAGAAGAATTGTGGGATTTTCTTCATGTCAACGATCGGTTTGGAATGAATAAATGTTGTTCTACTTTAAATTCGGTATTAACTTCTTCATGATACGGGAAACCGAAAGCGTAGTTTGAAACCAAAACCAACCGGTAAGGCAGGAGGATTAAAAATTAAAGTGCAAGATTACAAGATTTTTTACTATTTCTTCAAACATTTTGTCATTAGACAAAAAACACAGGGTGTAAATGCTTGAATTTCAGATAAAATACTAAAATTAGTATTAGATTAAAAAATATTATAACTTGAAAAAATTACCGCCGACCGCGTTTTTTGTCCGATAGCCGACTGGAATAAATTAATAACAAAAAGCGTACCATTTTTTTCGAATGCCGTTTTTTTTGCAAAAATCTTATACCGTTTTCAATACCCCCCCAATTATTCGCTATTTTTGCCCTTGTTTCCATGCGCAGAAAAAAACGTTTCCAATTTAAAAAACGAGGCCTCCCGCCGGGCAGCCTGGTGTACACCGGCGACCGCGCGCAACGCGGCGCGGCGATCCGAACGATCCGGTACAACGACGCCCGCTTTAAAGCAGAAGAACGCTATCCCGCAAATACAACACCGGATGAAAAAGAAATCATCTGGATTGACGTCCGGTCGCTCACGGACACCGCGCAAATCGAACGCATCGGCCAAGACTTTCAAATCCACCCACTCGTCCTCGAAGACGTACTCAATACGCAGCAACGCGCAAAATTAGAGGAGTACGACAACGGACTGTTCTTCGTCCTGCACAATATCCGCTTTAAACGGGAACAGAAGGAACTACACTCCGAGCAAATCGCCGTATTTACCGGCAGCCACTTTGTCCTCTCTTTCCAGGAAGACGAAGATGATACGTTCGCAGCACTCTACGCCCGCATGGCAGAAGGCGTGGGACGGCTTCGAAAAAAGGGTACGGATTATCTGACCTACACAATTATTGATACCATCGTGGACAATTACTACGACGTAGTAGATGATATGGACGGATTGCTGCTGGATATTGAACACGAACTCCATACCCAAGGCGCTACTGCGCACAGCAAAGCCGGTATTTTCGAACTGAAAGGCCTGATCGTCCAAATCCGACACCGACTCCTGCCGCTGCGCGACGCGCTCAACCGTTTTTACCACCTGGAATCCGACTGGATTGACGACAGCAACCGGGTATATCTTCGCGATGTTGCCGACCACGTCGCCCAAATTCTCGATACCGTGGATAACTACCGCGAAATGATCGCCGGCGCCGAAGCGTTCTACCAGGCGGAAGTCGGCAACCGCCTCAATAATGTCATGCGCCTGCTCACGATCATCAGCACGATTTTTATCCCGCTATCGTTTATCGCCGGCGTGTATGGCATGAATTTCAACTATATGCCGGAACTACAATGGCGGTACGGCTATTTCGTTGTGCTGAGTATCATGATCTCGCTGATGCTGGGTATGCTGGGATATTTTAGGTGGAAAAAATGGATTTAGACGTATTTTTACGACCCGAACGCTCCCAGATTTCTTACAGCATGTTTCAAATTTTCTCGCCGAGTCAAAAATGGTTCATTTTTCGCCATTTTCCTATGATGCACCGCTTTTTTTACCGACCACAATATCTCCTCGCGCTGTGCCTGACCGCCCGAACGCTGTGCTTGCACGCGCAAGAACCAACCCGCATCCTGCCGGATACGCTCCCGCAAACCGATAGCCTGGCATATGATCAACTGCGCGCCGTTAGCGCCCAAATGCATACGCAAGCAGCCCTGTTGGCCGATTATTATCAAAAAAAAGCCGCCCCTTTGCAACAAGCGCGCGCAGCGGCCGAAGCGCTGCACATGCTGGCTAAACAGGATACTACACTGACCAAAGACTCCCTCAAAATACTGCAAACTGTTTTAAAAACTGCCAAAAAACGCGAAAAAGAGGCTGTACAAATACTCAAAAAAGCCGATCGTACCGCCGCACAGGCAAAAACGCTCGCAGAATCCACAGATACCGCCGCCCTGCGCCTGCAAATACCAAAAGTCTTCCGGGAAATTCAAAAAATAATGCCCCAAAAACACCCTGAAAAAACGGAAAAACTGCTCGCAGCCATCCTCGGCCCAATTAGTATCCGAGACCACGCGGCGCCTAAAAACGAACAGAATCAAGAACAACCGCCTATCCCAGCCGCAGCGCCGGACAGCACCGCCCAAACCACCGAAAAAAAAATAAAAAATTCCCGCAAACAAACGCCCGCGCAGCCGGATAAGCCGGTCCGCCGACAAAAAACCGCCACGGACGTACTGCGCAATCCCCCCACCCCCCCCTGCCGCCTGGCAGTCGAACAACGCGATGCTTTCTCCGGCGAACTGTACCGCGAAACGGCGCCGGAAGAACTGTTCCGGTTCACAAACCCAATTATGAAAAAAGTGCTGGAGGACAAAACGCACATCCGCTGCGATGCCGCGCTGACCGGAACCGGCGCCCAGATAGCGCTCCGACTGCAATTCACCATCAACGACCCCAATCCGCGCAGCACATTCGGCGGGTTGCCGCAAGGCAGTATCGCCGTACTGAAATTTATAGACGGCATAACGCATACGCTCTATAACCTGAAAGCGGATACCGGCGCCCCGGACGAGCAAACGGGTACGTATCGATTCACCGGACTCTATCCGCTCGATCCCGCAACGCAAAAGAAGATCACCTCCCGGGAATTGGACAAACTCCGCATCGCCTGGATGACGGGCTACGAGGATTATGAAATTTATCGGGTGGATGTGCTTTCGCAGCTCCTGCCTTGTCTGCTCGCGCCTAAACCCTGAAGCCCACATGCATATCGTCGAAAATGTTCGCCTGACACCGTATAATACTTTCGGACTGGACGCCCGGGCTGCACACTACGCGGAAGCCTCCTCCATCGCCGAACTGCAAACGCTCCTCCGTGCCGGCATCCAGCCAATACGCATCCTCGGCGGCGGAAGCAATGTGCTACTCCTCGAGGATTTGCCCGGACTGACCATCCGAAACACCCTGCGCGGTATCGAAATCACCCGGCGTTTCAAAAACCAGGTCTGGGTAAAAGCCGGCGCTGGAGAAAACTGGCACGGACTGGTGCTGTGGGCACTCGACAAAAACTTGGGCGGACTCGAAAATCTGAGCCTGATCCCCGGAACGGTGGGCGCTGCCCCGGTGCAAAATATCGGGGCGTACGGCGTGGAACTGAAGGACTGTTTTGTCTCGCTGGAGGCCGTAGAACTCAAAACCGGAAAAATCCGGCATTTCAGCAAAAAAGACTGCCGGTTCGGCTACCGGGATAGCGTCTTTAAGGGCGTTTTGAAAGGTCGCTATTGCATCGCTTCCGTAACGCTGTCGCTCACCACCGCCAACCACCGCCTGCATCTGGAATATGGCGATATCCGGCGCCAACTGGAAGCATCCGGAATCCAAAATCCGGAAATCGCCGATATTAGCCAGGCGGTGATTCGCATCCGATCTTCGAAACTACCCGATCCGGCCGTCATCGGCAATGCCGGCTCTTTTTTTAAAAATCCGGAACTGGCCGCCGGGGTGCTGGATCGCATCCTACAAACGTACCACAATGCGCCGCACTTCCCGCTGCCCGACGGTCGGGTGAAAATCCCAGCCGGCTGGCTGATCGAACAGTGCGGCTGGAAAGGAAAACGCGTGGGGAATACGGGCTGCTACGAAAAACAGGCGCTGGTGTTGGTTAATCACGGAAACGCCAAGGGCGCCGAAGTCTGGGCGCTGGCCCGCGCCATTATCGAATCTGTTCAGGAACGCTTCGCCGTCACGCTCGAACCCGAGGTTAATCCGTGGCCTTGAGCAGTCATTTCGCCGCCTTCAGCGGCGAAATACAATGACGTTTGGGCGCCTGTTTTTTGATTTTTTTTAGAAAAAATCAAAAAACAGGCGCCCAAACAAAATATTTTTTGTTTCAAGGGTGGTCCATGGACTTATTTCACAACCCCATGGAATAATGAACAAACGCCGATTTTATCAAAAACCGGCGTTTGTCCAAAAGCAAAGCGCGCCTCCCGCCGCCGCCGATCAAGGCGCGCGTTCGACCTGCCCAGCCGCCATACCCGTTGCCGTCCGAACCACCACCCAATACCGGCCCGGCGGATAGTTATCCAAAGCCAGGCCGCCGCGCCATTGCGCATCCCAACGGTATAAATGCGCGGCTTGCAGGAAGCGTCCGCCGGCATCGTACAGTTCCGCACGCACGATGGGTGAAGGATCGAAGGCGTCCAGGGCGATGCTGAGCAATCCGCGAGTAGGATTGGGACTGAGGTACAGATTGTGCGCCAGCGTGCTTTTTTGCCGTACGCCGACCGCCGTTTCCACGACGAGATCAAGCACCGCCGTACAATCCAGGGAATCTAGGCAGATCACGGAATAATTACCGGCCGCTAATTGATCAAATTGCGGCGTTTGGCGGTAAGACACCCCGTCTAAAGACCAGCGATAGGGCGGCGTGCCGCCGGTCGCACCCAGGGATAGGCTTCCATCCGCCGCCCCGGGCGCCGATTCGTTCGATACAGAAGCCGAAATATCCAAGGTGCCACAAATACCCGAAAGGCAAAACGTGTCATTGAGAATGGTGGTGAACGGTTTGTCAAAATGCGACACCGGATATTTATTTTTATACTGAATCACCACACCGCCCTCCATACCGTCGGCGCCGGTATCGTACATCCGGAAGATGTAGCAACTGTCGGTTTTCAGGCACCACTCCGTGACGTACATCTGGGTAGGATAATCATAAGGCCCCCCGGATTCGAGTACCTGACCCGACAGGGTGCGCAATTCCCAGCGTGTCTGGTGCGGGTTGGCATCGGTGAAAAAGAAGAGCGTAGCGCCTGCCGCTTCCGGGTCAATATCAAATTGAACGGCGTCTGTGTTATTTCCGAGCACCTCGTCCTCCGGAAGACCGTTGACTTCAAGTACCGCGACCGCGAGCGTGTTATCGCCCGGAACCACGTAAGGCGCCGGCACGGGTACGCGCAGCAGGGCGCCCGGCGCCAGTGTATCCGCAAGTTGGAAGGTATCTGCAGGCCCCTGGTTGCTGATCAGCAGGATTTTGGCCTGCAAAATGGAATCTGTTCCATTATTGAGCAGCAATAATTCCGCAACCGTATTGACGAGATCTGCGCAGGCTTTTTGCATACTGACAGACACAGACAAGTCGCGTTGGCCGCGATGCCAGACCGTCGTCCCGGTTTCGTTGTTGGCGGGCGATTCGTCGCCGGCAACTGCAGCGCGAATTCGGAACGGGTAGGCCGTCGCCGGCACGCTCAGGTCGGCCGGCTGGACGAATGTAAGCATGTGCGCGGCGCCGGGCGCCACCGGCCCGGGGATCGTTTCTTCGACCCATGCGCCGCCGGCTACCTGATAGGCAACCTGTATCTGGGAGGCCGGCTGCAGTCCAAAATTCCGGAACAGCACCGTGACCGGTTCGGCGGCGGACAGGGGCGCGCCAG
>JAUMBL010000007.1:0-47132 GCA_032115775.1 Saprospiraceae bacterium | reverse complement strand
CCAGCAATTTACCCTCTGAAAACAACTGACTGAGCATATCCACGGCTTCGTTGAGGTAGCCGCCCGGGTTGCCGCGTAAGTCCAGGACAAGATGCCGCATATTATATTTTTCTTTCAGGGGGCGCAGCGCTTCCATAAATTCCTGGTGCGTTCGCGCGCTGAAGCGATTAATTTTGATGTAGCCCGTTTGTTCGTCCAGCATATAGGCTACGTCCACACTTTGTACCGGGATCACATCGCGCCGGATGGTAAAACGGCGCGTTTCCCTGGAGGCGCCCCGCAGCACATCCACGCGCACGCTGGAGCCTTTTTCCCCGCGCAGTTTTTTAAAAATGACGGCGTTGTCAATGTTAACGCCGGCCACGATCGAGTCGTCAATCCGCACGATTTTATCGCCGGCCATGATCCCGGCGGTTTCCGCCGGGCCGCCGGACAAGGGAGTGACAACCCGGATCGTGTCCTCCAGGAGTAAAAATTCAATTCCGACGCCCTCGAAATTACCGGTCATATCTTCTTCCACTCGCGCCAATTCTTCCGGGGAAATATAGACCGAGTGCGGATCGAGTTGGGCGAGCAGTTGGCTGATTGCGTCTTTTTTCAGGTTGGCGACATCCACGGTATCCACATATTTCGCTTCGATATAACGCAGCGTTTCATCGAGTGCGCGGGAGGCCGTGCCATTCGCCGGACTGCCGGAGATAAAACGGAAATGGCGATCAGCATGCGGCAATTTTTGCCCGATAAACATACCAAGTGCAAGTGTACACGCTAAAAGAAGCGGGAGGCGGATTTCAAATTTTGAAGAAGTCGGTTCGCTCATGCAATTTTATTAACCAAAACAATGTTTTATTTTAAAATCGGTAACGGATACGGGGGGGGGATTGTTTTACGCTGGCTCAGCATTCCGTAAAAATCGGATCACACGCGCACATTTTATTTTTATTTTATTGCTCAAGTTATGCACGATTTGCCCAACATGGATCATCTGGATCGTCAAATTCTTTCCAAACTGGTGGAAGACGGCAAAATGCCGTACACCGATATTGCCAAACAACTCTTCGTATCGAGCGGCACGATTCACGTACGCATGAAGAAAATGGAGCAAATGGGCATCGTCAAAGGTTCGAGTTTGCTAATTGATTATGCCAAAATGGGATATGACATTACGGCTTTTCTGGGAATTTATCTGGATAAAAGTTCGCTGTACGAGGAAGTGGCGGATGCGTTAGGCGCCATTCCGGAGATTGTGGAGGCAAATTACACAACCGGTCTATATAGTATTTTTGTAAAAATCATTTGCAAAGATACGAATCACTTGCGGCAGGTGTTGCACGATAAAATTCAAAAAATATCCGGCGTCCAGCGGACGGAGACTTTCATCTCCCTGGAGCAGCGGATCAATCGGCCGATTAATTTAGTGGATGAAGAAATATAAAAACCAGATACGGCGAATCCGCCGCATCCGGTTTTCTATTCTAATTTGCAAATTACTTAACGATCGTTACGTCTCCGGTAAACTGCACCACTTCGCCGTCCACGAACTCCACTTCCGCTACCCAGGCATATACGCCCGGGCTCAAATCCTGGCCGCGGTAGCGACCGTCCCAGGAATAGGCGGGATCGTCGGTTTGGAAATCCGAAATATCGAATACTGATTCACCCCAGCGTCCATAGATGCTCCAGCGTACGATGCGGGCAACGCTGATATTGCCATGAATCATCAGGATGGCGTTGATCGGATTGTCGGCATTGGGGCTAAAGGCGTTCGGCACATAGATGTATCGGTCTTTTCTCACCTGAATAAGGATTTTATCTGAGGCTACACAGCCATTTTCGTCCGTTACGGTGATGGTCTGATAGTACGACGCTTTGGGGAGCGTCTGGTATTCCAGGCAAACCGGCGCGGTGTTTGTCGTATCGCAAGGGGCTTCTGGGCTCCATACGATGCTCTTAATCGGCGTGGTCGGCGCTGCGATAATGGCTTCTACCCGAAGTTCTTCACCCAGTTGCAGCGTTTGGTCGTCACCCAGTTCTACGCTCAGCGCGCCCGGCTCGATAATTTGCAGTACGGTATCCAATTTACACCCGTTGAGGTCTTCCATGCGCAGGACATACGTACCGGCGGTCAGTCCGCTGAACTGCGTATTGGCGGAGGGCGCTGCATTGTTCAGCGAAAAGAGGAAGGGCGGCGTGCCGCCAAAAACATCCCGAACGGCAATTCGACCATTGTTTTGGCTGGCGCAGGGGATATCCTGGACTGTGAGCGACAGGCCGCTGGGTACTGACGGGTCGTTGGTTACCTGCGTGGTTATCGTTCTCGTGCAGCCGTTTTGTGTGTCAGTCACTTGTAGCGTATAGGCGCCGGGGCGATCTACCTGAGGCGTCAACGAATTGGCGCCTGAAACGATATTTCCGTCTTGGGTCGTCCAATTATAGGTAAAACGCGTGCCGATCGAGGATCCCGTAGCGTTTAATCCGATCAGTGGCGTATTACAATCCAGCTGATTCGGCGGCGCGATGACAGCGGTCGGCGCGGCGAAGTCGCCGATTACGATCGCTTCTAGTGTGCGCTTGCAACCGTTCGGGCCGGTAATTGTGAATACATACGTACCTGCCTGAGAGACGCTCGGGCTGATTTGATCCGAGAAGAAATTATTGGGTCCCGACCAGAAGAAGCTAGCGTTCGGCGTATCCACATCCCCGGTCACCGTATTTTGGCCGCCGTTCAGGCAGTTAAGGATAGCGCCTTCGGCTGTGCCGTCCGGGAAATCGCCGTCCAGCAGGACAGTAATACCGGCGGTTTCGACGCAACCGTTTGGCGCCGTCACAGTGACGGTATAGAAACCGGGTTCGTCAATCAGAAACGACGTTTGCGTTTGATTTCCAATGATTACCCCGGGGCCTTCCCAGAAATACGTTACACCCGGTACGGCACTGGTCGCCGCGAGGGTGACGCTGGGCGATGCGCAGGTGATGGTGTCCGCGCTGAGGGAGACGTCCGGTTTGGCGGTATTCAGGAGCACGGTGACTGCATCGGTAGCCGAGCAACCGGTCAGGTCGTTGGTGACGACGATCGAGTAGGCGCCGGCGCTTGAAACAGAGGGTGTCGGCGTATTTTGATTGCCCGGCGTAATGCCTGGGCCGCTCCACTGCACGGAAATCGTCCCGCCTACGGAGGAGCCACTGCCATCCAGTATAACAGTCGGCTGTGCGCAGGTAATCGTGCGATCCGAGCCTGCGTTTGCGGTCGGAAGGGTTTGGTTCAGGTTGACCGTTGCCGCGTCCGTGGCGGTACAACCGTTGTTATTATTGGTGATCGTGACGGTGTAGGTGCCTGGAAGATTCACCTGCGGCGATACGAGCAGTTCGTTGGAAGCGTTAATACCTGGGCCGCTCCAGCGCAGGCTGAATCCGGGGCCGGTATTAGAGCCGGCGGCGGACAGGGTGACGCCGTTGACGGTGATGCAGGTCAGCGATTGATCCGGGCCGGCGTCTGCGAGTGGTGGGAATACGTCCTGATCTACCTGAACGATATCCGTTTGAGAGCAACCGTTCGTATTATTTCGCACGCTGAGCGTATAAGTTCCCGGCAGGAAGACACCGGGTGTTGCGCTATTCGTCGTGCCGCTTACGATGCCCGGGCCTGTCCAGGTATAGATGATCCCTGGGCCGGAGAGCGATTGTGTGCCATCCAGCAGGACCGTATCGAGCGCGCAGGTGAGGGTTCGGCCGGGACCTGCTTCTGCGAAGGGGAGATCGGTATTTTGGCCGGCGTACACCGTATCCGTGCTGGTACATTTATTGTCTGTGTTCCGTACGGTCAGTACGTAGAGTCCGGAATCGCTGACCACTGGATTTTGCAGGCTGAAATTTCCGGTATTTATGCCCGGACCCTGCCAGACGTACTCGAACAGCGCACCACTGCTGGAGCCGCTGCCATTAAGTGGCAGGGCGGGTTGCGCGCAGGTGAGCGTGATATTTACCCCGGCGGAGGCCACCGGCGGCAGGATATTTTGGGTGATGGCGACGGCGTCTTGTGCAGTGCAGCCATTGGCGGTGTTCGATACCAAAAGCGTGTAGGCGCCTGGTTGATTAATTACCGGGCTTTGGCTTCCCTCGTTTGCCGGCGTGATGGCTGGGCCACTCCATAGATAGGTGATATTCGCGCCGGTTGCGGAGTTGCTCCCATCGAGCGCGAGGGTTAGCAATTGGCAGTCGAGGCGCTGGTCGGCGCCGGCGGAGGCGGTCGGCGGGGCGGTATCTTCGGTGATGAGCACCGTATCTGCGGTGACGCAGCTGTTGTTCAGGTTGGTTACGCGCAAGATATACGTTCCGGGAAGGACGATTGCAGGCGCCGGGGTATTTTGATTGGCCGGCGAGATGCCGGGTCCGTTCCAAAGATACTGAAATTCCGGGCCGCTGCTGGAGGCGGTGCCGTCCAGCGTCAGCGATTGCGCGAAGCAGGTGATCGTCTGATCCGGTCCGGCGATGGCTTCGGGATAGACGGCATTTAGTAACACGTCCACCTCGTCGGTTTGCGTGCATCCGTTGGTGGTGTTGGTGACCGTCAGGATGTAGGCGCCGGAAACCGATACGGTGGGATTGTTTAGCGCGGCATTTCCGGGATTGATACCGGGGCCTGACCAGGCGTAGGTAAAATTGGGCCCTGTAGAAGAACTACCGCCCAGTCCGGTGGAGATCGTTATGCAGTCAATGACTTTATCGTTCCCGGCTGCAGCAACTGGGGAAGCGATATCGAGTGTGACGGTGACGGCGTCCGTTGCGTTGCAGAAATTCTCCGTATTCGTCACCACCATGGTATATAGGCCGGATTGACTTACCGGCGCTTGGAAGAGATTAGCATTTTGCGCATGGATTCCGGGGCCTGTCCATACGATTTGGAAGTTGCCGCCCTGGCTCGAGAGCGATGCGTCGAGCGTATCCGCTGCGTTATTATAGCAATTCAGTACCAGGTTTGCGCCGGCGTCTGCTTGTGGCGCAAGGGTATCTAGCAAAATCACCACAATATCCGTATTCGAGCAACCATTACTGGTATTGGTTACTGTGAGGGTGTAGATTCCGGGCAGCACGATGCCGGCCGGACTTTGTATCGAATTATTACCGGTATGAATACCCGGCCCGCTCCACAAGTAAGTAATGTCGGGGCCGGTGAACGAGCCGCTGCCGTCAAGATCAACGGTATCCACGGCACAATTGAGCACCAAATCCGCGCCGGCGTTTGCATCCGGCACATTAGCGTCCTGGAAAACTTCCACGTTGTCCGTATTCGTACAGCCGTTGGCGGTATTCGTCACCCGGAGCGTGTACACACCGTCTAGGGTGACCAGCGGATTTTGTACATTTTCATTATTGGCGCCGATACCCGGCCCGCTCCAGTGGTAGGTGATGGTTCCGGGTGCTCCGGAGCCGTTGAGCGTAACCCCTGGCGCTCCGCAGCTGATCGTTTGATCCTGTCCGGCGTCTGCGGATGGGGCCGCAATATTTTGATCCAGTAAAACCTGATCGGTGGCTGTGCAACCATTGCTTTGATTCGTGATCAAAATAGTATAAGTCCCCGGTAGATTTACGGCCGGGTTGTACTGATTTTGGTTGGACGGGAGGATACCGGGGCCCGACCAGAGCGCGGTAAAGTTCAATCCTTGGTCTGATCCGGCGCCATTGAGCGAGATCTGTACGACGGCACAGGTGAGGGTACTGTCATTTCCGGCAGCGGCAATGGGCGTAGTCAGCGAAGTATCTACGACGACGGTATCCGTTTTTTGGCAACCGTTTAGCAATCGGATGACCGTGAAAATATAGACGCCTGGTAAATCCACAGTGGGCGTCTCCAGGTTTTGGTTGCCGTTGTGCATGCCTGGGCCTGACCAGTCGTAGATGGTAGGGCCGCCCGAGGGGTCGAATCCGTTGCCATCGAGCGTCACTGACGGCTGGCTGCAGGTAATCGTTTTATCCGCTCCCGCGTCTGCCACCGGTGGATCAATGTCCTGCGCAACGGATGCGCTGGTCGTGGCGGTACAGCCGTTGAGATTGTTGGTGACCGTCACCAGGTAATTTCCCGGTACGATAACCGGCGGATCCTCCAGGTTTTGATTATCGGAGGAGATGCCCGGGCCGCTCCAGTTGAAGGAGGAATTCGGCGCATTAGAGGTTCCATTAATGATCAGCGTATCCTGCGTGCAGGTGAGTGTTCCACCTGTTGCGGAGACCGTGGGCGGGGTATTGTCAGCGATGACCGAAACCGTGGCGGTGGACGTACAGTAATTGACCGGATTTGTAACAGTTACGCTATAAGATCCTGGTGTTGCTACAATCGGGTTCTGCAAATTTTGATTTGCCGGCGTGATACCCGGCCCGGACCACTGGTAGTTCACCCCGTTCGTGGGCGATACGGCGGTCAGCGTAATATTTTGGCTGCTTGCAAGGCATCCGATCACGCCGCCGGTTGCAGTCACTCCGGGTGGGGCGAGGCTTGCATTCACCGTGACGGTTGCGGTATCTCGGCAGGTTTTAGGGCCGATCGTATTAGTAACAATAAAATGGAACGTGCCACCTGCGTTAATGCCCTGGAGTATTTGGTTGCCAATCGGTGTCCAATTGCTATTTTGCCACGAGTACACGACATTTCCGCCCATGGTGGAACCGAGTCCGCTCAAGGTATCCAGCGGGTTTGAGCAGTCCAAACTTGGAACCGGCTGTTGAATTACTGAGTTTGAGGCTACTTTTACTATGGTAAAAGTGACAATGCTATCGCATCCCTGGGCGGAGTTAAAGGTTTCGGAGAAAGGCCCGCCGCCGTTGCAGTAGTTGTTGCCGTTGATGGTGAGGCATTCGCCTTCGCAGATATACTGAAATCCGATGTTTGTTCTTATTTGTCCTTTGATCGTGACTTTTTGTTTCACGGTACTATCACAGCCAAGGTACGAGTCGTACGGCGAAGATGTCAGGTTATATACTCCGGCGCTGCTAATGGGCGTGTAAGGCGCTTCATCCCAAATAAATGGCAAATCTTCGAAGCAAATGACCGTATCCGGGCGAACCGTGGGTGGAATGGGTTGGTTTGTTACAAACAGACATCGTTGCTGGGGCGCGGTACAAGCGTTCCCCACGCTGACGCAGACATTACCGCCTGCGGTACCGAAGGTAATGGTCACGGTCGTACCGTCGGGTGCTGGAATTTGCAGGGTATTTCCGCCGCCGTTGATAGACGCGCCGGCGGGCGCTGTCCAGCGGTAATAACCGGCGCCTTCCACCGGTGGGATGGTGTAGGTGACGGTTGCGCCCGGACAGACCTTCGTAGGGCCTTGCGGGACGTCAGGCTGTGATACAGGCGGCGGCTCCACCGAGCCGCTCACCACGTCAATCTCAAAGTTGCACACATCGGCAGTCCAACCATCAATCATCAGGTAGTAGGTTTGTCCGGGCACAAATCCGCCATAAGACAGTGTAAGCGGTTGCCCGCCGCCGCCGCCGGAACCTGGATTGCAGGCGATGGCATCTTCCTGACAATTTTCAAAAAACGCAGCTTGCAGGCCATCGCCATTTTGGCAATTGTTGGTAAGAATATCAATCGTGATCGAGGTGGAGCCTGCCACGAAACCAAACCACTGGTCGTTATGGATTGAGATGACTCCGCAGACCACATTACCACCTGATGGCGAGCCGTTATTAATTCCCATGTAACCGTCAAAATTACAATAGACGCAAGCTCCAGGACATGATTCCGCACCGGGCGGCGGCGGGCTGGAGCAGGGCGGCGCTACTTGTGCATATATTGTGACACCGTAAATGTTTGTCAGGAGCAGAACGAGGAAGAGTAGTTTTTGACGCATACGGACAAGAATTAAGGTTGTTTTGTGTGCACTTAAAAAGGTAACTACCTAAAAAGAAGGCTGCCCCAAATGAAAGAGACAGCCTTCTTAAGAAGTCAAAAGTACTTATTGTCGGATGAGCGTGACGTCGCCCTTGTAGATAATGAGTTCTCCGTCTTTAAATAGAATTTCTGCGACATAGACAAAAACGCCCGGACTGGCATCGTCGCCCCGCACTTTTCCATCCCAGGCCGATGGGATAAAATTGGGCTGGAAACTGTAGTATTCATGCACCAAAGCGCCCCAGCGATCGTAAATCTGGAAGGATTTTATTTCTTCCACATCAATACCGCCGTAGATCATCAGCAGGCCGTTTTCCGAAGCGCTTTCCGGGTTGAAAATGTTCGGAATATAGACGTTTCGCGTTTTGTCCACAATCACCAGGCGCGTATCTGCCGCTGTGCAGCCGTTTGCATCCGTCACCGTCACCCGGTATTGGAACGAGTTGGTGGGCAGGAAGGGCGCACAGGTGTCGCAATCAAAACGGAACACCAGGTCGGTCGGTTTAGCGATCAGATCTACTACCCGGTTGGGGAAGTTGACCGTATTTTGCAATGACAATTCGATCGATTGGCCGAGCCTGATGGTCGTATCCGGACCAAGGTTGATGAGCAGTTCCTCCGGCTCGCCTACGATAAAGGTCGTTTCAAATTCGCAGCCGTTGGCGTCCACAATCAGTAAATTATAACTGCGTGGCGTTAGCGAAGTGTACAGCACGTTGGAACTAAGATTTCCATTATCCAGTGCATACTCGTACGGCGCTTCGCCGCCGATGACGGATTCAATCAGCACCGCGCCGTTCTTATCACCGAAGCAGGACACATCGCGCACCTGAAGGACTGCGCCGGTCGGCGTAGAAGGATCTACGGTAACCGGCACGTTTCGAGTGGCGGTGCATCCGTTGCGCGTATTTGTTACGATCAGCGTATAGAGGCCTGCAGCGGATACCAGCGGCGTTTGCGTATTAGCGCCGGATACGATCGTGCCGTTGAGCGTGCTCCATTGGTACAGATAGTTGCCCGGCGTTTGCACACTGCCGTTGAGCGTGACTTGTTTGACCGTGCAAGTGAGTTGCTGCGGTGTGGCGGTCACGATGGCCGGCACATCAAGGTCTGCCAGTACGACTGCAGTTGTTGTATTGGTACAGCCGTTGGCGGCAGTGACCACCAAGATGTAATTGCCGGGTTGCGGGGCGATCGGATTTTGAAGCGTCGAATTGAATCCGCCGGGCCCACTCCAGTCCCAGTCCACATTGATCGGGCTGCTGGTGGCCGTCAGTTGGATCGAGGGCACCAAGCAGGAGATTGTTCCGCCCGTTGCTGAGATTTGCGGAATACCAAAATCTGGCAACACATTGACGGTAGTCTGGTTGGTACATCCGTTCGGTGCGGTGACAACCAAAGTATAGGCGCCAATTTCACTGACGACGGGGCTTGCTTGGTTCGAGATGAAGTTATTCGGGCCGGTCCATCGGAAGCTCACGCCCGGGGTGGTGGAATTACCGGTCAGCGCGCCGTTGGGCGCCGCGCAACTCAAGGTAAGACCGCTCGCGCTAATGTTCGGTGTGGCGGTATTCAGTGGCACCGTAATGGCAAAACTGGACGTACAGCCGCTGAGCGCCGTGGCAACCAGCACGTAGTTGCCTGCTTGGAATACCACCGGGTCTTCATTCGTCGAAGTGAATCCGTTCGGGCCGGTCCACACGAAAGTGACACTCGGCGTGAGGGTTGTCGTGTTGAGCGTCACGGAGGGTCGGGAACAGGTGATCGTATCCGTCGTGACGGCCAAATCCGGAACGGTGGGATCTTGCGTAACCAGGGCGGTATCCGAACTGGTGCAGCCGTTTGCTAGATTGGTTACGACGAGGATGTAGGTTCCCGGATTGCTGACGGGCGGGTTTTGCAGGATAGAGACGAACCCGCCCGGGCCCGTCCAACGATAACCCACATTGCTCGTAGAAGTGCTGCCTGCCAGGTTGATGGTGGGCGATAAGCAATTGAGCAGGCCGCCCGTCGCCGAAACGTTTTGCGGCGGCGTGATATTTTGCGTCAGAGTCAATTGGGGCGCCGAGACGCAGCCGTTTGGCGCAGTCACTGTGAATACGTACACGCCTGGCTGGCTGGCGGTTGTATTGGGATTTGGGCTGCTAAATCCCGGCCCCGTCCATACGCCCGTCGCGCCGGGTGTGGAAATTACTGCGTTCAGGGGCAGCTGGGTGGTGGTACAAGTGAGCGTACCGCCTCCGGAGACTGATACCACCGGCGAATCGTTGTTTTCAACGATCGTGGCGGTGGCGGTGCTGGTGCAGCCGTTCGGTCCGGTGACCGTCAGCGTGTATAAACCGGGCACGGAGGCCTGCGGGTTTTGTTGCGGGGAGATAAAACCGTTCGGGCCGTTCCAGCGCCAGCTTACACCTCCGGTCGGGGAGTTTCCAGCCAGCGTACCAAAACCGGAAATACAATCCGTCGTATCGCCCGTCGCCGTAGCGCCGGGCGGCGTGATGTCCTGTGAAACAACGACCGTTGCGCTGCTGGTGCAACCGTTCGGGCCGGTTGTGGTGACGGTGTAAGGCCCCGGGACGCTGATGGTTACGGCGGGCGTAATAGCGGTGAAGTTATTGGGGCCGTTCCACAGATACGAGACGCTTCCCGTGGGCGAGGAGCCGGTGAGCACGGAACTCAGGTCGTCGCAATCCAGGTTATTCGCGGAGACGGCATTTGCGCCGGGCGGCGCTTTGTCCAGCGCTACGATGGTAGTTGCGGTGCTGGTACAACCGTTTGGTCCGGTTACCGTAAGCAGGTAGGTACCGTCCGTATCCACCGTAGGGTCTTCCAGAAAGGAGTTGAAACCGTTCGGGCCGGCCCAATTGAAGGTAGCGCCTGAAGTATTGGAGCCGCCGTTCAGCGGCAGGCTGGTGGTGGTACAGGTAAGGGTACCGCCCGAGGCGGAAATATTGGGCGGTGCGATATCCTGGTTGACATTCACGGTGAGTTGCGAGGTACAGCCGTTGGCCATCCGCGCCACCAGGTTGTACGTTCCGGGTTGCGAAACACTTGGATCTTCATCGGTGGAGGCAAAACCGCCGGGACCCGTCCAGGAGAGTCCTTGAAGCGTAGAGGCCGGAATATTCACAGTAGTTTGAATGGTGGTGTTTTGCGTGGCGCAGGTGAGGATATCCGCGGGCGCGCCCTGCAAAATGGCAGTCACCGTATCTATGGCGACCGCAACCGTGGCGGTGCTGGTACAGCCGTTGAGACCCGTCACGGTCAGTACGTAATTTCCGTTTAAGCCGATGGTAGGATTTGCAAGCGGCGAAGTAAACCCGCCGGGGCCTGTCCAGCCGTATTGTACGCCTGGCGTGGCTGAATTACCGGAGATGGTAATCGTCGGGTTATTACAATCCACCGTGCCGCCGGAAGCGCTGATATCCGGCGCTGCGATGTCCTGGTTTGCGGTCGTTGTCACGGTATCCTTACAGCCGTTTTGGGCGGTCACGATGAGGGTGTAATCGCCTGGTTGATTGGTGGATGGATTTTGAGCCGAGGAACTGAAGTTATTCGGTCCCGTCCAGTTGTATGTCACTGTTGCATTTGCGTTTCCGTTTAGCACAACGGAACTTCGGCTACAGGTAAGCGTGTCCGTCGAGGCGGTTGCAATCGGGTGCACTTTATCTTCGAGCACTTCGGCTACGGTCACGGACGTACAGCCGTTATCCTGATCGGTCACGGTCAGATTATAGGTTCCCGGGTCGGTCACGGAGGGATTCTGACTGGAGGAGCTGAATCCGTTCGGGCCGATCCACGACCAGGTTACGTTATTGGCGGGCGAATTGCCTGTGATCGTTCGGGTTGGGTTGGCGCAGGTTACCGTGCTGCCCTGCGCGGTCGCACCGGGCGCTGCATCGTCTAAAATTACGAAAGCAGAGGCTTGGGCCGTACATCCGTTATCGAGGTTGGTCACGGTCAGTACGTACACGCCGGGAGCGTTGATCATCGGATCTTCCTCCGGCGAGGTAAATCCGCCGGGACCATTCCATCCGAAGCTGACATTCGGCGTCACAGACCCGCCGTTCAACGTGAAAGACGTAACAACACAGTTCAACGTACCGCCGTCTGCGCTGGCATTTGGAACGCCCACATCCGGGGTTACTTGGGCAACTTCGGTGCTGGTGCAGCCGTTGGGCGCGGTCACGCGGAGTGTATAGGATCCGGTGGTATTCACCTGCGGATTTTGTTCAATGGAGGTGAAGCCGCCGGGGCCTGTCCAGAAATAGGTCACGCCGGGCGTATTCGAAGTTCCGAATATTTGGGTAGAATTTGCGGCACAGCTGATCACCCCCCCTGTGGCCATTACATCCGGCAAGACAAAATCGCCGTCCACAATTGCCGTATCTACCGAGGTACAGCTATTGGATCCGGTCACCACGAGGGTGTAATCGCCCGGCGTGTTCACCGGCGGATTTTGTTGGTTGGAGGTAAAGCCGTTCGGGCCGGTCCAAGCATAGGTCGCATTCAGGCTGTCGGAGCTGCCGATCAGCGCGCGCACGGGCGCGGCACAGTTGATCAGTCCGCCGGAGGCTGCCGCTCCCGGAGGATTGGTATTGCCGTTGACCTGCGCAGTAGCGGTGCTGGTGCAACCATTCGCACCGGTTACGGTGAGGACGTACAGCCCGGAGGTATCCACGTTTGGATTTTGTTCCGAAGAGGTGAATCCATCGGGGCCGACCCAGGCATACACGGGGTTGCCGGTCGGGGAGGAGCCGCTGATGGTGATGGTTGGCGCATTGCATCCGATCAAACCGCCTACGGCATTTGCGCCCGGCGGTGCGTTATCAATATTCACCTCAGCGGTTGCGGTGCTCGTACAGTTATTCACCTGGCTGGTTACCGTGACCGAATAGGTACCCACGGCATTCACCTGCGGGTTAGCGATATTTGAGGTGAATCCGTTCGGCCCCGACCAGGAGAAAGTCGAGTTGGGCACATTGGACGTCGCATTAATTTGCACCGCTGGGTTATTGCAGTCTATCGTGGCGCCGGTAGTGCTCACGATCGGCGGATCAGTATTTCCAGTTACGGACACAGTTGCGGTATTGGTACAGCCGTTTTTCCCGCTCGTAACCGTCACGGTATAGTTCCCCGCAAGGTTCACGGTGGCGGAAGGCGTATTGGCCGTGAAACCGCCGGGTCCGGACCAGGAATAAGTCGGAGCGGGGGCGTTCGTACTTGCCGATATCATCGCTGCCGCCATGTTACACCCGAGTACGCCGCCGCTCGCGCTTACGTTGGGTGGCGCCAGATCGCCTTCAATAATTACGGTATCCGTGGCAGTACACAGCACGCCGCCTGCAGCGGCGGTGACGGTCAGGATGACCGTGCCGGGTTGCACGATATTCACAGAATTCCCCGTCCCGAGAATCCCCCCTTGCAGATTCCGCCAAATTTTTGTGCCGACAGAAGGCGAGGAGGTGAGCGTTAGGGTATCGTCCGCGCAGGTCAGGGTATCCACGCCGAGGATATTTGCTATCGGGTCGAGGAAAAGAATCGCAAAATTGATGGTACTGTCGCATCCTTCATAAGAGGTGCAGACATGTGAATAGTTGCCCCCATCGCAGTATTCTTCGCCACAGATCGTAAGGCATGATCCGGCACAAATAGTAGTCGGCGGAAGCGTGCGGATGATGGGCGCGCGCACCACCACGCGCTGGCGAACCACACTGTCGCAACCCAGGTAAGACGAGAAGGTAGTTTGGTAGTTGCCCGTGATGTTAACGGGGTCGCCCCAGGGTAAAAAGTAAGGTGCGTCTTCTGCACAAACTGTGACATCGGGTATAATAGTAGGCGGGATGGGCTGCACGTTTATGGTTCGGCAAAGCTGGGTGCCCGTATTGCAGGAGTTTTGCGGCTGAACGCAAATTTGCGCCGGACCGGCATTCGGGCCGAAGGTAATTTGCACCGTGTTGCCGCCGGGCGCCGGCAAATCTACCGGGGGCGACTGGCCGTTTATCAGCGAACCCGGAGGGCCCGTCCAAGTATAGACGCCCGCGCCTGGTACCACCGGCACCGAATAGGTCACCGTGGCGCCCGGGCATACGGTAGCCGGGCCGTTGATCGCACTGGGGGCGCCGACCGGCGGGGCTTGTACCGCGGAGGGCGGCTGTACCGAGATGGTAAATTCGCATTGGTCGCCCGCAAAACCGTCAATCAATAAAAAATAGTTGACCCCCGGCACCATGTTTGTTACGGTGATCTGTGCCGGCACGTTCCCGCATCCATTGCAGCCGGAATAGCAGGCAAGCGGATTCTCATTGCAACTCGTATAGAGCGCAATCTGAATCCCGTTGCCGTCCTGACAGTTCGTAGCATTTGCGGTAAAGGTGGCGGTTGTCCCACCGGCGATAAAACCGAGCCATTGCTCATTTTCGATCGTACCGCAGAAACCAGGAGGCGTCTGACCCGAATAACCTGCCGTGGTACTCATGATCCCGTTAAAATTGCAGTATATGCAGGTAGATTGACAAATGTCGGCCGGCGGCTCTTGGTTGGTCGGACAAGGATCCGGGATCTGTGCCCAAGCAGAAGTGTAAACCGGCAGTAGGATTGCAAGAAAAAGTAGTTTTTTTACCATAAACACAAGTTTGATCTATATCTATCTGGAATAATCAACCGGAGATATGGTTTTTATGAAGGCCGAAAATCAAGGTGCAGTCTGCCGCAAAAACGGCGCAAGGGTATTACTACTGGTTTCAGTAGCAAAGGAACAAAGAATTTTATATCGAAACGATAAACTAAACAATTTTTAGCCTTTTGTTCGTTCTGATATTTAAAAATAAAATATCGCAAAAGCAGCATTTTAGAGCCTTCCGCAAAATTTAATTTTTAATTAATGTATTTTTTTTTTATAAATAAATATTAATCAACGGAATACGGTTACGTCTCCAGAAAATATTTCCGTAACGCCGTCTAAAAATTTCACCACGGCATACCAGGCATAAACGCCGGGCGTCACAGGTTTTCCCCGGAATGCGCCCTGCCAGCCGTCCGCCGGGTTATTCGGCTCAAATCCGCTGCGCTCGAAGATGGCGCTCCCCCAGCGATCATAAATAGCAAACTGTTCGATTTCAAGCACATCCGCACCGCCATATACGGTCAGACCGCCTAAATCCGGATTGAAAATGTTCGGCACGTAAATATTTTTGCGCCGATCCACTTGAATAAACAGCTCGTCTTCTGCGCGGCAGCCGCGACTATCCAGCACGGTAACCCGGAATGTTTGCGATTTTAATGGCGTAAACTGAATCTCGGTCGCATTCACCCCGCTGGAATCCGGCAGGGGCGTCCAAATGATCGTGTCCAGATCCGCTTGCGGAACAGACACGGTCAGCCGGATATTCGCTGCTTCACCAAGCAGGAGATTCAAATCCGGCCCGGCGTCTGCCGTAAGCAAAGGCGGTTCCAACAGCGCCAGCGAGTCGGATGTCCATTCGCAGCCCTGGGCATCCTGGATGCTTATCCGATACCAGCCCGGCCCGAGATTGTCGAAAATTGCGGAGGCGCCAAAGGGGCCGCCATTTAGAGCAAACTGCAATGGCGGCGTGCCCCCGGTAAGTGCATCCAGGATAATCCGCCCATCCTGCCGGCCAAAACAGGAAATATTCGCTGTTATCGGCGTTGCCGACAACGAGCTGACCGTCGTAGTAACCAACACGTCGTCGCGATCCGAACAGCCGAATGCGTTCTGCGCAATTTGAGTATATAGCCCTTCCGTGCTTACCAGGATTTGGGCGGCGCTCGCGTTGGGCAGGAGCGTGTTGTTCAACTGCCAAATATAAGAGACGCCCGAGGCGCCGGGACTCCCGATCTGCGCTTCCGGGTCGTCGCAGCTGATTGTGCGATTAGGGCCGGCATCGGCGATTGGGTTGGGGTGAATTAGCACGGCGACCTCTGCAGCGGCGTCCGGACAGGGCGCGGCAGCGTCGAGCGCATACCGGAAACGATACAGTCCGGCCGGCTGCCCGCTGGTTAGAAAGGAGCCGGCAGTCGGATTGAATGCCCCGCCGGTAGCGGGCACGGCGGAAATATCCGTCCAAACGCCGCCATTGTCTTCCCCGGCAAGCAGTTCGCGAAGCGAAAAGAACGCGCTGCTGTCCGCGCATAGCGCCGGCGTTGGCAAGGGCTGTCCGGCTTGTACCGGTTGATTTACGGTAATCACTGCCGCATCCCCGACCGTATTTGAGCAGGTTGGCAGCGTGCCGTCGAGTACTTGGGTCAGTTGATAAACACCAGTAACACCCGGACTGACCGGCAACGGAACCGGCGTCGGGCCGGGTATTTGCAAGTTCTGCACCATGCCGCCCGGCGCCGACCAGGAAACGTTGAGCGGGTAATCGCCCGTGCCGCTAAAAAGCAGCACCGCCGTATCACCGGCGCAAAGGGTAGTCGAACCGGTGAGCGCAGCCGTCGGAAGCGCCTTCCAGCGCACCGGCGTGCCTGGCGCCACGGAGAAGCAGGGATCTCCGGTGCTGACGCTTCCGTTCACGTTGTTGCCGGCGATGGCAGATATATAATAGGTGACCCCTGTTTGCAGGTTCGGCCCGAAGGCGAAATTCGGCGTATTGGAGCTCGCCAGGACGGCGCCGAGCGTCGCACCCGGCTGATCGTGCAAGACAAACTGCAACAGGTCGTTCGCATCGGTCGTGGCGTCGTTGTTCCAACCGCCCGTTGCCGGATCGCCGGCGCAATACAGCCGCAGCATACTGGTCATGGAACCGGCATCTGTTGCACAATCGCAATTTCGCTGACCGCTGACCGGCGTTGCGCTGCAACCATTCGCATCCGTGATGGTAAAAGCGTAGCTGTTCCCACTCGGGATGGGTGCGCTGGTAAAACTGTTGTTGGTAAAGAGGCCGGTTATTCCCGACACGGTGAACGGCGCAGCGCCGTTCAATATTTGTACCACGATACGGTAAGCGGTATTCACGCTATCGCAAATTTCCTGCAGTCCGCTGAGATCGGGTACGGTATTAAAACGCAACGCGACGGTGTCGGTTGCGGAGCAGGCGGCATTTGCCTGTGTCCAAGTAAAGCGGTACGTTCCGGGCGCCGGAACCATCACGGTGCTCGTCGGGTTCGTCGGCGCAGTGATCGTCGCTTGTCCCGGACCGCTGATCGCGCTCCATTGCCCTGCATTCGGGCCGGTCGCCGCGTTCAATTGTCCTTGCATGCCGCAAAATGCTGCATCTGACCCGGCATTCGGCGTGGGTACGGTCAGGAATAGGACGGGTTGGCCCGGGGCGACGGACAGGCAGGGGTCGTTTAGATCCGGCACGCCGCCGGCGTTGTTCCCAACCACCCGACTGATGTAATAGGTGACGCCGGGCGTCATACCCGGAACCCAGCCGAAGACGCCGCTGCTGTTTTGGTCAAAAATTTGACCCAGGCTCGCGCCGTTTCCACTGTGTAATACAAACGCGCCGAGGTCATTGCCGTCCAATTGCAAATCGGCATTGGCCGTCGCAGTGACGGTGACGCCGATGCAGGCTTGGAGCAGGTTTCCGGACATTGTGCCGGCATCGGTGACGCAGTCGCAGGTGAATACGCCGCTCACATTTGCGGTTGTGCAGCCGTTTGCGTCGGAGATTTGGAAAAGATAGCTCGTCCCGCTGTTGATAGGCGCGGAAATAAAGGGCGAGGCGGCGACCGATTGTCCGTTGACAAGGTAGGGCGGGGTTCCGCCTGTGAAATCTATCTGCAGCGTGTAGGCTGTTCCGGTGCTGTTGCAGGTTTCCTGGACGCCGGCAATGACCGGAACGTTAAAGAAACGCAGCGTAGCGGTATCGGACGCGGCGCAACCGTTTGCGATACGCGTCCAGACTATTTGATAATCGCCTGGTATATTGGCTTGTGCGCCGGAAGTCGGATTTTGCGTATTGGCCAGCGTTAGCGCGCCGGTGGGCGGGGCGGAAAGCACCGTCCAGAAACCGGCGCCCGCGTTCCCGTTCAAGGTCAGCGTATTGCCGCAAACGCCGGGGTAAGTCCCGGCCTCCGCCATGGGAAAATCATAAAAAACGACCGGCCGGCCGGCAGCAATCGAAAAACACGGATCGGCGGGATCGGGCGCGCCGTTCAGATTATTGCCCGCAGCCGGGGAAATGTAATAGGTTACGCCGAAGCTCATACCGGCTTGGAAGGTAAAATCGCCGGTGGCATTTTGCGCGATGATTGCACCCAAGGCAGCACCGGATCCCGTGTGCAGGAAAAAGCCTGTAATGTCGTCGCTATCGAGATTCGCGTTATTGTTGAACCCGGCACTGACGGTGTCGCCGAAGCAGGCAGTCGCCAAAGCGGCAGCGGCCGTACCGGAAAACGTAGCGCAATTGCAATCGAACGATCCAGTCAGGGTGTTTCCGGCGCAGCCGTTTGCATCTGCGGCGGTGAAACTATACGATTGTCCACTCGGAACAGGGGCGGATACGAACGGATTGGCGCCAAGCTGGATGCCATTGACGACGAAGGGCGCCGTCCCGCCCGTGACGGTAATTTCCAAGGTATAGCTCGTATTCGTGCCATCGCAAACCGGAATGGCACTCGAGAGCGTAGGCGTATCATAAAAATCGAGGCGAACGGTATCGGTTGCGCTGCAAATTTTATTCGTCTCCGTCCAGACGAACGTGTAGATTCCGGCTTGCGAGACCGAAACCCCGGTATTTGCGCTGGAAGGATTGACGATCGAGGCCGTCCCCGGGCCGTCTGAGTTACTCCAGAATCCGGTGCTTCCGGGTACGCTGGGAATTGCGGCCAGGGCGCTCGCTGTTCCGCAAAAACTGGTATCTGTGCCGGCGTTCGCCACGGGGATTTCCGGCACTTCTACCGGTAGGCAGGCTTGCGGGCCGGTTCCGCAACCACTTATCGCCTCAATGCAGATATTACCGCCCGGTGCGGCTTGCCAGTTGACCGACAGATTTAAACTGTTTTGTCCGGACAAGATCAAAGCGCCTGTCGGAACCGTCCAGACATAATCGGTGACGCCGCCGACTGCAGTAGCGGCGTACGTTCCAATAGAACCGGGGCAGCGCAGGGTATCCCCCGAAATTGTTGGGGCGGGGGGAGACGGTGCGAGTTGCACGGTTTTGCAGCCCGCCGGCGAGATCCCGCAGGCGCCCTCCAGTTGGAGGCAAACAAAGCCGCTGTCGGCGTTTGCATTCCATTGCACGACGATGGTATCAGCCGAATTGCCGCCGACGATCACGCCCTGTTGGATTTGCCAGTTGTAACTCAGGGCGGCGCCGGGAGCGGAAGTGGTATAGACCGCCGTGCTGCCTTGGCAGGCGGTGTCCGGTCCGTTGACAACCGGTGTTTGGGGCGTCTCCTCGATCCGGATTTCCCGGCATTGTTGAGGGCTGTTTCCGCAGATATTTTGCGCGCGATAACACAACTGGCTAAAGCCTGCCTGATTCCAAACAATTACGGCGCTGTCGTTTCCTTGGCCGCTGAGCAGCGTACCCAGGCTGTCCACAATCCATAAATAACCGGTCACCGTGCTATCGCCGGGCGATTGTGCCACGTACAGTGCGGTATCCTGCGGGCATACGACGGTGGCGCCGGAAAAGGTCGCCGGACCGGGTACACCGATGGCGTAAGCGGGGAGGCAGTAGGTGGGACTTGTGCCGCAGGTATTGACGGCCTGGACGCAAATCAGGCTGGAATCCCGAATCGGCCAAAGTACGCGCAGGGAGTCCGTGCCCTGGCCGGACACGATGATTACGCTGTCGGAGACAGTCCATAAATAAGAATCGGCGCCGGGCGTGGGCGACACGGTGTAGAGCGTGAGGCTGTCTTCACAGGCGGGCAGCGGCCCGCTGATAAGGGTGGGCGTTTGCGGCGCATTTTGGTTGCCGATGATTGTCGTGCCGATGGAGTCGCAGCAGAATACGCCGGCGGCGGAGCGGCACACGCGTAGTTGGTAGTTACCCGGCGCGTTCACCAGCACGTTGAGCCCGCCGGCAGATCCGACGATATTTCCGCCGTTGGATGCCGTCCAAAGGTAGGTTGTACCGGGTCCGGTGGTAGAGCCGGCGCCGGAAATCTGGATGGTTCCGCCGGCGCAAGGGAAAGGTGGCGGCGGGGCGATCACAGCATTGATGGGCAGGTAATTAAAGTTAAGGGTTACGGTGCTGTCGCAACCCAGGTAATTGGTAAAAGTGGCCTGGTATTGCCCCGGGTCGCAGATTCCGGCAAAGCCGGGCGTTTGCGTACAACCGTCTTCGCAGGCGATTTCGTTGACGGTAGAAAACGAGGGCTGCCGCACGGTGAGAAACAGCGTAGAGGTGTACGGGCAGCCGTTGGCGCTCATCCGGTTCACGGTGTAGGTGCCGGACTGACAATAGTTTTGACCGAGGAACAGATAGCATTCAGGCGCGCAGATCGTAGCGTTTTCTTCCTCGTCGGGCACATCCGGGAAAATCGTGACGTTTACGCAGTTGGTCGTGATATCGCCGCAGAAGGGCGGACTTGCCGAGTTGAGCTGGTTGGTCAGTTGCTGGATCGTCAGGTTGCCGTTCGGCGTGGGGATCTGATCGGCCTGGAGCGTGTAGTAGGACATACCGCAGACGGTATAGGTACCGGGTTGGTAGGCGCTCAGATTGGGTGTCTCTTCGATCGCCTGGATAATACCGCCGGTTCCTGCAATAAGATAGGTGTAGGAATATTCGTTGGTCGGTGGCGGGACTTCATTGCCGGAGAAGCTGGGCGGCAGGTTGAGGTTCAGGTTGGCCGATCCTTCGCAGGCCTGCACATCCGGCTGCGTCAAGCTGCCGGCTTCCGCGGCGCAGGTAAAGCAAAGGATCCCGGAGGGGTCGCAAAAAATGATGGAATAGTCGTAAAAATTGCCCACATCGTTCGATTGTCCGTCGGTTACCGTGAGCGTCCAGGTGCCGTTGACGGGCCCCATGTTGAAATTTTGCAGACAACCGTTGGCCGGATAATAGGAACCGCTGTAGGCGCCGAACAATCCCCAAGGCTGGTTATTGCTCCAGTTGGCCGAGAATCCGGGATCCGGCGTCACGGGGTCGCCGCAGGGCACGTAGCTGATGTTCCAGGAGGTGCCGTCGGTGGGGCCCCAAAGTCCGATGGGGCCGACCAGCGTGACCGACTGCCCAGCGGGCGAGGTCAGTACGATGGATAAATCGCCGATATACTCGTGGTCAAAATTCAACGTGACGCCGCACACGCCCTGTCCGTTTTGGCCGAGCGTGTTGTTCGTGGCATTTTGTACGGTGAGTAAAAAATCGCCCGTAAAATTGTCTGGCATAAATTGCGGACAATTGGTGCAGTTGCACGGCTGGGCTGAAATTTGATCAAAAATGGCGATTTGGAAAAACAGGACGAAAATTGCGCGAATAACTTGTCTCACTGCTCACAATGTTGTTTAATAACGACTTAGCCAACTCTCCGGCTGGCCTAAAGGATATGCTTGTGCCGGATGCACATTTTCGCGGGTTAAGGTAGGAACATTGTCGAATATTTCAGAATATTTGTCGGAAATCTGTTTCATGCTCCAAAATCGGCCAGCTTCCCCGAAAGATAGTTTGAGATTGCCAAACGCTGCCTTAGGCAAAAATTAAAACCCCGGCAACGCTTGTATCGCGTTACCGGGGTTTTTAAACCGGGCTGTCGTTGATCCGTTTTGAAGACAGGCGTGTTCGGCGCCCAAGGCTAATCAAATTCCGCAAAAAACTTCCGCACTTCCAATGCGTCTTTGGGTTTGATGCGCCCGGAAAGGATCAGGCGAATTTCCCGGCGGCGCACAGCGCTTTCGAAGCGGGTTTGTTCTTCACTGGACAAGGGCAGGACTTCCGGTATTTCTATCGGCTTTTTGCGGTCGTCGTCCAGTGCAACAAACGTAAAATAGGCGTGGTTGCAACGCCGCGGATCTTGTCCCTTGATGTCGTTGGCGTACACTTCGACATATATTTCCACCGAAGAGTTGAACGCCCGCGTCACCGAGGCCTCCAGGGTCACCACATCGCCCAGCCGAATGGGTTTCTGAAAAGAGATGTGATCAACCGCCGCCGTCACGACATGCGATGCGCAGTGCTTTCCGGCACAAATTGCCGCGACGATATCCATCCAACGCATCAGGTAACCGCCCATCAGATTACCCATCGGGTTGGTGTCGTTGGGCATGACCATCTCCGTCATGACGGTAAAACTGTCGGATACGCGCTTGGGTTCCGATTTGTTATTTTCCATGAAAATAAAAGGTTTCAGTGACTTTGACGGACGGCTTGCCGGCTACTAATCCAGGCATATCCGCCAAACAGAACGCCGGAGTACAGCAAATCCCCCAGCAGGGTGTTGCCAAAAAAGGGTATCGCCGCCACATAGCAGCTGAGCAGACCGGAAAGGGTTTGCGGGTATACCGGGGAGCCCAGCCAGCTAAACAGGTTGCTGACTAGAAAAAACACGGCGGAGGCCAGCAGGCTGGCGGTAATCACCCGACCGGGCGAAACAGTACTGCGCAGGAGCCACTGCCCCACGCCAATCACCATACCAAAAGCCAAATACAACCAAAAGGAGGTAATCCACTGAAATCCGTCGTAAAATTGCGCATACACCAAGTTGTTCAGCAACAAATCGCTCAAAAACAAGGCCGCGAAAGGCACGGCAAAGGACAACCAGCGCCGCTGCATGTACGCCGCGCCAAAAAGACCAATCGCAGCAATGGGGGTGAAATTCGGCGGGTGGGGCAACAAGCGCGACAAAGCGGCGAGGACAATGATGGCCAGGACTATGCGTAATTTCATGATCTCTTTTTTACTTCGGCGGCAAAGATACGCGTTCAAGCCCTCGTTCGACTGTAAAAGCGCGCCGTTTTTCTAAAAAACAATAAACAAAGCCGGATGAACTTGTATTATTGCACGAAAATTGCAATTCAGATGAATCGAACACTCGTATTACTCGCCTTTTTTACCCTCCTGTCGCTGTGCGCCGCTGCGCAACCTGATCGCTGGCAACAACGCATGGATTGCCAAATGCGCATCGAAATGGACGTGCAAACCCATCGGTATCGCGGATTCCAAAAACTGACGCTGTACAACAACAGCCCGGATACCCTGGACAAACTCTTTTACCATCTCTATTTCAATGCCTTCCAGCCCGGCTCCATGATGGACGTCCGAGCCTGGGAAATGTCGGACGGCGACCGCCGCCTGAAGCGCATCCGAAAACTCTCGCCGGAAGAACAGGGCTGGATGAAGGTGCAGGAACTCCGGCAGGATGGGCAACCCGCGCTGTTCACCGTCAATGAAACGATCCTGGAAGTTACGCCGGCCAAGCCGATACCGCCCGGCGCCACCGCAGCACTCGAAATGACCTGGGAGGCACAGGTGCCCGCCCAAATTCGCCGCTCCGGCCGCGATAATGCCGAGGGCGTAGCGTACTCCATGGCGCAGTGGTACCCCAAAATCTGCAATTACGACTACCAAGGCTGGCATGCCAACCCATATATCGGCCGGGAGTTTTACGGCGTCTGGGGTGATTTTGACGTGCGGATTGAAATTGACAAGGACTATATGGTGGCTGCCGGGGGCTATTTGCAAAATCCGCAGGAGGTCGGTTTCGGATACGAAACAGCAGGCGCCGCCGTACGGGAACCCGTAAACGGAAAGCGTACCTGGCATTTTGTGACGCCCAATGTGCACGATTTCGTCTGGGCGGCCGATCCGGATTTTGCCCAAACCCAACGCCGGGCACAAGACGGCTCGCTCCTGCGCTTCGTCTGGCAAAAAGGGAAAGGCTACGACGAACAATGGGAAAAATTGCCGGCAGTCATAGATCGCGCCCGAACGATTATGAACGAACGATTCGGCCGATACCCCTACAAAGAATACGCCTTTATACAAGGAGGAGACGGCGGGATGGAATACCCGCTGGCTACGCTGATTACCGGCAACCGCCCGCTCGGAAGCCTGGCCGGGGTCTCTATCCACGAACAACTCCACTCCTGGTACCAAATGATCCTCGGTACCAATGAAAGTCTGTACGCCTGGATGGACGAGGGATTCACCTCCTACGCCGAAACGATCGTCGAAAACGAACTCGCCCGGGAAGGACTGCTCGAAGACCGCAAACCGGAAGAAAATCCCTTCGAAGGTACCTACCAGGCCTACCGCGCGCTCGTCGCTTCCGGAAAGGAAGAACCCCTGACCACCCACGCCGACCATTTTAAAACCAATATGGCCTATTCCTATGCGGCTTACGTCAAAGGCGCGGTCTTCCTGCGCCAATTGGAGTATGTCATCGGAGAACAACAGGTGCGGCAAGGGCTGCTCCAATATTTCGATACCTGGAAATTTAAACACCCGAACGACAACGACCTGATCCGGGTGATGGAAAAACAAAGCGGCCTGGAACTCGACTGGTACAAAGAAGATTTTGTCCACACGATCAATACGATTGACTACGCCGTGGACAGCGTCCTGGAAAACGGCCGAAAAGAAACCCGGGTTGTAATCGGCCGTCAAGGTAATATGGCGATGCCGCTGGATATCGTCGTGACGTTTAAAAATGGCGACAAAAAGCTGTTCTATGCGCCGCTGGAAAGTATGCGGGGCGAAAAACGCCCGGAAAATGACCTCGAACGGACGGTGCTGCCCGATCATCGCTGGGTGGACGCCCGCTGCGAATTCACCATTCCGGAAAAAATCGGCCGAATCGTGAAAATCGAAATAGATCCCACGCAACGACTCGCCGATGTCGTACCTGAAAATAACCTCTGGGAAAACGAAAAGTAAAACAAGGATTCAGCCAGGATGCAGTTGCACTGTTTTGCAAAAAACCTTCTTTATCTTTATAAAAACAATATTTTAAACAGTAGTATTTTTTTTAATTTTTTATAAAAAATTAAAAAAAATACTACTGTTTTCTATTTTATTTCGCCGCCGAAGGCGGCGAAATATCCTTCACACACCTCCCTAATGCTGTCCGACCAACCAAGCGTCTAACAGAAATTTGACGCCCCAATTCGGAAATCGAAACCGCAGGTACGGCCCCCAAATCGGCGCCGAACCGGCAATCGCGCCGCGCACGCCCGCAGGCCCGCGAACGTACTGATGCGGCAACAGGGTTTCGAGCAATTGCACGGACAGTGCGCGGCAATGCGGCTGTCCGTGCAAGGCATACCACCGCGCAAACAGCAGGCTGCATTGCGCCAGTCCCGGAAGGCACTGGAAGGAAAAGTCGCCGCGCCACTGGAGATCGTACCGACCAGCCAAGCGGCCGTCCTTCCGGATGCGTTCTGCCAGCGCCTCCATCGCGCGGCCTGTTTTGTCCAATATTTCCGGCTCTGCGAGCAGCAGCGCGCTTTCTAAAAATCCCTCCAGCGTATAGGCCAGGGTGTGCGTAAAAGCGGGTCGGTTGGGGAAAAATCCCCAGTCCGCCACGGCGCCGTTAGGCAGTATCCGATTGGCGTAAAAGCGGAGCGCCCGGCGCATCGCCTCCTGGATTTCCGGTTGCGGCCACGTTTCGAGGCTGTACAAGACGCCCCAGACAGCCCGCGTGTAATAACTGGGCGTAAATCCCGGCTGATAGGCCGCCTGCCGCCAGCTGCCGTCCGACTCAAGCGCCCCAACCAGCCAGTTTCTGGCGCGGAGCGCCGCCGTTTTGCGGTCGGTTTGCGTGAGTCCGAATAAAATTTGCGCCGTGTTGAATACGCTGGGATTCGGATTGCCGGCCAGCAGGGCGGGGAATGCCCCGTCCGGGCGCTGGATCGCGCACAACCAGTCGGCCGAAGCCTCAGCCATCCGGCGCAAGTCGGCCTCGCCGCGCCGCGCCGAATAGCGCAGGAGGGTTTCAATCAAATAGCCCGTGGTTTCCGGGTAGGCTTTTGCCCAGCCGGACAAAGGCCGGTAGCTGTGCGCGAAGCCCCGGCCGCCGGTGGCGGTAAAAGCTTGGCGGAGCCAATCGAGCGCTAAATCATCGGGTTTCGGTTGCATATTCAAATCGGATGCCGGCAGAGGTTTTCAGACAGTTTCTTCATCCCGCGTTACCACAAACACCAGCCAAGATGCACGCCGAAGAGGAAATGCAGACCGGGCGATTTCCCAACCGGATACTCCAAATCAAATAACCGGCCTCCGGCGAGCAATTCCGCATCAGGCGGCACATCAACGCGTATATTATATTGTGAAAATCCCAGACCGCAGAAAGGCTCCCAAACGAAACGGTCGTTTTTTCCAAAATAGCCTTGAAAACCCACGCGAAAAGCGACCCCGGCCGCGCGAAAATTCCGGTCGTATCGAATTGTTTCCACATACTGACCGCCCTGCCGGAGCGCATCGGCTACTTTGACGTGGCGGATATCGTGGTACCGGGCTTCCAATCCGAGATGAAAGGCATCCCGGCCGGAAGTAGGCAGGAAATACTTGAATCCGCCCCGAAGCCGGAGGCCGGTGTAGGATTCCCCAGCTTCGTCCGCATAAAAACGAGAATGCAGCAACCGGCCGGCGCCGAGATCCACGCTGAACGCCGGGGCAAGCCGGATATCGGCAACAAGGTCGGCCGCAGTTTTGAAGGGATTGAACAGCGGCAGAATATGCGCTTTGAGCGCGAGGCGCGGAATTTCAAATCCGCCTGCGGCCTGCTGCGCCCGGATCAAGCCGGGTAGTCCGAGCAGAAAGAACAGGAGCGCGCGCATCATTTCCGGATTTTTCCGATCGGACGGATTTGGTCGAGATCGCTGAGATCGTATAGTTGAAATTCGGTGCGCGCCGATACGATCATTTTATTCCCGTCCACGATTAAATCAAGCGGATCTTCCAGCGGCAGCGAAATATTGAGCGGCTGGAGTTGCAGCGGATCAGAAATATCGAAGACGAGAATCCGATCAGCGCCTTCGTCGCAGATAAATAACCGATTGTCTTTGTAGCCCAGTCCGTTGGGTTCGTCCAGAAAATAGACGCCTACATTTTCCGGATTATTTTTGTCACGCACATCGTACACCAACAGCGCGCTTTGGCTGTTCGGGTTTCCGCAGCGATTTTCTATGATTTTAATGGTGGAATAAGCGTAATTTTCTTTTACCACGACCGGATCGCAACCGCCGAAGAAGGAAATTTCCCGCGGCGTTTGTGATAGAATGACTGGTGCGGCCGGATCGGCGATGCCCAGGATATACAGCGCGCTGCGGGAACCGAGATAGATCGTCTGGTCGTACACAATGATCGTTTCCAGTCCGTAATCAGTCGGCAACCGATGCACCAATTCCGGTTTATCCGGGTTCGCCAGGCTGTACGTCAGGACTTCATTCGGATTCAGGGCGTATAAATACCCCTGGTGAATGGAAAACCGGGTGATCGAGCCGGATTTACCCGCCTCGCCCAATTCCGATGCCGCTTCTTTGGTGCAGGCTGCGAAAAAAAGGAGCGCAAGCGCGGTGGATAAAAGTGGTGTGTATTTCATAAGCAAGTTTTAAAATGTTCGACACAAGGCATTGTCCAGTTCGGCGTCTTCCCAGCCGATTACCGCGCCTTTTGTTTCGTCCACACACTCAAAAAATCCGTCGTATTGCGGTGGGAAAAGCAGCGGTTCGATCATGCGAACCTGCCGGTTCAGGAGCCGGATTTGGTATAAATTGCTGATATCAATCGTGATCAGATCGCGCCAGCTGTCTGCATACAGCCGGTCGCCGGAAATACTGAATTCCGTGACGGCCGGGATATTGAAAAAGGTGAGTTCGCGCACGTCCGCACTGTCTCCGATCCGATATACGTGGATTCCTTTTTTGAATTCGACCATGAAAAAAAGCGTATCGAGCAAATAAATAGAACCCGATTGCTGCACGGGCTGGGGCGGCAGGTTCCGGATATCGGATAACTGAGATTCCGGCAGATAGACCGGTCTTTTCCCGGTTCCGGAGAATCCCAGCGGTTCTTTTTCCGTACAGGCCGCGAGTGCGCAGGCGGCGAAGAGCAAGCCGGCGATTGCGTTGAACCAGGCGGGCAACGGCGTATTCATAGTTTAGGTAATGCTATTATTTTTCTCAAAATACAATTTTCTCAGCAGTAGCAGCAGTTTGTGCGCTTTATTTACAATAAATTGACCGATAGACCTCAAAGCGAAATCCCCAAAACCAAGCCGGTCTGCGTGTTTTTCATACCTCGGAAGCCGCCGACGAAGTCTATCCGCAAGGGTCGGAACGCTTTGACGCCGATGTGTTCGAATCCAAACGCGACTTCCCAGTACGGCTTATTCCCTGTATTGACGGGCGTTTCCACGGCGGCGCCATCGGCGTAAAAGAGATTAAAGCTCAGGACTTCCTTCCAGTTTAGCCGGCGAACCAGCGGAATTTTATCCAATATCCAGCCTTGAAAATGGTGTTGCCAGTGCAGTTCCACAAAAGGATCGAAGGTGCTGAAAGTATAGTACGGCATCAGGTAGTAGGCGCGCAGGTATCGGTCGGGCTGTCCGAACAGGGTTTGATTTCCGTTGGGGTGCCAGGCGTCTATAAATTGCGTGCCGGCTGCCCGTCGGTACAAAAAGCCGCCCGCCACCACCCGCCAGCCGCTGTAGCCTGCCAAGCCCCATTTCCATTCATTCATGCCGATTTCTGCTTTTCCGAAAAGCCAGGACGGGCTGTTCTCGCGATCCAGCGGCACGGCTTGCCGTAGTTGCAGTCGAATCACCGGCGCTTCGGCGTATTGATAAAACCGCCTTTCCGGGTAGGAACTGTACGTTGCGCCGAAGCGGATAGTTGCCTCGGCGCCGACAATCAGCGCCTGATGCCGGTTGAAATAAGGCTCATACGGTTCGCCGGCATATACCGGGCCGTTTAGGGTATATGTTCGGTCGGTTTGGTTATTCCAGGAATAGTTACTCGTATTGACCAGCGGCCGGCGGTCTGCATATTCCGCATTGATTTCCAGGCGCAGGCCGGGCGCCAGGGTACGGCGGAAGGCGGCGCGCAAAAAGGATTTTTCATACAATTTCAGGTAGTTGCGCTTATCGAGCAGGCTGTAGAGGCTATTGAGCAGGGGCGTGATTTGGCGTTCCTGGTCGAACTGTTCGGCGAGTACGCCGCCGCCGAGATCCAGTTCGGTGTAGTGGATACTTTCGAAGCGGCGCTGGACGGACAGGCCGCCGCGGAAGCGCTGTTCGGAAAAGCCGTAGTTCAGCGTGCCGACGGCGCGCCAGTATTTGCTGCGTTTTTCGCTGTCGTAATATTGGTACTCCGGATTGACGTTCAGCAGCCATCCCTGCACGGTATTGAATTGAATCCAGCGGACGGCGGGCGGCCATTCGGCGCGGATGCGTTTGTGCGTATTTTGCCAGGTGTATCCGGTCAGCAAATCGAAGGGTTTGAACCGGTTGTTTATGCGATCCATGCTGTCGCGGTAGGCTTTGGACTCCCAGATATCCGACAGGCTGTCTTTGCGCACATAGTCTGTTTTTTCTTCTTCGGTGAGCGGAACAGGCCGGGCGTTTTCCCAATAGGCCGAGTCGCGCTTCAGGGCGCTTTCTTCCACTTTAAATGCTTCGCGGGTAAAAAAGCCGTCTTCATAATGCGCCTGCAAATAATATTTGGAGAACACGCCGTTGAAAAAACCGGCTACTTTAAAGCCCAGAAATCCAAATTTATACCGGGTGGTCTGCGAAAGCAGCAGCCATTTGTCGGGTAGTTGCACCGGTACGTACTCCTGGATAACCCACAGGGTGTCCAGCACCGGCTGCTTGATCGCCATGCCGGTCAGGGTGAGTTCTGTGGCGGCGAGATTGTAAAAGCCGTCCACGATGTGGACAAATCCGCCGTAGGTGGGATCCGCCGGCCGTTTAGGCAACACAGCGATTTTATATACCTGGTATCCGTTTCCGTCTTGGTAGCTGCCTTCGAGGCGGAAGTCGTAGTACGAAAAGGCATTGTCTGCCAGGGGGCTGAGGATATCCCGTTCTATTTCGATCCGTTCTTCATAGAGGTTGAAGTTGGTCAGTGCAGTGCGGTTGATGCTGAATCCGTTTTCCCGGCCGCTGACTTTGCTCGAGATCATCATTTCTTTTTGGCGCGGCGGATTAGACTGCACGTACAGCTTGGAGACGGATTCGGAGAGATACAGCACGCCGGAGCGGGTGGCGGAGTCCAGGATGCCGCCCATATCGCCGACATCCTGCCCGAGCACCTTTTTAGGCGCATCCAGCAGTTTATTAAAACCTTTGATATAAACCTCGCAGCTATAGTCCGACGCTTTGGATTTATTGATTTCCCGTCGGGCGATGGCTTCGCGCATGATGCGGTAGGCGGGATCTTCGCCGGTGATGACTACCTCGCTGATTTCCAGGTTGGCCGGTTGCAGTTGGACGCTTAGTTGTACGCCTGCAGCGCCGATGTCCACCGTTTCTATTTTTTGTTTGTAGCCGATATAGTGGAATACGATCTCGTGGCGGCCTTTAGTCAGCGACAGCCGGTATTCTCCTTCGGCATTGGTGGAGACGCCGTTGGTGCTGTTGCGCACATAGACGGAAGCGAAAGGCAGCGGCTCTCCGGTTTCGTCCAGCACGCGACCGGTGAGTTGTTGGGCTTGGAGCGGCAGGGTAGGGTAGAGCGCAAACAGGAACAGGCCGGTTTGAATAGCCCGCGCGATCGCCCGACCGGTCGCCTGAAAAATAGCCGTATAAACAAGCATTGCAGTATCTTTGGTGGCGCGTTTATTGCGCCGGCTCGATCGAAGAAAAAGGCTTTTGATGTGGTCTCCGACAAAAGACCCAATAAGTTCGCCTTGGTTGCGTTTTTTGTTGCCGTAAAAATCTTTATAAAATTTGTAAGCGTGGTACTTTTAACACCTGTTTAACCCTCCGAGATGGCGCTTTTGCAAAAATTTGAACATTTCGTGGCTTCCCGGCGCCTGTACGACGGAAACAAGCCGATGTTGATTGCCCTCAGCGGCGGGCTGGATTCGGTAGTACTCGCCCATCTTTGGCGGGCGTCGGGTCGGGCTGCCGTGCTGGCGCACTGTAATTTTGGGTTGCGCGGCGAAGCCTCCGACGGCGACGAGGCCTGGGCGCGGGCGCTGGCGGAAGCCTGGCAGACGCCGTTTCTAACGCGGCGGTTCGATACGGCGGCTTACGCCGAAACGGCGGGCGTTTCTATTCAGATGGCGGCTCGCGACCTGCGGTACGGCTGGTTCGCCGATTTGTTGCAAGAAGGTGACTACGCCGGCGTGGCGACCGGGCACCACCTGCAGGACGCCGTGGAAACCGCCCTGCTGCACTGGACGCGCGGCACAGGACTGAGCGGACTAACCGGCATCCCGGCGCGCAACGGCGCCATCGTCCGGCCGCTTTTGTTTGCCACCCGGGATCAAATATTACAGTACGCCGAGGAAAACGAACTTACCTGGCGCGAAGACGCCAGCAACGCTTCGGATATATATGACCGAAATTACCTGCGCTTGCACGTGCTGCCGCATATCGAAAAACTCAATCCGGGATTCTGGGCCGGCGCAGCGCGCAGCCTGCAGATCCTGACGGACACCCGCGACAACTATCGTTTTTTGCTGCAACAGTATGCCGCGCAGGCCGCCGAATGGGACGAGGGCGTTCAGCGCTTCGATATCGCCGCGTTGCGCCGTGTACCGGCGCCCGCCGCCCTCTTGTACGACCTGCTGCATATCCACGGCTTTACCGCCGATCAACTGGCACAACTCGCCGAAAATCTGGATCGCACCGGATTTGAACTGCACAGTCCTGCGGGCGTTCGCCTGCTTGTAGATCGGAGCGACCTGCTTGTTACGCGCGCTGCCGATGATGCGCCCGAACCGCTGCGCATTGAAGCCGATGACCTCCTGTTGCGGCTGCGCGACGGCAGTCGGCTGATCCTCTCGCCAACCACCCTGGACGGCCCTTTCCCCGACGGCAGGATGGAAATAAAAGTGGATGCGGAAAAAATTAAATTCCCGTTACTTTTGCGGCCATGGAAAAACGGCGATGTCTTTCATCCGCTGGGCATGGACGGCCGGCGGCAGAAGCTGCAGGATTTTTTTACCAATCAAAAATTGTCGCGGCATGCCAAGGCGCAGGTGCTGGTGCTGGAAAATGCAGACGGCGCGATTATCTGGGTGCTGGGTTTGCGTCCGGACGAGCGGTTCAAGATCGCACCGGCAACCCGATCCGCCCTGCGATTTGCGTGGATGATTTGAAACCGGATAGATTATGATGCAGCGTACCTTGCTTGCCGCCCTCGTATTTCCCTTGCGCCTCCTCGGCTTTTGGATGTTGTTTTTTGCGGCTTACCGACTGGGTTTTTTGTGTGTTTTTTATGATCAGTGGCAGATATCCGATTCCGGAAGCACGCCGGCGGCGCTCTGGCATGCCCTGCCGCTCGACTTGAGTACGGCCGGTTATCTGTCGGCACTGCCTATTTTATTATGGCATCTGGCGGTCGTACAGCGGCGGGCATTTCAAATTTGGACGGAAAAGGCAATCGCTGCTCTGGCTTTGTTATTTATCATTTTGCAAACCGGCATCCAGGTTGCCAACCTTTTCATTTATTCGGAATGGCGTACCCTGTTGAATAACCGCGCGTTGGAATACTTGAAAACCCCGGAATCGCTGTACGAATCGCTCTCCGTGGCGACCATGCTCTTCATCGCCATGCTGTTTGCTTTGCTGGTCTGGCTTATGTGGCGAATGTACCAGGTGGTGGTCGGCGTCCGCGTAATCCCGGAGCGTATCCGTGCCTGGGCGATTGCGGGCTTTCCCCTGCAAGTCGCTATCCTGGCGCTCCTGATCCGGGGCGGCCTGGGCGTCATGCCGATCAATGAGAGCGCAGTATATTACTCCAACCGCCTTTTCGACAACCATGCCGCCACCAATGTGCCCTGGCATTTGCTGCACAGCATGGTAGAAACCCGGGCGGGCGAAAACCGCTACCGGTTTATGCCGGATGCTGCCGCGGCGACGCGCAGGGACGCTTTGCTAACGGCCGATACGGCGCGTTTAAATATAAATCCGGGTTTGCTACAGCGCGATTCCGTGCCCCCGAATGTCGTGCTGATTATTATGGAGGGCCTGACCGCCCAAATCGTAGAGGAACTGGAAGGCGAGCCGGGTATCTGCCCGAATCTCGGCGCCCTGATCCGGGAAGGCGTCCTGTTTGATCGCTGTTACAGCAGCGGTTACCGCACCGATCAGGGATTGATTTCTGTTCTGGCCGGATTTCCCGCCCTGCCTGACCAGTCAATCGTACTGCTGGAAGATAAGGCGGTGCAGCTAAATTCTCTGCCGCGGGTTTTGAAACAACGCGGTTACCATGCAAATTTTTACTACGGCGGCGAGTTGACTTTTGCGAATATCGGCGTTTGGCTGACCCATCAGGGGTACGATTATATCCGTTCGGGCAAAGATTTTCCATCGGCGGAACGCTTGCAGCGGTGGGGCGTGGACGACGGGCGGTTATTGGAAAGCGCCGCCCGGGAGTTGGCTGCTGCACCCCAGCCCTTTTTATCCACAATCCTGACCCTCAGCCTGCATCCGCCTTTCGACGTACCGGCGCGCGGCCCCGGGCCGGGCGCGCGGCGCGCGGATCAGTTTCGGCACAGCGCTATTTTTGCCGATGCAGCCCTGGGCAGGTTTTTTCAGTCCGTCCGGCAGCAGCCGTGGTATCGCAACACCCTGTTCGTGCTCGTCGCCGACCACGGCAACGGCCTGCCCGGCGATATCGGCGGCGATCAGCCCCTCGCCCGGCATATCCCGCTGGTTTTTACCGGTCCCGCCGTGGCTGAAACCTGGCGGGGCAAGCGCGTATCTACCGTCGGCGGACACCACGACCTGCCCGCTACGCTGCTCGCCGCACTGGGCATCCGGGCGGAATTCTCCTGGAGCCGATCCCTGTGGCCGGCTCAACTGTCCGCTTCCCCCTCGGCCTATTACACCAATGAGGACGGGATTGGCTGGGTGACGCCCCAAGGCGCCGGTTTTTATGATTTTAAAAGCAAAAAATGGCGCGTGCTTCAGGGGCGACTCGGCCCCGACGAACAATTGAACGCCCAGGCCTGGCTGCAGTGCTTGTACGCCGATTTTATTCTGCTCTAACCGTTCAATTTATGTAACTACTTAGCCGGCTCGCTGTCTGGCCCAAAAAGTCCCATTTTCCGCCATACTTCGCAATTTTTTTTGACCGTAGCGCTGCTACGGCCTGCAAAAAATCGCTTCGTCTGGCAAAAAATGGATCCTTTTTTGTCTCAGACGCGACCGGCTAAGTAGTTACCAATTTATTTCTATATTTGCCCGATAAAACACATTCCATGCAAAGAGAAATACACAAGTGGTACAGCCCGCGCCTAAACAAAGACATGGAAATTGCCGTGTACGGCCATTTCGGATTCGCCTTGTTGCTGCTGCCCACCGCTGCCGCAGATTTTCTGGAATACGAGCGATTCCACCTTATTTCGGCCCTAGAACCGCATATCAGTTCCGGAAAAGTAAAGGTGTTTTCGATCAACAGCATCAATTCAGAGGCTTGGTTGAACAATAAGATGCACCCGCGCCACAAAGCGATCCGGCATCAGCAGTTCAATGCGTATGTCGAAAACGAAGTAATCCCTTTTATCCGGACGCATACCAGCGCGGATACGCCCATCATCACTTCCGGCGCCTCCCTGGGCGCGCTGCATGCCGCGAATTTGTATTTTCGTCGCCCGGATTTAATCAACGGCACGATCGCCATGTCGGGCGTCTATGATTTGACAACCTACACTAAAGGGTATTTTGACGAAGATGTGTACTTCAACTCTCCCGTACACTATTTGCCGCAGCTCGACGATGCCCATCATTTGCCCCTGTTGCGCCAGGCAAAACATATTCACATCCTCACCGGCTCCGGCGATTACGAAGATCCGGAGGCCTCCCGGCGCTTGTCCGGCATTTTATCCGCCAAAGGGATTCCGCACGAACTCGACGTTTGGGGCTGGGATATGCGCCACGATTGGCCTACCTGGCGCGCCATGCTGCCGCATTATGTAGCCACACGATTTTGATCCGCCCGCTCGCACAGGCAGATTTGACCACTTTTTATCCGCGCTCCGTATTCGAAGCGCGGATTTTTTTTGTTAAAATAAAAACAAATTGTTTTTTATTTTAAACATATCCCGCATTTTTGCATCAAATAGTTTTTTAAAAATCCCGGTAGCATCTGTGTGAAAAATCATTTTGCCGGATGCTGCCGGCCAGGTCGTTACAAAAAAGCAACCATTCCGCCCCGCGCCCATGTACCTCAATGCCCACACGTATTTCAGTCTTCGATACGGCGTGCTTTCCCCGCGCCAACTGGTGGAGGCTGCGGTGGCGCGCGGGGTCAAGACGCTGACTTTGACCGACATCAACAACACGTCGGCTGCGTTGGAATTTGTGCGCGCCTGCCAGTCGGCCGGAATCCGGCCTGTCTTGGGTATTGAATTTCGGGATGCCGAGGGGCGGTTCCTGTTTACCGGCATAGCCCGCAACAACCAGGGTTGGGCGGCGCTTTGCGGGCTGCTGACCGAGCATGCGTTGGCGGAAAAGCCCCTGCCGAAGACGGCGCCGCCCTTGGAAAACTGCTATATCGTCTATGAAACCGAGGCAAAGCCCCTGCATGTATTCCGCCCCAACGAATTTATCGGCATCCGACCCGCACAGGTCAACGGCTTGCACGCCTCGCCCTGGCGGCATCGGCAGGAACGATTGCTGGTATGGCAGCCCGTGACCTTTCTCGATCGCGAGGGCAACCGCCTGCATAAACTCCTGCGCGCCATAGACCACCGGACGCTGGTCACTAAATTATCGGAACTGCAAATGGCCCGACCGGACGCGCTGTTTCCCCTGGAAACCGAACTATTGGGGCACTACGAGCAGTTCCCCAAAATCGTGCAAAATACCCGCCGACTGTTGGAATCCTGCAGTATTCAATTCGAAACCGGCCTGCAGCGCAACCGCCGATCCTTTGCCGGCTCCAAAGACGGCGACGTGAAACTCCTCGCTAAACTCGCCGAAAGCGGCTGTATTCGCCGCTACGGCCCCAACCACCGCCGCGCACAGGAGCGTGTGCGCAAAGAACTGAAAGTGATTGCCGAACTCGATTTTGCCGCCTATTTTCTAATCACCTGGGATATCGTCCGCTACGCCGAATCCGCAGGCTATTACCACGTGGGGCGGGGAAGCGGCGCCAATTCGATCGTGGCCTATTGTCTGTATATTACAGACGTAGAGCCGCTGGAACTCGACCTGTACTTCGAACGCTTTATTAATCCGCAGCGTTCTTCCCCGCCGGATTTCGACATTGACTTTTCCTGGGACGAGCGCGACGATGTCACGGATTACATCTTCAAGCGATACGGGCGCGACTACACCGCCCTGCTGGCCACGTACTGTACGTTCCAGCATGCCGCCATCATCCGGGAACTCGGCAAGGTGTTCGGTCTCCCGCCCAACGATATCGAAGCCATCCTTGATCACTGGCACGCCGCCGCGCGCGGCATGCCGCAGCAACCCGCGCAACCGCCCCTGCATACCTGGGCGCCGCATATCCTGCGTTACGCCGAACAACTCGTAGATTTTCCCAACTACCTGTCTATCCACGCCGGCGGTATTATTATCTCCGAAGCGCCCCTGTGCGAGGCTACCGCCCTGCAGCTGATGCCTAAGGGCTTTCCGATCACCCATTTTGATATGTACGCTGCGGAAGACTGGGGTTACCATAAATTTGACGTCCTGAGCCAGCGCGGCCTGGGGCATATCAAAGACTGTGTGGACATCGTCTTGCAGAACCAGGGACAATCTATCAATGTACACAACATCGATAAGATTAAAAACGATCCGCGCGTCCGGGAGCAGTTGCGCAGCGGGCGTTGTATGGGCTGTTTTTATATTGAAAGTCCTGCCATGCGCAGTTTACTGCACAAATTGCGTTGCGACGACTATATCCATCTCGTGGCGGCAAGCAGCATCATCCGCCCGGGTGTGGCGCGCTCGGGGATGATGCGCGCCTACATCGAGCGTTTTCACCAGCCCAATGCTTTTGAATACCCACATCCGGTGTTCGCCACGCAGCTGGCCGAGACGTTCGGCGTGATGGTGTATCAGGAAGATGTGATGAAAATACTCCACCATTTTGCCGGCCTGGGCTTGGGCGAGGCCGATATCATGCGCCGGATGATGACCGGCAAGAAGCGCTCTTCGCAGGATTTCGCTATGTTGGAGCAAAAATACTTTGATAATTGCAAGGCTCGCGGCTATTCGGAGGCCCTTGCCCGCGATGTGTGGCGGCAAATTGAGAGTTTTGCCGGCTATTCTTTTTGCAAGGCCCACTCGGCCAGTTTTGCCGTGGAATCTTTGCAAAGTTTGTATTTAAAAACCTACTATCCGTTGGAATTTATGACGGCGGTGATCAACAACTTCGGCGGGTTTTACAACACCGAATACTATGTGCACGAGGCGCGTATGGCCGGCGCGACGGTACACCCGCCCTGCATAAACCACAGTGCAGTCCTGACGACCCTCAGCGGCCGGGATCTGTATCTCGGTTTTGTGCACGTACGCGGATTAGAGCGACAAATGGTGCAGGATATTGTCCGACAACGCGCCGAATTCGGCCCTTTTCGCTCCCTGGAGGATTTTGCGCGGCGGGCGCCTTGCGCTTCGGCGCAATTGGATATCCTGATTCGCATCGGCGCTTTCCGCTTTACCGGTATGAAAAAAAGTGAATTGTTCTGGGAAAAAAGCCGGGTGTTGCACGCGGAAGCCGGCCTCGGCGTTTTGCGCTTGTTTGAAGACGAATCTGCGGAGTACCGGCTCCCGGAACTGGAAGAACCGGCCGACCGCCAGGCGTTCGACGAACTGGATCTGCTGGGTTTCTCCCTGTGCTCGCCCTTCGATCTGCTTTGCGAAACGGCACAAAAACTACCGCCGGGCATCCTGGCGCGGGATATGCGCGCGCTCGAATACCAGATAGTCGAAATGACCGGTTACTATGTCTGCCGGAAAGACACACGCACCGCGAAAGGCGAATTGATGCAATTCGGTACCTGGCTGGATCGCGCGGGCTACTTTTTCGACAGCGTGCACTTTCCCGAACAGGCTCGGACGGCGCCTTTCCGCGGAAAAGGCGTGTACCGCCTGCGCGGTCGGATCGTGTCCGATTTTGGTTTTATGAGCCTGGAGGTGCGCGAGATGGAACGATTGGCATTTCGGGTCTAAAAACGCTTTAAAAGTACACATGCAATTTTTTTTCTTTTTTCCCGTTTGAATTGATAATCTCTAAGCGTTGACTTCCAAAGGATAAGATATTGCGCGGTAATAAAAATCGTTGTAAGTTTGCACGGTTCTGTTTTAAAAGATAGTCTCTCCACGCTGGTTTGTGCATTGCATCCGACGCCGGTCGGCATAGCATGCACTGCTCGCGCTTGCCTTATCTACGGTGCTTAAACACGCTTTAATAATAACTTTATCAACAAAATCAGACCGTTATGAATGCATTTTTTCGTGTAGGATGGCTGCTTTTCGTCCTGTTGTGGACTGCTGCCCGCCCGTCTGCGCAAAATCCGGTATCGGAAAATCTGTTGCGCGCCGATAAGCAATTCGATCTGTACGCGTACAATCTGGCTATCCGCACCTACGAATCCGTCCTGCAAGTAGAGCCCAACAATGCGCATGCGCTTGCCCGCATAGCTGACTGTTATTTTCAACTCAATCGGCCGGAAGAATCCCTGGCGTATTACGATCGGGCGGTATCCCAGCCCCGGGTCGACCCGGAAATTTTGCTGCGTTTCGGAAAAGCGCTTATGCAAACCGGCGATTATATAAGCGCAAAAAAATGGTTTCTGTTTTACGGCGAAGGCAACCCGGTTGCCGGCAGGAACTACGCGGATATGTGCGATTACGCAATGGCTACGGCCAGGAAAGAACCGGCCTACAAGGTGAAAAACGAACTGTTGAATACTGGTTCGGACGATTATGCGCCGGCCCTCCTCGGCGCCCGCCTTGTGTATAATTCCTCGCGCAGCGATATCGCCCGCAAAACAACGCCGAAATCAAACCAGGATTGGACAGGCAGCGCCTATAATCAAATTTTTATTACGCAGCGCAATCCGCAGGACGGCTACCTGCAGCGTCCGGATTTTTTGCGCAGCGACCTGGAGAATAACTACAATGAGGGGCCGGTGTCGTTTTCCGCCAATGGCCGCCGGGTAGCCTACTGCCGCAATAATTTTATTGATGGCACGCGCCAAATCGCTGAAAAGGGCATCAGCATGAGCCTGTATATCGCCGATGTGGAAAACAGCCGCTGGGTAAACGAAAAAGCGTTCCCTTTTAACGGCTCCGATTTTGCCACCGGCTTCCCCTGCCTGTCGCCCGATGGCAATACGCTGTATTTTGCCGCCAACCCTTCCAACAGCCTGGGTGGCTGGGATATTTACGTGTCTTATCTCAGCGTTGCCGGCTGGAGTGCCCCCCGCAATCTCGGCGCCCCGTTAAATACGCCCGGCAATGAAGTGACGCCGTTTTTTGATGGAAAAACCTTGTATTTTGCCTCCGACTGGCATAAAGGTCTGGGCGGACTGGATATCTTTCAGGCCGTTCTGAATGGCGATCAGGTCGCCGATATCTACCACCTGGGTACGGGGATCAATTCTTCCCGCGACGATTACGGCTTTATGTATGACCAGGCAGCCGATTATGGATATTTCACCAGCAACCGCCCCGGCGGCAAGGGAAATACGGACATCTGGCAGGCACGTAAAACGCTCGAAACCTTTTCTTTGCTGGTGCAGGATGCCAATCGCGCACCCCTGCCAACGGCCGATATTGATTTTTCCAATTGTGGCGCCGGCGTGGTCCAAACGGACTACGCGGGCGTGTACCGATTCGCAATGGCCGCCGGTCGCCCCGACTGCCGGGTGGTAGTACGAAAAGCCGGATACCAGGAGCAATCGCTGGCCATAAGCGCCGCAGGCGAAAAAAATCTGGTCGTCACGCTCACCAATGCCGCGCCGCCCGGAACGACCCGTACCGTGCCAATCGCCTATGCTACGCCTCCCCAATCGCCGCCGCTGACGGCCGCGCCGCCGCCGCCTGCTTTGTATAACAATACGCCGCCGGTCGAATCCGGCGAATACACACTGACCGTCACCGATCACACAATGCAAGCGCTGGGTTCTGTGGAAGTGGATCTTTCGTCCTGCAGCGGCGGTCGTTATTTCACCGACGCGAAGGGACAGGCGCGTTTTATCTTGCCGGCTTCTCCGTTGTGCACCTTATTTATCAACAAAAACGGCTATGAATCCGCGCTGTTGCCCGTGCAACCCAATGCAAAGCGGCAAGTGGCGATCGCCCTCCGTCCGATAGACGCCGGCCTGATTTCCGCTGCCCCGCCCCGATCGTCCGCCGTGCCGCCGTCCTTTACGCCTCCGCCCCCCACCACCGTCTTTACGCCCCGGCAAATTCCGCCCGGCGACGATCGGTCTCCCCGCGCGCCGCAGGCCGACGGCTTCGCTATCCAGCTGGCCGCGGAGCCCCGTGCAACGCAAGAGGAAAAAATCCGCCAGTTTGCCAATGTCAATCTTAGAGGCAATATATATATCCGAGAGGAAGGCGACTGGGTGAAAATTCGGCTGGGGGTATATCAGACCAGAAAAGAGGCGGAGGCGGTGCTGCCGGAAGCCAGAAGATATGCAAACGACGCTTTTATCGTTAAGGAAACCGGCGCGGACATCTCGCTGATAATGGGGAGTGAGCCGGTATTACCGGAGCCTGATTCAGATGTATCGATCCGAAGGAACCCGCCTGCCCGGGAAGCGGAAGCAGCCGAAAATCTCGGCCTGTATTTCGCCGTTCAAGTAGCGTCGAAACCCAATAACGCAACCTTGCGCATGGCAGAATTTGATGCGCTTTCGGATTATGGCAATGTCTATGCCAAGCCGGATGAGGGCATGATGAAAATTCGGGTCGGCGTGTGGAATACGTATTCCGAAGCCGAACAAATTAAAAAACTGATTGCCGCAAGGGGCTATCGCGAGGCACTCATCATCACGGAGCGCGCCGCTTCGAGTGATATGAATGGGCTGCTGTTGACGAAGAAATAAAGTAACTACGTAGCCGCCGACCGACCTGGGTCGGCGGCGGCTCATTCCCAAACAACGTTTTTGCGCAAAAGATGGCTATAGTTTACTTTGCCCGTATTGCTATCTTTGCCGCCCGATGCAGGTACATTCAGATTTAGCGCGCTTGCCGCATTTTTCTAAAGCGGTTATTACGATCGGCTCCTTTGACGGCGTTCATCAGGGGCATGGCCATATCCTGTCCGAACTGGTAAAGCGCGCAAAGCGCAGCGGCGGCGAAAGTGTGGTGATCACCTTCGATCCGCACCCCCGCGCGCTGTTGAAACCGGACGATGCCGAATTTCGCCTGATTACTACCACGGAAGAAAAAACGGCCCGGTTGGCCGCTTGCGGCGTAGATCACTTGGTTTTGGCGCCTTTTACACAGGAATTTGCCGCAATGTCCGCAGATGCGTATGTAGCCGACTTTCTGGTACGCTATTTCCAGCCGCACACAATCGTCATCGGATACGATCACCGGTTCGGCGCCGGCAGGGTAGGGGACATACACTACCTCCAAGCGCGCGCAGCGGAATTTGGATACGAGGTGGTGGAAATACCCGCGCAGGTGGTGGACGCCCTTACGGTCAGCTCCTCTAAAATCCGCAAGGCCCTGGCCGCCGCCGATATGATGCAGGCCAATCGCCTACTGGGCTACCCATTCCAACTCAGCGGCCGGGTGGCGCGGGGCAACCAAATCGGTCGCCAAATCGGATTCCCAACCGCCAATATTGATATCAGTAATCCCTATAAACTCATCCCCCCCGCAGGTATTTACGCCGCAAAAGCCGCGCTCCCCGATGGCCGTGTTTTCGGCGCTATGTTGTATATCGGCACACGCCCAACCTTGGAAACGCCTACCGCTACGCACCGGATCGAAGTAAATCTGCTCGGTTTTGAAGGTAATCTCTACGACCTACAACTGCGGGTGGAAGTGCTGGATTTTATCCGGCCGGACGCCAAAGAAGCCGGATTGGAGGCGCTGCAAGCCCGCATCAGGGCCGATCAGGCGCAGATTGAAGCCCGATTGGCGGAACTCGGATTTCCAGCCGCCCAACCCGGCACGCCGCCGGCTTTTTCGGAACGCGTCGCGATCGTGATCCTCAACTACAATACACGCAAACACCTGGAGGCCTTCCTGCCCTCCGTGCTCCGCTACAGCCCGGGCGCGCGCGTGATCGTCGCAGACAACGGCTCTCCGGATGATTCGCTCGAAGTTTTGCGCCGGGATTATCCCGGATTGGAAATTTTGGATTTACATCAAAATTTTGGATTTGCGCAAGGCTACAACGAAGCGCTGCGGCAAGTGGACGCAGATGTGTATGTGCTGCTCAACTCCGACGTGGAAGTCACGCCGAATTGGCTGGTTCCCGTGTTGGACGCCCTGCGCGCCGACCCCGCTATCGGCGTCGCACAGCCTAAAATACTGGCGCAAACCGATAAGCAGCGCTTTGAATACGCCGGAGCAGCCGGCGGCTGGGTTGATTTCCTCGGCTATCCGTTTTGCCGAGGGCGTCTGTTCAATCAGGTGGAAACGGATCATGGGCAATACGACCGCCCAGAACCCTGTTTTTGGGCCTCCGGCGCTGCGTTCTTTATCAAAGCCGATTTGTATCACCGCCTCGGCGGTTTTGACGGCGATTATTTCGCCCACAATGAAGAAATTGACCTTTGCTGGCGCTTGAAACGCGCCGGTTACAGCGTATGGTGCGTTCCGCAATCGGTCGCGTATCACCTGGGCGGCGGCACGCTGGAGTACGACAATCCGCGCAAAGTGTTTTTGAACTTCCGTAACAGCCTGTTCACGCTGCTCAAAAACGAGTCTGCAGGCAAGCTGGGGTGGCTAATTCCCGCCCGACTCGTACTGGACGGCGTCGCCGGGCTGATGTTTCTCTCGCGGGGCCAAATTCGCGCCGTGCAAGCAATCGTACAGGCGCATTTTTCCTTTTATAAACATTTTGGCCGGCTGCTGCGCAAACGCAAAGCCGGTTTTCAAGCGGTCGAAGCAAACCGACACGGATCGGCCGCCATGGAAGGCGTATATCGCGGCAGTATCGTCTGGGATCATTATATTCGCCGAATTAAAACATTTAATAAATTGATTGATTGAAACATCCATTTGAGGTTCTATACGAAGACGATCAGCTGCTGATCGTGGAAAAAGCCGCCGGCACGCTGACAATCCCCGACCGCCTCGGCCGGGAAAGTCATCATTTGCTCGGTTTTTTGCAAAAACGCTATGAAAAAGTGATGACCGTGCACCGACTGGATCGCGATACCAGCGGTATCCTGGTCTTTGCCCGCACAGAGGAAGCGCATCGGCATTTATCCATGCAATTTGAACGACATACGGTGGATAAATTTTACCATGTCATCGTGGACGGCGTGCTGCACCACGATGAAGGGGAAATTGATAAACCGATCGGCGAACACCCGACGATTCCCGGCAAAATGATCGTGACCGCACAAGGCAAACCCTCGTTTACATTTTATCGGGTGCTGGAGCGCTTCCGGCAGTTCTCCCTCGCGGAGGTGCAATTGCGCACCGGCCGCACCCACCAGGTACGGGTGCATTTTCAAAGCATCGGGTACCCGCTGGCCGTGGATCCGCTTTACGGCCGCCGCAAAGCGCTGTATTTGTCTGAAATAAAAAGAAAAAATTATAAAACCGGTAAGTTCAGCGAGGAAGAACGCCCCCTGCTGCAACGGACGCCCTTGCACGCCTCTCGCTTGCGCATCGACCACCCTACTAACGGCGAACGCCTCGAATTTCGCTCGGAATTGCCGAAGGATATGCAGGCCGTGCTGCAGCAGCTGCGCAAATGGAATCTCTGAAATACCCGCCAGTCAACTACCCGGCAATACAATACCGTTTTCTATGCAATACCGTTCCCTCCAACTTTTATCCCTTTTCTTCCTGATCTCGCTGTGCGCGCTCCGCGCCCAACCAACAGCCACCCCGGCCGCTGAACGCCTGCAGGGCATGGCGCAACGAAAATCCCTGGCGCAGCAATCGGTAGCCGCTTCTGTGGATGCGCAATCCATCGGCCCCTCGGTGTTCTCCTGCCGGGTCACCGACGTGGATGCAGATCCCGCTGATCCTACGCGCTTTTACGTCGCGTATGCCTCCGCCGGTTTGTGGTTTACAGAAAGCAACGGCGCTTCTTTCGCACCCGTGTTCGACCAGGAAGCCTCTATGACGATCGGAGATATTGCGGTGGATTGGAAACGTCAAATCATCTGGGTAGGAACCGGCGAAGCCAATAGCAGCCGCTCCTCGTACGCCGGCACGGGCGTCTATCGCAGCGCCGACGGCGGCAAATCCTGGGAATGGAGGGGCCTGCCCGAAAGCCACCACATCGCCCGGATCGTCCTCCATCCAACCGATTCAAATACGCTCTGGGTAGCAGTACTCGGCCACCTGTACTCCCCAAACCCGGAACGAGGTGTGTATAAATCCTCCGACGGCGGCAAAACCTGGACGCGCACGCTGTTTATACATGAAAATACCGGCGCAATAGACCTCTGCCTCGATCCGCAAAATCCCAATACGCTCTACGCCGCCGGCTGGGAACGCGAACGCCGCGCCTGGAATTTCAAAGGCGCCGGGGCCGGATCCGGCATCTGGAAAAGCACGGACGGCGGCGCAACCTGGCGCTTGCTGAGCGGAAACGGATTTCCAAGCGGTGAAAATACCGGCCGAATCGGCCTTTGCACAGGCTTGAAAAATGGAAAAACCATCCTGTACGCCAGCCTCGATAACCAAAATCTGAAACCCAAAAAACAAGAACCGCCTAAAGAAGGACTCTCCAAAGAGGCGCTCCGCACGATCTCCAAAGCGGATTTCTTGCAACTTAACGACGAAAAAATAGAAGGATACCTGCGCGATAACGGTTTTCCGGAAAAATACACGGCCAAAAAAATCCGGGACTTGATAGAAAAAAATAAAATCACCCCCCAAGCGCTCGTCGAATACCTCGAAGACGCCAACGCCTTGCTGGTCGAAACAGACTATATCGGCGCGGAGGTGTATCGAAGCGAGGACGGCGGCGCTACCTGGACGCGCACCCACCTCGAACCGCTGGACGGTATCCATTTTACATACGGCTATTATTTCTCGACGATCTATTGCAACCCGAAAGACGCCGACCAGGTGTATCTCCTCGGATTTCTTATAATTCGCAGCCAAGACGGCGGTAAAACTTGGAAAAGCATCAACGGCGATAACGTCCACGTGGATCACCACGCGCTCTGGATCAATCCCAACCAACCCAAACACCTGATCAACGGCAACGACGGCGGCGTGAATATCAGCTGGGACAACGGCGCCTCCTGGATTCTGGCCAATTCGCCGCCGGTAGGCCAGTTCTATGCCATCGCCGTGGACAACGCCGATCCCTATCAAGTCTATGGGGGCGCTCAGGACAACGGTGTCTGGGTAGGCCCTTCTAATTACACCGCCTCCACCGAGTGGCACCAAAGCGGAAAATACCCCTATGAATCGCTGCTCGGCGGCGATGGTATGCAGGTCGCCGTAGATACCCGCGATAACCAAACGGTGTACACCGGATTTCAATTCGGCAATTATTTCCGCATAGATCGGCGAAGCGGACGCCGAAAACCCATCTCCCCCAAACACGAACTCGGCGAACGCCCCTACCGCTTCAACTGGCAGACGCCGATCTGGCTCAGCAAACACAACCAGGATATCCTCTATCTCGGCGCCCAAAAATTGTTCCGCTCCTTCGATCAGGGCGATAACTGGGAGGCGATATCCGGCGATCTGACCGGCGGCGGCGCAAAAGGCAATGTCCCCTTCGGTACCCTCAGCACTGTACACGAAAGCCCCCTGCGTTTCGGCTTGCTCTATACCGGAAGCGACGACGGCCTGGTGCACGTCAGCCGCGATGGCGGCGAAAACTGGCAAAATATCACCGCCGGCCTGCCCGAAAAACTATGGGTCAGCAGCCTCCGCGCCTCCGCACACGAAAAAGGCCGGGTCTATCTCGCCCTCAACGGGTACCGATGGGATGATTTCAATACCTATATCTACCGCTCCGACGATTTCGGACAATCCTGGACGCGCCTCGGCGCCAATCTCCCCGCCGAACCGGTAAACGCCCTGCGCGAAGATCCCGTAAATCCGGACTTGCTCTACGTTGGCACGGATCACGGGGTCTATTTTTCACTAAATCAGGGACAAAGTTTCCAGCGCCTGTCGGATAGCTTGCCCGCCGCGCCCGTGCACGACCTGGTCGTACACCCCGCGGCGGCTGATTTAATCGTAGGCTCTCACGGCCGCTCGATGTTTAAAATTTCGGTCAAGCAACTACAACAACTCTCCCAAACTATTTTGGAAAAACCCTTGCACGTATTTGAACCGGGTAAACTGAAACACAACCGCAACTGGGGACGTAAATCCAACTGGTCGGAACCCCGGGAACCGTCCACCTCGATCCATTTTTTCACCCAAACGCCCGGAAAAATCAGCTGGATTCTTAAAACAGCAGACGGCCTGACGATGAATGCCGGCGAACGAGATTGCGCGGCCGGCCTCAACTCCTTTAACTTTGTACCCGATTTTCAGGAAAAACAACTGAAATCCTATTTGAAAATTCTAAATGAAGGCCAAAAAGATCCGAAAAAAATGATTGATCTCTCCAAAGCCGAAAATGGAAAATATTATCTCTATAAAGGCAGTTATCTAATAGAACTCGCGAAAGACGGTCAAAAAATCGAGCAAAAATTGCTGATCGAATGATCGCGCCTCGCGGGCGAAAATAACCCCGATTCGCTCTAAACTATCCACCAATTCATCTTATCACCAGGCTGGTTCGCCAGACTACATTACGCGCATTTGAATGAAAAAGTTTAAAAACCTGACCCTGCTCCTGTTGGCTGTAGCAGGATTATCCCTTTCCGGCTGCCTGCACATCGTAGAGGAAGTGACTTTCCGCAACAACGGCAGCGGCTCTTACCAAATGGTGCTCGATATGAGCGAAGTAAAAGGCATGATGGATATGCTCCAAGGCATGGGCCAGGAATCGGAGGGCGACTCTACGGCAGTCTCCGAGGACCAACCGGCGGCGGCGCTCGGCGCCGACAATCCGATGAGCCAACTGGGTAAC
>JAUMBL010000006.1:0-7674 GCA_032115775.1 Saprospiraceae bacterium | reverse complement strand
TTATCGCGTGCTGAAATCGGTTTTGTTGGATATTGTGTGGGTTTGGCGGAGTTTTCAAGGAGTTTTCATATATTTGTACGAATTGTTCATCAAACCTATTTCGCTATGAAATATCTTTCGCTGGCTGCGTTTTGCTGCCTGACTGCCTGGGCTGCCCAAGCCCAAACCGGCTGCTCCGAATTGTACACCTATTTCAAAAAGGGCGTCAAACTGGAGTACACGAACTACGACGCCAAAAACAAGGTTGAGTCTGTTTTTTCCCAGGAAGTCCTGGATGTGCAGCGCAAGGCCGACACGGTCGTGGCGCTGGTCGCTTCCGCAGGATCCGATGAGAAAGGCAAGCCTTTGTATGCCAATACCTACCCGATAAAATGCCATGCCGACGTCCTCTATTTTGATATGCAATCGTTCGTGCCGGCCGCGCAGCAACAAGGCGGTATGTCTATGGAAGTCCGGGGCAATGATATGATCTTTCCGGCGGCGATGCAGGTTGGGCAGACGCTGCCGGATTGCGATATGGAAATGAAAATGACGATGAACGGAATGACGATCATGAACACAAAATACGCGATCAAAAACCGGAAAGTCGAAGCCGCCGAGGTGGTAACAACGGCGGCAGGCGCCTTTGATTGTCTGAAAATCAGCTACGATTTTGAATATGTACTGCTCGGGAAGCGCACCGATCATGTGGAATACTGGTATTCAAAATCGAAGGGATTGATGGTGAAAACGGTGAGCACGGACAGCAAGGGCAAGCAAAAAAGTCGGATGGAATTGACGAAGATGTAGGCGTTTCCGGACGCGATCAAAAAAGCCCGCCGTACTTTTTGTACAGCGGGCTTTTTTTGTTTGATTTGCGCAGAAAATTACTGGCGCAAGCGGATAATCCGGGTATCGCCGTTTTCCAGCGTCAGGCGTCCGAAGCGGTCGCAGGCGCCATCGCCAAAATCCAGCGTGGCGGAGCGGTCGCCCCGCGTGAGTTCGATGGTTCCGGCCGAGATCCAGCGGCAGAGCGCCTTTTTGATCAGCGGTTCAAGGGTGACCGAACTGAACGCGTTGCCCTGGCGGTTGAGTCCGTTGGTACTGCCGGTCACGCTCCAGACGTTGTCCAGGAGCGCGGGCGTATCGCCGCCCTCGATGAGCCTGCTGGTATGCGTGTGGTTCCAGCTGGAGGAACTGCCATCGGGATAATTCAGCGCCATATCGGCGCCGGTTTTCGTGTAGGACCAGACGCCGGTGTCGTCCAAGCCGTTGTTCGTCCAGGTTTTGACGCCCTGCACGCCGATGTCGTTGAAAAAGTAGCCGTCAAAGTTGAGGGTGCGCGTGGCGCCAGCGGTAAACAGGGCGGCCGATTGCTGGATGATGATTTTTCCTTTGTGCATTCGTCCGCTGCCTGTGGGGTATTCGCAGCCGGCGCCAAAATCAATGGTGATCGTATTGGGCCAGGTACCTTGCGGTTGGGCGAACGTGACGGTGGGGCAGCCGGTATTTCCGCCGCCGCGTTCCTCCACGGCCATATCCGCGTCCAGGTCAATTTGCTCCGAAAAATCCTCATGGGTGGCGATATCTTCGGACGTGGCGACCAGCGCCTCGGTGGCGTTGTCGTCTTTTTTGCAGGATTGGAAAATCCAGACGCCCGTTAAAAGCAGGGCGAAAAGAAAAATGCGATTGCGCATGGCGAAAAAATTTTGTTTGGTAAGTAGTGTGATGTGTTCGGTTGCTTTCATTTTGCTGTCGGTTACAAAACAATAGACAGCGAAAACGGGCTTGCGTTTAAGCGCGCGCTTCAATTTTTTGCCGAGGACAAAAAAGCTGCGTCCCGCTCGTTTTCGGCGCTGTGCCGGCCGATCTGCAATAGGGCAAAATAAGCCATTTTTGACCTGGTGAAAAATCCGGCATACGCGCCGCATTAGTTTTTTTATAAAACGCAAAAACCCTCCATCGAATTATCTATCTTCGCCGCGCCATGGAATCCGGAAAGATATTGTTGAATCGCGATCGTTTCGCGCTGACCATCGAGCGGCTGTGTCATCAGTTGCTGGAGGATTGGGGCGATTTCAGCGATGCCTGCATCGTGGGTATTCAACCGCGGGGCGTGGCTTTGTCGGAGCGCATGCACGCGCGCTTGTGCGCGCTGAGCGGAAACCCGAATATTGAATACGGGCGGATGGATATTACTTTTTACCGCGACGATTTTCGGATTCACGACCGGCCGCTTACGCCCCATCCGAATGACATGAATTTCCTCGTGGCCGGCAAAAAAGTGCTGTTGATTGACGATGTGCTCTACACCGGTCGCACTATCCAGGCGGCCCTGGCCGCATTACAACATTACGGCCGTCCCGGCTCGGTAGAATTGTTGGTGCTGGTGGATCGGCGTTTTAACCGACATTTACCGATTCAGGCTGATTATGTGGGCATCCGCGTGGATGCCTTGGATGAAGCGTATGTGAAAGTGTGTTGGAAGGAAAAAGACGGAGAGGACGCTATCTGGATGTTTGACAAATACAAAAAAGAATCGACCAAGTAGTTTTTGAATTATCAAGGCGCATGAAACGATTGTCCACACGCCACCTGATCGGCATAAAAAATTGCACGGAAGAAGATATTCAACTGATCTTCGAAACCGCGGACAATTTTAAGGAGGTCATCAATCGCCCGATTAAAAAAGTGCCTTCCTTGCGGGATATCACGGTGGCAAATCTTTTTTTTGAGAGCAGTACGCGCACGCGGGTGTCGTTCGAACTGGCCGAACGCCGGTTGAGCGCGGATATCGTGAATTTTACCGCCTCCTCCTCGAGCGTTAGCAAAGGGGAGACCCTGCTGGACACCGTGAACAACATTCTGGCTATGAAGGTGGACATGGTGGTCATGCGCCATCCGGCACCCGGCGCTTGCGCCTACCTGGAAAGCCGCATTCCCGCCAACATCATCAACGCCGGGGATGGCACGCACGAACACCCCACGCAGGCGCTGCTGGACGCCTTTTCCCTACGTGAAAAACTGGGCAGCCTGCAGGGCCGCCGCATCGCCATTATCGGCGATATTTTGCACAGTCGGGTTGCGCTCAGCAATGTCTTTTGCCTGAAAAAACTCGGTGCACAGCTCCGCGTTTGCGGTCCGCCGACGCTGATCCCTAAATATTACGGCGAACTGGGTGTGGAAATATCGCACGACGTGCGGGATACGCTCCGCTGGTGCGATGCCGCCAATGTACTCCGTATCCAGCTTGAACGGCAGGATATCCGCTATTTCCCCAGTCTGCGCGAATACCACCAGTATTTTGGTATTCGGAAGGACATGCTGGACGAACTGAACCGTGAGATCGTGATCATGCACCCCGGCCCGATCAATCGGGGGGTGGAGCTGACCAGTGAAGTGGCTGACTGTGGACACAGCATCATCTTGGATCAGGTGGAAAACGGCGTCGCGGTGCGTATGGCGGTGCTGTATCTGCTGGCAGCACAAGGATAAACCTGTTTTTTATGCTAATTCGATTCGCAATTTTCCTGGCGCTCTGTACGGTGGTACTTCCTGCCGGCCTGTTCTCTATGATCATTCGTAGCGGAGGAAGCGTGGTGCTCAACGAGCCGGTGCGGGAGGATGTCTATATCGCGGGGGGGACGGTAAAAATCAATGCGCCGGTTTATGGCGATATCATCGTGGCCGGCGGCGCCGTATTCGTAAACGACACCATCCAGGGCGATGTATTGGTCGCCGGCGGGGAAGTGACGCTGGGCGGTTATGTAGCCGACGACGTTCGGGTGGCGGGCGGACAAGTGGTGATCCTAACGGAAATCGGCGGAGATATGCTGGTCTGGGCGCTGCGGGTTATTTTGGATAAAAATGCGCGGGTGGCCGGCGATTTGGCGGTTCGCAGCGGCGACGCGCGGCTGGACGGCTCGATTGGCCGAACGATCAACGCGCGCTGTGGCAAATTGGAACTCGGCGGCCAGGTCGGCGCCGATGCCGACCTGCTGGCAGGCTACTGCACGATTTCCGGGATTATCCGGGGTGATGCGCGTTTTTCCGGCGAGTCGCTCGCTTTTTCCGAAGACGGCAAAATTGCGGGGCGGCTGCGGTATCGCCTGCCGGAGGAAATCGCAGGACTGGACGCGCATACTGGCGCCGGCGCGGTATTTGACCCTACTTTGCCTGGTTTTGACGGCGGCGAGGCCAAGGAGCCGTTTGGTTGGGCTGTAATCGGCGCCTTTTTTTGGTATCTGGGTTCCATGACCCTCGTGATCGGGCTGTTAATTTTCTTTTTTCCGCTTTGGCTTCGGCGTGCTGCCCGGCTTATCGCGCGAGATCCTGTGCAGCATCTCACAACCGGTTTTTTATTTCTGTTGGCTTTCCCGGCTATTGGAATTATTTTGGTTTTAACGCTGCTCGGTATTCCCGTCGGGGTGTTTTTACTCGCCGCGTTTGCGCTGATGCTCAGCCTGAGCAACGTACTGACGGCTTCCCTGGCTGCGTTTTGGCTTCGGGAGCGCTCTAATTTTCAGTGGCCTACCTGGAAGATGATTCTGGCGGCGGCGGTTATTTTGCTCCTATTGCGCGTGTTATACTGGATTCCTTATACCGGATGGCTAACCAAACTGCTGGCCGTGTGCCTCACGTTCGGCGCTTTGTACAACGCGTTTAAGGAACGGCGGTTGGAAGGCGGCTTTTCATTTTAAGCGCCTGTCGGGATTTCGGTTTGCATGCCTCGCACGAGTGCCGCGTCCGGCGAATAGCCTATGAATATGGCGGCCCAATTTTCCCTTCCTCTGCGTTGCTCAGCGGTTACAATATCCCGTATTGCGCCCTTCTCGCGCCTTGATGAAGGGGGGGTGTCACAAGTATTTCGCCGCCTCCGGCGGCGAAATAAAATCATGTTTGGTCGCCTGTTTTTTTGATTTTTTCTAAAAAAACCAAAAAAACAGGCGACCAAACAAAATATTTTATTGCTTAACGGATCGTTCACGGACTTATGATACAACCTCTCCCCAATTCATAGGCTATTCATCGGACGCGGCACGTGGTGATTTTAGACCTACGCTAACGTTTAGATAAAGAGGATTTAAGCGTTTGCCGAATCCCACTCTATCGCTATTTCAACTGCATAGCGATTTGCTTCCGGGACGGGCGCCATTTCGGTCAGCGCAAACGTGCCGCGCGCTTTCCGGATCGCTTTTTCAAAGACCAGCATCAGCAGGGGGCTGTCGAAATCAAAATACTGCGGCTTTTCCTGCTCAAATCGGGCGAAAAATCGCCGTGGAACCCCGTTTTCTTTAAGCGCTGTGCGCACGGACTGGAAAAATTCAAAACCGGACAACTGCTGCCAGCCTGCATAGTCTGCCGAGTCTAAAAACCACACGGCCCGCGCGAGGATGAACTGTGCGGTCTCTACCCGCGGGCGATAGCGCCAACCTTGGGTAGTTCGGGTAGTGTTTAATTGTTCCGGTTGCAGGAGGGTACGGGCTGCGCGGTAGGGTACGCCGCTGTGCCACAAAAGTTGCATAACCGGCGGCCGCGATTCCGGCGCTTCCAGTCCCAGGTCGGTCAGTTGCACCGCGCGTCCGGTGGCGCCGTCCGTCAGGCGGAGGCTATTATCCTGGACTGCCACTTGCAAATCGCCCAGCAGCGCGGCGCCGAGCCGGTTTATACGTTCGCCGGGTGCTGCCAAACCTGCCGGGCAAACGGCGGGCTGAAAATTCGCGTTGTGCCAGTCTTGGAACGGAAAAGCGGCCAGGTCTTCGGTTGCGGCATTCCATTCCCGCAGGGATTGTTGTGCGGAAGCGGGAAACAAGTGTATCCAGCGCGCCAGCATTTTGCCGCCGCCGGGATAGAGGGCATTGACGGCGGCTTTCCAGCGGCCGTTTTCCAGGAAAGGTTGCAGCAGGGCGCCTGTTTTGCCGTGGCTCGCCGGCGCGTACTCCGGCGCGTCCGGTTTCGGCAGGCCGGAATCCATAAAACCGCGGACGGCGGCCGGCCAGGGTCTCGGCTCGTTGAACTGCTTTAGATAGGCAATAAAAGCGCCGCGCATCGGCGGAAGCGGGTGCGGGGCGGTGGACTGGCGCAAATTTTCCAGTTGGTTTGCCCACGCAGACAGATCCGTTTCCGGCACGATGACCGGTTGGCTGTACGCCACATCCTCGTAAAAGAGTCTTTCCAGCGGAATGTCCGGACAGCGAACCTTATACCGTTCAAAATAGGCTTGCACTTGCAACCAGGCGTCTTTCAGCGCCTGCAAGCCTGCGTGTGCGTCGAGATAGGGGAGCGTTCGGGCGGTCGTCCGCAGCCACTGCAGCAAAAGCGCCGTGTCCACCACGATCGGTTCGGCGGGCAGGCTGCCGAGATATTGGTACAGATTGCCGGCCCAGGAGGCAGACAGGCCATTTTCCGGCCAGACCCACTCGAGGAATCCGGTGTCGGTCAGATCGAGCAGCCAGGTTTCCAGCGCGGTTGGATCGGCGTCGGTGAAGGATTGGAGATAATCGGATATCGTTTCGAAGGGGGCACTTCGACCCAGTTCCAGCAGCCGGCGCACCAGCGCATTTAGCGTCGGCGTGCCGGCGCTTTGCTGGAATCCCTCCTCCGTACCGTTGTAGTACAACCAGATGTATAGGTTTGAATTCCGGGTGATACAGGCGTTGAGTTGGACGCGGAGTGCGCGGAAGAACACGGGTTGTTGCAACAGCGCGTCATAGATCGCCGGCAACAGGGCTACATTGGGCGATACGGCGCGTTTGTGGTCGGAGAAATCGGTCTCCGAGGCATGCGCCTGTTGGAGTCCGACCATGCCGAAGCGGCTGAAGGGCGTTGTTTTGGAAGCGGCTCGCGCGACATAGCGCGCCAGTGCCAGCGCTGTTTGTTTTTCTTTTTTGCGCCAGGTTTCCGTCGGTTTTTTTTGCAGCGCGGGCAATTGTTTCAACAGATCATGGCTGGCGTACAGGAGCGCGGCTTGGATGTCCGAGTCTTCCGCCAGCGACTGCATTTGGTGAAAACCTGCGGATAAGGCTTCGTGGTAGGCGCTTTCGAGCGTATTTTTTTGTGCATCCAGGTTTACGCGCGCTGCGCGCCACGGTTCGGCGGCGTCTTTCAGGGGTTGGGGCAGCAGATTCAAGGAAACCCGGGGTGTTTTTCCTTGATAAACCGCTTTTCGGACATTGTAGATTGCCAGCCGCGGACTACCGGCCGGGAGATCGAGAAGCGCCTGATCGAGTGCTTGCAGCAAACTTTCCCGGCAGGTGGCGGCGATCTGCGTTCGTTTTTCAAATTCTATTTCGGCGGCTGTGCCTTCCCAGGCCAGAGAATCCAGCGCCGCAAAAGAAATTCCCGCCCGGCGGATCACCGCGAGCGGGAACAGATTTATTGCAGGATTTGGATTGTCAGGTTCAGGCAAAGCAAGCGGCATAATGGATCATTTTTGCCTTCGGCGGCAAGCGCCGGGATGCGTTTTTAGCGCGCGCCCATGAGCGATGGGCTGCCGGAATTTTCCTGTACTTTTGTAAAAGCGTCCATTCCGCAATCGAGGAAAGATTTATATTCTTCTACATCGGGTGTATAGCCGCGCGGGGCGGACAGCAGCGTTTTGCCGTCGTTATTCATCAGCACATAGAGCGGTTGCGAGGATTGCCCGAAATTATTGATTTGGAACTTGGCCCATTTATCGCCTTGTGTCCGGATTTT
>JAUMBL010000005.1:0-6624 GCA_032115775.1 Saprospiraceae bacterium | reverse complement strand
GATTTTGGTTTTCGCCGGCAGCCGGTTGCAGGCGCAGATCCGGCAATTCGGCAACAGGCGCGGCGCGCAGGGCGGCGCTGTCGTACCCGGGCGCCGTGGCGTATAGCAGCAGCTGCGGGACTGCCGGTAGTCCCTGCAAGGTATAGCGGCCTTGGGCATCAGTGCGGGCGGCGTACAGGCCGGGGGCGTCGGCGGCGCGGAGGCGGTCGAGGGGGGTTGTGGCGGCGTCGGCGGCGCGCACGAGGGCGTTGGCGAGGGGTTTTCCGGTAGCGGCGTCGAGCACCCGGCCCTGAAGATCGCCGAGCAGGCCTGTACAGCGGGACGGATCGAGTTGGCCGTCGAGCCCCACGCGGCACTGTTGTCGGCCGACGGTGACGATGGCCTCGCCGTTGCGGAAATGGAAGGCGTGGTCGTAAGGCAGCTGGTCGCCGCGCCAAAGGGGGCTGCCGCGCTCGTCGAGGAATCCGTAGCGCTGCGCCCGGCGCACGCGAATGCGGTTTTGGGACAGGGTATCCACATAGTCATAGTCGAGCAGCAGGCGCAAGTTGGGCGTCCGCCGGTCGAAATAGCCGGGTTGGTAAGCGGCAATGCGGTCGGCGGCGGCGGCGGCAGGCGCGGTTTCGCGCAGGAAGAAGCGGCCGATGCCCTCGGCTTCGAGCGCCTGGGCGTAGAGCAGGGCGGCGGGGTCGCCGGCGGGCGGGGGTGCGGCAGCGGGGTTTCGGAGCGTCATACTCCAGCGGAGCAGGCTGAGCAGTTCGATGCTGCGGCGGTATTCGCGGTTTTGGTAGGCCCGCAGGGCGCTGTTCCACAGATGCGCGCGCAGGGGTTGGTCGAAGCGCTGATCCACCCGATCGGGCGGGAAGCGCAGCGTGTCGGCGGCCCAGTCGCGCACCTGTTCGCACCACGGCCGCGCCTGCGCGATCTCGAAGCGGTCGGCGGCTTCGGCGGCTTGCAGCGCATTGAAGGCGAGGCTGTCGTCTGGCGTTTGCAGGCAGTATCGTTCCGAGGAACCGGACATTTCCACCGGGGTTCCCGGACAGGGCTCGGGAATCAAAAAACGGCCGAGCGCCCACAGGGCGGCCGCGAGTACGAAGGCGGCCGCCAGGGGCACGCCGCTGCGCCAGCCCAGTACCCGGCGGCCGGCGGGAAACAGCGCTTCGAGCAGGCGCTTAGGCAGCGGGAAATCCAGCACCTTATTGAAGTGGCGATCCACTTCCACCATGGACACGTTGTCTTCGCGTACGCCGCGGCCGTGGAGTTCGCGGTATTGGGCCAGCCATTTGCGGCGCTCGGCGGGCAGGGCGGCCACCAGCATCCGGTTGAGGGCCAGGTGCAGGCGGTGCTCTTCCGCAGCGGCGCTGTCGGCGTTGAGCGGCGCATTGGCCTCGAGGATGCGCACGATGGCGACGCGCACTTTTTGGCGCTCCGCCGGCGCCAACGCCGCGCCGCGCAGGAGTTCGTCGCGCACCGCCGGGGGCATGTAGCCCCGCCGGAACCAGGGCAGGCGGGCCAGCGTGGCCACATTTTGGTAACTGAGCAGGGGCGCCGAGGCCGGGTCGGCGGCCGAGAGGGTGTCGCCCAGTTCGAGGGTGAGATCCCAGTGCAGTTCGGGATACACGGCGCAGGCCGTCACCCAGCGGGTCAGTTCGGAGCCGATTTGTTCGCGGAGGGCGGCGGCGAGGCCGGTCGGAGGGAGCTCGAGGGGGCGGTCGCTGCCGCCCAGCTCGTACTTCCAGTCGCGGAGGGAGGGCGTAGGCAGCGCTTCGAAATGCCGCACCACCTGCGTGATGCCTTCCGGACTGGAAGGCAGCACGAAGAAGAAGCGGGAGAGGATGGCCTCGCGGTAGTTCCAGCCCGCCGTGGCGGCGGGGGTGAGCAGGGCGCGTTGTTTCCAGGGCGCGAGCGCCCGGAGGCCGTCCTCCAGTTCGCCCGTCAAGGGATTGAGGAAGCTGTAGCCGTCGCCGAGCACGAGCAGGCGGGCGTCGCCGTGGCGTTGGAGCACGCGCTCGATGGGCAGTCCGGCGGGGTGTTGGTCGTTCCAGCAAAAGCGGGGCGTGCCGTCGAAGAAGTACCGTTCGGCGTACACCTCTTGGTTGACGAGATATTGGTAGAGGTATTCGAAGAGTTGCGCCTGGTGATTTTGCTCGTTGTTTTTATCAATCAGCAAGACGTACTCCACGGGTCGGGAGAGCGCCTGGAAGCGCGGGGCGATCAAGCCGCCCCGTTGTATCGTGGCCGCCACGGTACGGGGCACGTGCAGGCGCAGGCGCTCGGAGAACTCGCGGCCTTTGAGGCGGTTGACGATGCGGGGGAAGTCGTCGGCCAACACGATGGGGCGGTCGTGGCGGATTTTAATCGGCAGGCGGTAGGGCGGCTCGTCGGAGCGGCTCTGTCGGGCGAGGTAGCGGCGCTGCATCCGCCGCCAGAGGAAGTAACCGAATGCGAAGCCGAGCAGCAGCGCGTACAGCAATATGCCGATCAGGTTTTTGTATCGGGCGATCCAGCCCATACTTTCGCGGGGCAGCGGCTCGATGCCCGGGGGCGGTTCGTCGAGGAAGGCAAATCGGGGCGCCGCCGATACGGAGTCCTGTTGTTGCAACTGAGACAGCCCCCCGGCATACTGGCAGCAATCCGTGCAATCGGTCGTGGCCTCGGGGTCATAGTTCAGCGCCTGGGGATCGCGGCAGCCCGGGCGATCGTAGGTACAGCAGTCCGCGCAGGGGATGGTGGCTTGCGGGTCGTAATTGCGCGCGGCGGGATCCATACAGCCCGCCACGGCGGCGGTATCCGACGGCGGCGGCGCAACTACAATAGGTCCCGACGCCGGTTGATCTTGCGTAAAAAACCACCAAGCGATCAATGCGGCGACCAGGAGCAGCACGGCGGCGAGCGTTGCCAGGAAGTAGCGGCAGCGGTTGGGCGGTGCTGGCAGCGGATTGGGGTCGGGCGCCGGATCGGGTCTGGGCGCCGGATCGTCGGGGTTCGGTTCGGCAAGATGCAGCAGCCGGGCGTATTCTGGGAACAGATCGCGGAAGCGCTTTTGGCCGGCGGCGTCTGCGGCAAAGAGGGGGCAGAGGTAATCGCACACCAGCGCTTCGTCGGCATTGGGGGGCAGCGCGCGGCACACGGCGGCCACCTGCAGATACGTATCTACCCCGGTTTGAAAGCCCTCCAGTCGGAGCGCCTCCACAAATTCGATAATGTGCCGGTATGGATTCATCGGGCGGTGGAAATATCCTTCCAGTCGTCTTTATTTTTAACGAGAATGCCGTACGAAGACCACAGCGCCTCCTGTTGGGCTTCGTTTTGCGGGGCGTCGAGGTTGGCGATGGGGAGCAGGCCTTGTTCGTCCAGTTTTTCCAGCGCGACCGACCAGTACAGCAGTTCGGCGGTGGAAGGTTCTTTGCGTTTGCATTGCGCGCGGATACGCCCGAAATGCGCGACCACCGCGGCGATTTGCGTCGGTGTGAAGCGGCTGAGTTTTGCGGTCAGGATGCGTTCCAGCATGGCCGGGTTCGGAAATTCGATATGGAAAAAGATACATCGGCGCAGGAAGGGCGCCGGCAGGTCCTTTTCAGAATTGGACGTCAGCACCACGAGCGGGCGGTATTCCGGGGCGGTTTTGATGCGTCGCTCGCCCACGTAGTCCAGTTCGGGGACTTCGAAAGACAGGTCGTTCAGCACGTCGAGGAGGTCGTTGGGGAAATCGCGGGGCGCCTTGTCAATTTCGTCCACCAGCACCACCGCGCGGCGGTTTGACTGGATCGCCTTGCCCAGCGCCTGATAGCGCACGAATCGGCGTTCCATTTCTTCATTGGAGAGCGGATCGGGGTTATTTTGCGCATACTGGAAATGTTGCAGCGCCTCATAGCGATAGAGGAGATCCTGGGCCGTGGAGGTCGTCTTCGTATTAAAGACGTAAAAATCTGCATCGCTGCCGTCGCTGTTAAAATGCCGGGCGAGGTGGCGGGCCAGTTCGGTTTTGCCCGTACCGGGTTCGCCCGTGAGCAGGAGCGGTTGTCCGAGCAGCAGCGCCAGTTCCACGGCGCGTTTGAGAGCATCGGAGGGCAGGTAAGCGTCCGGTTTGCGGATTTGTTCGAGCAGGGCATGGTCGAAGGCCGGGATGCCCTGTCCTTGTCGGGTTTCGTACGCGTTCAGCATGGGTTAAAATCCATTTTTTGTGTGATTGGCTTGTTCCACGATTTTTTTGAGTTCCAGTTCCACGCGCGACATAGGCCATTTATCGCCGCCGCCGAGTTGGGCGATGAGCGCTTGGGTTTTTTGTTCGCGGAGGATTTCATTGTCTTCGAAGTCCCGGTACCAGTCGAGCAGGTCCTGTTTATCTACCAGGCGCAGGGGCGGCAGGGCGGTGCAGCAGCGGCGGCGGTCGGGATGTTCGGCAAAGGCGTTTACGGCGTCCTGCGCGGTCAGGGTCGGCCCGGATTTGCCAAACAGCCGTTTCCAGGCCGGTTGTTCTTCGGGGCTGCTGATTTCGACGATAAAAAACAGGAACACCTTTTTGGCGCTGTCGGTCGGCAGGCTGCAGAAGGTCTGAACGAACCATTCGAGCGCGGATTCGCCGCCTTTTTCCCATATTTCCGCCTGCATTCGAATTTTAAAAGCGAAGGGCAGGTATTTAAAAGGCTGGAAAGCGGGCGGCGGGTTTTGTATAAAATCGTGCAGCGAAGCCGCTTGTTGTTGCAGGCCGCGGTTGAACGCCTTGCGGAGGGCGAAGCGGAAATCCTCGTCGTTTTCGCCGGCGTGGAAGTCCACCAATTCGATGGTAATTTGATCGAAACTATGGTATTTTAAGGTGTCAATCCGCGTATCCTCCTTCAGGTGCGTGATGAGGCGGCGCACCAGGCTTTCGGCTTCGCCGTATTTTTGATCGGCCAGCAGGTACGCTTGCAGGGAGGCGCCGTCCTGCGTGAACCTTTCCCGCCGCGCGTCGAACCGGGAGAGTATTTCGCGGCGATCGCAGCAATGCGCCGCCAGTTCGCCGGTTATTTGCAAGTTTTTGTGCGGTTGACGCAGCGCGCGGATGCGTTCGTCGAGCGCATCCAGCAGGGGCTGGTAGTGGGGCGGGCGGACGGTGAGGGTGTCGCCGATTTCCGTGGTGAAATTTCCGATGATGCGGATGATTTCGGCTAAATCATTGAGATACTGTATAAAAGCGCCGGAATGCGCTTTGTTTTGAATTTGGTCTATTTCACTATCCAGTTCGCTTTTTTCTTTTTCCCAAAAACGAAAATATTCGAGGCACTTTTTAACGTCGTGTAAGCCGGCATCCGGCAGCACCACGGGGAAAATCCGCCGGCGATAGTCTTTATTCGAGAGCACCTCCACCACTTCGCCCATGCAATATTTCGAGCGGAGGTATTTTTCGCTGATGATCATCACGACCAGCGCGGCATCGGCGTACTGGCTGGTAAAATCGCGGATGCGGTCGCGGTAATTATTCTGTTCGCGGTCAATCATCAGGCGCAGCGCCCCGGCGCTTTCCCGTTTTTTGATTTCCTGAAAAAGCGCATGGACGGCTTCTTCGCGGAGCCGGCCTTGGGGGGTTTCATCATCGCCCCAGGCGTAGGAAAAATAGACGGCGGGAATTGAGGACATGCGTCTGTCAAGTTGGTACGGGTAACAGTTTTCGATCTACTAAGAATTTATAGTTGTTCATCAGGTTTCCTTTATCCGGGGCGCATTCGGAATTGCGATGGCAAATATAGGTGGTTGGGCGCAACTGCCACAATATAATACGTATGGTTTTTTAGCGGCGGGATTTCCTGTTTTTCGCGTTGGTAAATCCGAAATTTCAAAAAAACGCGACCGATGCACGATCTGTGGGATTTTTTTACTGTTAAGAACCGGGCGGCTGCGACGCGGGCGCGGGGGCGGCTGAATCTGCGGGTTAGTCAGGCGTTTGGAAGCCGTGAACTGGCCTCGCCCCCAAGCATGGCGCATACCCACTCCCCAGCCCGATCCCCCTCGTAGCGCGGACGGGTCCCTACGGGATGACAAAGGCGGTTTGAAAACTCGGGGGGCGGACGCCGGTGGTATGGTACGATCGCGCCGCCCCCCGAGGGCCGAAAGCCGTGTACCCGGGGGCGCGCCCACACCCCCTCCCGATTCCCCCTCGTAGCGCGGACGGGTCCCTACGGGATGACAAAGGAGGTTATGGAACTCGGGGGGCGGACGCCGGTGAAAAGGTACGATCGCGCCGCCGCCCGAGGGCCGAAAGCCGTGTACCCGGGGGCGCCCCGATCCACTCGTAGCGCGGACGGGTACTAGTTTGAATTTCATGATTTCTAAAACTTCAAATGCCTCCAAAGATCGGCATTGGTACCGTCGTACTAACCTATTTGGTGTCTGTCCATTTAGTCGCCGTTTAACGTGGGCATTAGCATCGTCGAGAGCAGGCAGGGCGTTTTTTTTAATTTCCGGTAACTACTTTTCTGAGAAGGTCCAAATGTCCCCTATTCCCTCTGACCCCCTCTGACCCTTTCTGACCCCTTCTGCCCCTTTCTACCTACTCCGGCACATCCAACTCCACCGCCATCTTTCCGTAGTCCAGTTTTTTGAAGTAGTAAGGACTCCCCAGCCCGAAATACAACTTACAGCGCATCT
>JAUMBL010000004.1:0-12215 GCA_032115775.1 Saprospiraceae bacterium | reverse complement strand
AGCCGGCACATCGAAGTGCCGGCGCAGGCTTTCCTCCCGGCGATGCAGCACCTCGGCGATCCGGAAAAAATCGCGCGGGACCGTAATTTTGTGCTCCTGCGGGCGGTAGGGAATATAATAAGGTTTGGCGTCGAGTATGGGATACTTGCTTTCCAGTTCGGCCCGGCTGCGTTCCGCGGGCTTTTCCCGGCGTTTTCGCAGCCAACGCAGGAAGAACCACAGGGCGGGCAGCAGCGGCAGGAGGCAGAGCAGCCAGATCCAGGACTGCAGGAAATACTGCGCGCGCGGCTCGTCCGCCTGGAGGGGCTGGAGCGGGAGGTAGGGCTTGTCGGCGTCCACCTGCACGACGACGCTGCGCCGCGTCCTGCACCAGTCGCTTTTTCCCTCCCGGAAAACATCGGCCTGCACGGTGTATTGCCCCGCGCTGCGGAAAGCGTGGGTCAGAGACGGTCCGGCCAGGGTATCCCGGCCATCCACCAGCCAGCGCACCGGACAGCCGGGCGCCGGATTTTCGATCTGGAAAGTATAGCTTTCCCCTGCGGACAGCTTGCCCTCCGGGGCTTTGATCCTGCCGGCGGTCGGCGGGTCGCTGCAGGTGATCAATACCCCTTTGCGGACGGCGCTGGGAGCCGTCTCGGAGTCGGGCAGGCGCAAGGCCACGCTTTTGTAATCGCCGGTACTGGCCGGAATCGGCCACTGCAGGCGCGCGCCGGCAGCGGTATATTCCACCGCGCCCGTGCGATCGTCCACCACTTCCCACACCAGCCGGGCGGTATCCACATAGCGGCAGGCACTTTCGGCAAAGAGCGTATCCACGCCGGCGCGCCAATGGTCGGCGGGCGCGATTTGGAAATCCAGCACGGGCGCCCGCATCAGGATTTGCCAGATAACCAGCAGCAGCAAGGGAAGCGCCTGAATCCAGGGAATGGCGTAGCGGGTCGGTTGGGCGGGCTCGGGCGACGTCGGTTCGGCAGGCGGCGCTGTTTCCGGAACCTCATCCGGAATTTCCTCCCACTCCCGCGCGCAGTCATTCCAGAACGCCTCGAACAGCGCATAAAACCGCTGTTGTTCCCGCGGCGAGCGGGCGACTGCCGGGGCGAGCAGGTACATCAGATTTTTAAACTCCCCTTTCCGCAGGAATCGGGCGCTTTCCTTTTCGAGCAGGCGCAACAGCCGCAACCGGCGCCCGGGGTCGAGCGCGAAGCCTTCGAGTTCCAGTCGCTGGAAGAGTTCGTCGAAAGGGAGGGCGATATGGTGGTTGGACTGACTGATAGGTTGTTTTTTTCTTGATGATCCGTTCCGTTGAGCGAGAGCCTGCGCCCTTCCGGGTAGTCCGCGCCTTTAGGCCGGCCTGTGCGAGGCCCTTCAGGGCCGAGCGAAGAATTGTGCTGAAAATTTGTTTTCAATCTTCTTCTTCGTTTTTTGCCCGGCGCTAAAGCGCTTCGCACAGGCCGGCCTAAAGGCGCGGGCCACCAAGGGGGATTTAAATCAACTTTTTTACGGCTTCAAAGTCCTCCTGCGTCTTAACCAGAAAAGACAGGTTATGCAAAAGCATTTTCTTTTGTTCGGTTTTATCCTGGGTAAAATACTGTTTCATGTTTAGTAATCGAAGCCAGGCGATCAGTTCAGCGGTAGCGGGTTTTTTGCGCACGGCTTTTTCGCGGGCGTCGAGGAAAAACTGAATCAATTCGTCGTAAGCTTGCTGGGTCGCCTCGCCGGGATGGCCGAGTTGGGCTTGGACGATTTTCCGGAGTTCCTCCTCCTTTGGGAATTCGATATGGAAGAAAGCGCAGCGGCGCAGGAAGGCTTCCGGGAGATTTTTTTCAGAATTAGAGGTAAGGATCACGACGATTTCGGCGTCGGGATTTTTTTCAAAGGCGTTATTTTCCGTCAGTTCGCGGATGCGGAAGCGGTAGCGCTCGATTTCGTCGAGGAGGTCGTTGGTGAAGTCGCGCGGGGCTTTGTCCACCTCATCTATAAGCACCACGGTATTCCGGGGCGTTTCCGGCAATTCGGACAGGAAGGCCGGCGGGTTTTCCGGGCGGCCATGCGACATAGCGATGGCGAGGCCGAGCGCCTGCAGGGCGATATAATCGGCGGTTTCCGCGCTTTTTTCGCCTTTCAGGTTGGCTGCCTGGAAGTGAGACAGCGCGTCGTAGGTATAGAACAGGTCGGTTGCGCGGGAGCTGGTTTTGGTATGAAACTGGAGCGGCAGCGGGTGGAAGGCGTCCGTATCGCCGCGCAGGAAGTGCACCGCCCAGTCGGCCAGGGTTGTTTTGCCCGTGCCGGGTTCGCCGGTGAGCAAGAGCGGTTGGCCGAGGGCTTTAGCGCCTTCGATGGCGTATCGGAGGCCTTCGGGCACGATATAGCGGTTGAAGATCGCGCGGGATTTTTCGATCGCGATTTCTTCGGGCGTTTTGGAGGCGGGCGCTTGGTCGGATTGTTTTGCCATGGAGATTGCGTTTGATGCGGGATTTAGAGCGAATGTTTAGATTGCCATGCTGAGGCGGATGCGTGTAAATTTTGTTTGTACCTGTTTAGCCAAAGCCCGAATGGGCGACATTATTCTGGCTCGGTTGGCGTTTTGTTATTAAAACCCCGAAGGGGTGACATTATTCTAGTTTTGTTATTAAAATCCCGAAGGGATGACATTAGGATGCCGGTTAGGTATTTTTAAGTTTTTAGGACGGATGTTTTAGCATACCATCAGCCACTCGGCCTCCAACTAACCACATACTTTTATTTTTATCAAACCAAATTATACCATCGAATGCGGGCCATTCGGCTAAAAATTCAACGCAGAAAAAAATAAAATTTCGCGCTTCCGGCCCGGCGGGTAAAAAATTAACATACTCCTAAAGTTGCTCGTTATTGTATTGCTCGATGAGGCGTTTCAGCGTAAGGATGACTGTTTTCATGTGGTGCGTTTCGGCGTATCCGAAGTGGCGCAGGGTGATATCCTTATCGTTTTCATCATCTTTGCGCAGGGGCAGGCTATAGGTTTTAGAGAACCAGGCTTCCAGGTCGGCGGGCGTTACGGGCGCCAGTTCGTCCAGCGCTTCGCCGTATTGGCGTTCGTCAATTGCTTTTTTAATATCCTGGCGAAGGGCGTCATGATTTTCATCGTATTCGATGCCGAAGAAGAAGATAAATCGGGGCGCATTTTGCGGGAGGGGCGCTGCGCAGAACTGGCTGATAAAGGTTCGGACGACGGCGGGCACATGGAGCGGTTTCCAGTTATGGCGATCGAGGGTGAGCAGGAGGATGACGGTATCGCGGGGTGTAAAGCCTTTGAGCAAGGGGCTTTTGAGCAGGTCGGCCAGGGTACGGTCGGAGGCCGGCGACTCCAGGTCGAGGTCGAATTCCCGGTACAGTTCATTCAGTAATTTGATACGATTCAGCGGTTCATTTTCGCTAAAATCGGGTTTGATGCGCTGGTATTTCCACCGTTTTTTTTCTTTATTGTCTTCCGCGGGGATATCGGGCGCCTGTTTCCAGTCCAGTTGCATGCCGGCGCATTCATAGCCGAAGCGTTGGGAGAGGGCGTCGTGCGCCTGTCGGGCGTCGCCATAGAGGTAGAAATACAAGGGTTTGGAAGGCGGATTGCTCCAGAAAATTGTTTGGAACTGTTCGTCCTGTTTAGTTCGATTGACGAACAGGGCGTACGCGGGGGAAATAAGCAACGGTTCTTTTTTGGTCGGATTTTCTGCACGCGGCGGCTGTTCGGCCGCCAGGTGTTCCTTCATACGCTGGGCCAGATCGGCCACGACGCTTTTGGCGAGGTTATCGGGCGTGGTGAACGTCGTGCGGGTGACCTTGGCGCCGATTTTTTCCTTAAAGGCATTGAGTTTTTCTAAGGCCGAGTTCTCAATGTACTTTATAGGCCAGCTGTAGTCTTCATCCACGACATAGCAGAGGCATTGTTTTCCAAGCGCCTGCGCGTGATCGAACTCCATTTCCGTGATCGAGCGGGTCTCATCCTTGGGGACAAAGCCGTATCTACAGGCGTAGATACCCACCAGTACGTCTGCGGCTTTGATGGCGTCCATGCAGACCGTCTGCGGGTCATCCGGTCGGCTGCCGAAGTATTTCATATCAATCGCATACTCCCCTGCTTGCGTCAGGGCGTCGAAGACCGCCTTGCGGTGTTCCTGCAAGTCAATGGAAGTCGAACTGATGAATACCTGTAGCGGTTTCGGCATTCGGCGGAGAGGCGTTTGTTCGTTGGGGCTAAGGTAGTGTATTTTTTTGTATTAAGAGGGGTGATTTTAAATTGATTTGCACGCGCTTATTCGGAGGGTGCGGCTCCAATTTGATATATATTTATAGCAAAAACACTACCTATGGCAGCGAAATACAAACTAGTGCTGCGTCCGGCGAATAGCATAAGAATTGGCGGCTCAATTTTCCTTTCCGCTGCGTTGCTCGGCGGTTACAATATCCCGCATTGCGCCCTTCTCGCGCTTTGATGAAGACAAAATTGGGTCGCCATATTCATGCGCTATTTGCTGGAAGCGGCATTAGAAAGACCGGTGTGCGAAAAATTTGATCGGAGTGAAAATGCATTCGTTTAAAATTATACGAATCATTGATCTATTTCTTTAGTCAATCTGTAGATTTTGAAACGTTTGCTTAAGGTAAGCCGTTTTCAAAAAATCGGCCAATCTACTTTCCCTTTCCCAGATAGAAATAGGTAATAGGAATATCTACCGTTAAGAAAAAGCCGTGACGCCATCCGCCTTTATCCTCCACTACTTTCATATCATTCGTTACTTTTCGAAGGCCGGGGCCAATTTGAGCTCCATAACCTAAGGCGATCGGCCATTTGCCAGGTGTCCCATATACCACGTAAAGGCCGGGCGAAAGAATATTATTCCAGGTCAGTTCAGGCAGATTTGCCGCGTTATCGTCATCGAATCGGTAGGCGGTTACTGCGCCTACGTCAATCAGGGGAACAAAAGCGCCGATGCTGCCGCCCTTTCCTAAACCGAACGTACAGCTTAACCCTGCCGGAGCCGTCAGCGCCATAATTGTTTCCGGGGATTTGTCGTCGCCGAGATATTCCCTTCCCCAAGTAAAGCCAGTATATGCGTTCAATGCAACTGAAAAGCGATTCGGATGTTTCTTCATCTGACTGCTACCGGGTGGAAGCGCAAAAAGCTCGATCGCGCGCTCCATTTCTTCAGGCGAATTTGCTTCGGCAACGGCTGCCACGAAATTGACATACCTCAATATTTCAGCAATTGCTTGTTTATCTTCTTCTTTTCCGTCTTTTAAAATATTTAGACAATAAATCACATTGCCGAGCGCTCCGCTAAAATTACGCTGCCGCACATTGAAATACAGCGCGTTGCATTGCCGCATCAGCAGAATATATTTGACGGGAATAATATCTTCATCGCTAAAACCAAAACGCATACGCCCGGTTTGATTTAATGCCAGCATAAGGTCTGTAACAGACTGAGAATAGGTAAAAAAATCGTCTGCAACCGTTGTGTTCGTAGCGGCGCTGGAATAAATTGATATTTGTAGCGACTGCGTCAATTCACTGATTGACTCTATAGTCCTTCTCCAGTTTTCAGCTACATTCGCGCCCTTGTTGGCTTCTGCCATGAGCTCGCGCGCAGAAGTCTTCTTTTCATCCTTGTCAACAAAATTAATACCTTCGGCTTTCTGCCATAAAAGCCCGAGGTAGAGGCGGAGCAATTTGGGATCTTTAAACGCGGTACGAATATCACTGGCCGAATACCAAGGCATTTTGGGATCTGTAGAAGCGGGGTTCCGGAGCGATTGTGATAACAAATTGAGGAAACGAAGTCCGGCAGCCATATTGTAGAGCCGCGTTTCCGTTATTTGCGCAGATTGAATGGCCGATCCGGATTGTGCGAGATAATCTATCATTTCAACGGGCGATTCTTCATTTACCATTTGCTGGGCAACATGGAGAAGATCAATCATTACTTTACCCTGCTCTTCCTCGGAACAACCGGCACACAAACTTGGATTTCGCAGAAAGCGTTCCGTATTGGTGGGCAAAGCAGTCATATCCGCAGTAAACCCCTCTCGCAAGACTTCCAGATAATCATTGAATTGATAAACTTTAGAATCAATCAGCACCAGTTGGGCTTGCGTAAAAGGGCAAAAGTTTCCAAGATACGGGTCGGTCCTTACCTCCTCTTTAAATTTATTGAAGAACACCTGTGAAATCTCCTGCTTTGTGCGCTTCACTAAAAAACGGGCAAGCCCGTCGGCCAAATTCGACACGGAAAAACCTTGGGTTCCCGAAATCTGAGAACTAGCGGCAGCCGTATTGAGTACCCCGCTAATTTTAATGGGGTCTTGATCGGAGTCTTCTACCCGGAGAAAAGGATTGCCCCTAAAGGCTTCAACCAGTTTTTCAGGAGAAAGAACGGTGTCCGGAGAAGATAGGTACTTGTTGAATACGGATCCCTTCATTTCATCAATTGTGATTCCGCGTTTCAGCGAAGCTCGATCGCGTGCGGCAGCCGTGGGTTCGTTAAAGCAGTCGCTCAAAAATTTGGCATCGTCCAATATTGTTTGAGCGCCTAGCCCTTGAGCCAGGCAGAGGATCAGGAACAAAAGAAATTGCTTCATAATTTGCTGAGGTTAAAAATTTTTGAAAATTGTAGGGGCAGCGAAAGAACCCGGGGCAGCGTCGAGGGAGCTGCAACAGGTAGCAAGAAGTTGGGTAAACTGCTCTTTATCGGGCACTTCACCATCATTTTGTTGCTTAAAGAAACTCAGCGCAAGCGTAGCAACACCGCCCATAATAGCGGTCGCGCCGGAATTGGAGAAGCCCATGTCAATTGCATCTCCAGTTTTGGAAAGCAATTTTCCCTCGAACCCGGAAAGAAAAAAAGGAACGTTCATCGTTTTGACGACATCTATTACTTGGTCGAATATTCCAGGTAATTTCGCTACGTTGAATACATCCGGGTGATAGCTCGGAAAATGATCGGCAGCCAGCGATTTCCAGGCTTCTGCCGACTGGCGATTTTTCAGGGGCGCAAAAATGAACATCCGCTTCACTGCCGGAAGATCAAAAACCCGGTTGATATCCGCATCGGTCAATCCCTCAAATTGCATTTCGCTGCGAGATATACATTGCCCGGTGATAAAGACTTCGACACCGAGATTGGCCGACAACTCCAGTGCGTCCAGCAAGTGCCTGATGGTTGTTACCTCCCCGGTTTTATCAGTTGCTTTGATGATATAATACGTGGCCGCATTGGCCAACCCTGTCACCAAATCCTTATCGAGCGGCGCCGGATCGGGGGATTTGCCGGCGAGCAGTGAGGCATAAAGCGTACCATGACCGGATCCTGCAACCCCAAAAGCCTCGCCCACAGGGTCTTGTCCCGTCAGTTTGGCAACAGAAAATCCTTCGGCGTCAACAAAAAATTTGCGTCCGACTTGATTCAAATGCGCGAGGGAGGGCAGGCCGAGGTTGACGCCTGTATCAACAAAGGCGACCTTCACATCTTTGCCTCGCGCAAGGCGCCATTCGGTTGGAATGGACGTAAATGAGATCATTTCTGACCAATCAAAAGTAGTAAGCATGGGTTGATTAGATTGAAAATGGTAATTAAATAAATAATTCGTGAAGTTTTGGAACGGCGGAATTTTGTATTCGTTCGAATTTTTCGTACACTTGTTTCTTGCGGGCGGATTGGTTTCGGGTAGCCCGTTCGCCGCAGCGAATCGGGCTACCTGAAACTGCCCGCAAATCCTTGCACAGAGAGACCTTGTTTTTTGCATGATTGGAATGTGGTTTAACCCTGCAAAAAATCGGTCGGTACATTTTTATTTGATAAAGTTCATTCAAAAAAACTTATAATCATTTTTTCATACAAACATTAATAGAATAGAATTTTTCACGAACCATTGCAATAAAGACGAGACATTCAAATCAATACGGAGCAAGGTCATCAAAGCGTAGAAAAAATAGAGGTTATTTGATCCAGTACCAAATACGATTGATCCACTTTTTAAGCCAGTCCTCGCGGTCGAGCAGGGTGATTTTTCCGTATTTGAGATAAGTTCTATTAAGGCATAATAAATAGAGCGAACTAAATAAAGACAGCACGAATGCACCGATTAGCATGCCGGCTGCCCGCAAAAGCGTATTTTTCCAGTTCATGGCTTTTGCAACAAAAGAACCGACATACAGGGTCGCCAGATAGCCGAATAGGATAATGCCGATTGTTAATATCAAATCTTCGCTCGATATACACAGCGGTTTTTCTATCTCCAAAAGAATTATCCCAATCGGCACGGTCACAATAGCCAGTAGCGCGAGTCCCAGAATAATACCGAAAATCATCATCAACCAGCTTGTTTTAAACGATTTCAAGGGCAATGCGGCGCCAAGTCGCAAACGGCGGAGCAGGTTTTCGCTCGGCGTTACATGCTGCATACGCTTCTGCACACTCATAAACTCCCAACTTTGATTGGAGGCCGTTTCGCACAGATAGTCGAATTTCGGATCGCTCATTTCCAACGCTGTTTGTGCGTATCCGCTGTACATGAGCGCATAAGCTTCGGCATCATTAAAGGCATCCAGGTCGGTGCGAATCTGAGATAATGCCTGCTGTACATCGCGACGGATGCCGTAATCGGTAAGATCCGGACGATTTTTTACTGATTTTGGCGAGGCGGTTGTACGCTGCGGCTCTTCACAGCCTACCCAATTAACGGGTTCTTTGTGCAATTCCTTTTTGAGATGTACGAATAGCAGACCTGTTATCTGGGCGGCCGATTCGCGTGCTTTCAAATCCACCAGCTGCGCTTCGCGCACCCGTTCCTGCAATACGAGGTCGGAGCGGAAAAACACATCGGCCGTATTGCCGGCCGGCACGGCCGCATCGTTCATCTGGCCGCTGGCGTCGCTGACGATCATGAGCTTACATTCCTGTTCCAGCAGGCTGGCAATCCCTTGGTTGTCATGTACTCCCCCATCCACCAATTGGACATCCATATTTGGATACAGGTTCTCCAATTTCAGCGGCTCAAACAACGCAGGCACACAGGACGAGGCGCCCACCGCGTAGCCCAATCGAATATTATTCCTGTAGGGCGGCGGCGCTTCGTAATAGTACATGCGACGGAGACGTTGCCGGGCGTCAACATCCTGACGGATACTGCCGGGCGGTTCGCCCATCCACGAAGCGGTGAATTGCCAGTTATGGCCGGTATTCAGGCTCGTGGCATTGAGCACCAGCATGGGTACTTTATTGCGACGATTCCAGTTTTCCGTTTTAACGTTGAAGTCATGCCCCTCGGGAATATCAGACGGCCTGATTTTGAGTTTGTGCATCAAGATCGGCGTCCCCGCAGAATGGGTATTTCTGATAATCGGTTGATACAAGTATTTTTCATAGAGTTCACCCAGTCGGTGCGTACGGGAATAGTCTTTGTCAAAAAAGATGCGCAAGTTTTTCCATGGGTTGGAGAATATCCGCATGCGCAGGTTTTTTTGAACGGCTGATAGAAAATTGGTTTCCATTTCCCGCACAATATGGACATAGTGCATTCTATCCATTTGTTCGCCATGCAGCTCCATTTCCCTTTTTAGCAACATGTAATAATAGGCTCCGGCAATCGAACCGCCCGATACACAGGAAATCACCTCGACATGGCGCAAAACGTCCAGTTCTGCCAAGCGTGCCAAGACGCCGATATGAAACAAGGCAGCCCGGAAGCCCCCGCCGGAAAGCGCAAGACCCACTTTGCCTCTAAAACCCACGGATAATGTTTTTTCGTCGGGCGCTTTTGTCGTGGGGTACAGTGCTTCGAGGCATTTTCGAGCTCCGGCGAAGATTTGTTCCCGATCCCGCTCATGGATTTCATCGTACGCGCCCACCCATTCACCTAATTGACTATGCATTTCCGCCATCTGCATGAGTTGCTCTGACGTTGTACGGGTCTGCCATGCATCCGGTTTGGTGGCCGCATATTTGTTAAAGAAAAACACTGCCCCCTTAAAATCTCCGATGCCGAAGTACGCCTCCGCCAGGGTGGCATACGTCCATCGAACTCTTTCTTTCGGCACCTGTGGTTCGGGTTCTCCCTGAAATGGCAGATACGCTGCTCCCAACAATCTTTCAATGATATATTTTCGTGTTTCCACCGCCTTTTTCAGGCGTTTAACGGCAGACTTCGACATCTGCTGGTTTTGGACTAATTTATTTTGGCGCCGCAGTGTTTTTCGGAGTTGCATTAGTTTAATCCGCTGGGCTCTTTTTTGCTCATCTTCGTCCGGTTGCGGCTCCTCTAATTCTTGCAAGTAGCCGACCGATTCAAAGCGGGCGTAAGCCAGCAATTCTGCTACAAAAGCGTAGTTAATGGCGGTATAACCATCATCATCGGTTTTGTCCTTCTGCTCCTTATTCGTGGTTGTCGCCGCTTGGTTATTCCGATTTTTTTTCCATAAATTATATCCTTTCCGATAGTAGTGCTCAGCAAAAAGCAGGTTATTATAATTATTGTCATACTGCCATTTACGTTTGTAAATGGCGCCTGCGATGCCCAAAAACTCAACATGTTCCGTGTTATCCAAATCATCTGCTTGCCATAGAAAATGCAAAGCGGCATCGAACTTGGAAGAAGACGGCTGGTCGGGATCTTTGTAAATGCAGAAAGCAAGCCATTTATTCCACATTTGTCGCTCCGCCACTTCTCCGCCGCCCTTGAGCAAAAGCGCGTATAATTCGCCGGCGTAGTGATATTTGCCGGCTCTCCGCAGCCGAACTGCAATTTCTTCAATTTTTTCGGGGTCGGTCGTTTGGGCACGGATGTACTTCCGCGCTTCAGAAATATCGTTTTCTAATTGAATATCTTTCATGATTTAATAGCTTTGGATTGATCGTATTGCCAATGGTTCTTGAAAAATTCCGGCCTGAAAAAATATTAATAAATTGATTTTCCGTTTTTTAAATAATTTTTATCCGTAAAAACTGGGCGGCGCCTGATTTTGGGCGACTATGAACGTTTTTGTCTCAGAACGCGGGGCTTGGGATTATTAACCCGGCTCGCTCTCAAAAGTGCAGGGGTTAAAACCCCGGAATAATGAGCGCGTTCTGATCCCGGCGATAAATCGCCGGGTTAGTTATCCGAAATCCCGCCGATAACCCGCCGGGCGAGTTATCCAAAGGGGTTAAAACCCCGGAAAACTTAGCGCCTTCTGATCCCGGCGATAATTCGCCGGGTTAGTTATCCGATTCCCGGTGATAACCCGCCGGATTAATCATTGCGATCACGTATATCTTGGCATTCCTTATTTTTCACCATCTCTAAAACAATACCCTACAAACATATTGCCAACCAACAATTTCTACCCAATTATTTAGTATTCGGTCGTTTTTATTTAGTAGTTGGTAAAAATGCCCGGAATTTTGTTCGCTTTTGCCTGCCGGGGGGCAATCGCGGAACGCCCGCACGGCCGGGGATCCACCGCCTCGCTTTCGAGTGCCAGGATGCCGAAAACGCATTCATGGGTGCGCCGCAAAGGCTCTTTGGCGACAAAACGCTCGAGCGCCTCCATGTGTAAATTCCGGTCAATCTGCCCCCCCCCTGTTCCGATTTTATCCGACCCCCTCATTCCGGAGGTTTGACCCCCCTAAATGTTAGTAACATTCCGGAGGTTTGACCCCAGAAAAATGTGGATTCATGCGGCTAAAACACCTTTAATTCGGTCCAAAAATGGACTGATGGCAAAGAAAAAACGTATAGATCAGATCAAAACCCTGCTGCAAAATTATTTGACCAATGGCTCTATCAAGGCTACGGCACGACAGCCGAAGGTGTCTCGCAACACATCTGGGATACTATTGGGTTTATTTAGATCCGGTAGCACGCCTGCCCCTGTTTATTTATCAAAAAGGTCGTGTCGCTGCATATCCTGCAGAGGATCTGCGTGCATTCAAGGGCTATCTGCAAACAGACGGATATGAGGGTTATGAAAAACTGGCGACTTTGCACCTGCACATCGTGCTATTGGCCTGCTGGGCGCATGCGCGCAGAAAATTCGAAGAGGCGCTTTCGGTAGAACGGGATAAAGCGGTTGCGGTGATGCGCTTGATCCAGGAACTTTACGACATCGAGCGCTACTGTCGCGAGCAGAAAATGACGGCAGAACAGCGGCTGCAGCAGCGGCAGGCGCAGGCAGTACCCGTGCTGGAAAAAATCAAGGAGCA
>JAUMBL010000003.1:0-71217 GCA_032115775.1 Saprospiraceae bacterium | reverse complement strand
GCGCGCCAATCCGAAATCTAATCTGCGCGAGGTAGTTAAAAGAAGAATTGTTCGCTGTAAATGAAAAATGCCTACATTTACCCGCAGAAAAGAAGAAATCTCAGTCGGTTTCGTCCGCGCCAAAAAAAGAGCCATTTTTAGCAAATCCTTGCCTTTCCCCGTTTTAAACGGTTTTTTTAGCAAAAAAAGGCTCCGAGGCACGAGACGGCAAACCGGCCGGGCGTTTAACAAAATTATGCACCATGCGCGCGCTTATTACCCTGTTCCTTTCCCTTTTTGCCTTTGAACTATTTGCCCAAAACGGCCGCCTGACCGGCGCGATTACGGATGCCGCCACCCGGGAACCGTTGCCCGGAGTCACCGTCCGTGCCGGAAATACCGGCACGGTTTCCGATATGGCGGGTCGGTACGCACTCTCCCTGCCCGCCGGCACGCATGAAGTCAATTTTACCTTCATCGGGTATCAGAGCCGAACCCTGACCGTCAAGATTACCGCCGGACAAACCCTGCAACTCGGCATGGCGCTGGGTGACAGCGACAACCTGCTCCAGCAGGCCACCGTCACTGCCGGGAAATTCGAAAAACCGCTGGGCGAAGTCACCGTCTCCCTCGACGTACTAAAACCCAATCTCATCGAAAGCGTCAACACGACCTCCGTAGATGAGGTGCTGGTGAAAGTCCCGGGCGTCGCCATTTTGGACGGACAGGCCAGTATCCGCGGCGGATCCGGGTTCTCTTATGGGGCCGGCACCCGCGTACTGCTCCTGGTAGATGACATCCCGGCCCTGCAGGCAGATGCCGGCTTCCCAAACTGGGACGATTTTCCGGTGGAAAATATCAGCCAGGTGGAAGTGCTGAAAGGCGCAGCTTCCGCTTTGTACGGCTCCTCCGCCATGAACGGCATCATCAACCTCCGTACCGGCTTCGCGAAAGACCAGCCGGAAACCGATGTGGCGGTTTTTGGGAAGGTCTGGGGAGCGCCGAAAGATGCCGCCATGCAGTGGTGGGGACGCGACAGCTCCGGACTCGATCAGCCTTTCGAAAGCGGGTTCAGCCTCGCGCACCGCAGAAAATTTAACAAACTGGATATGGTGCTGGGCGCTTACGGACTTTACCGGGACAGCTATAATCGCTATACATTTAGCCGATATGGCAGGATTACGCCGAATTTTCGCTACCGCGTCAACGATCGGCTGACGATTGGCCTCAATACCAACTTCAATTTTGGTCGAAGCGGCAGCTTCTTTATCTGGGCAAACGACAGCATCGGCGCTTACCAACCCGGCCTCAGCTCCACCTCGGAATCACTCGGTCGCCTCCGCTTTATGATAGATCCCACCGTCCAATACAACGATGCCGCCGGCAATCGGCATAAATTCCTAGGCCGATACTTTTACGTACACAACAACAACAGCGGCAATCAAAGCAATGACAGCCGTATGTACTATGGAGAGTACCAATTTCAACGGCGCATGGACGACATCGGGCTGGTGATGACAGCAGGCCTGGTGGGGATCCATACCACCGTGGCCGCCAATTTGTACAGCAACGGCGAATTTAGCACCCGAAACCTGGCCGGTTACCTCCAATTCGACTATAAAGCGTTCGACCGACTCAACCTGTCGGGTGGCCTCCGCTACGAGCAAAATACCCTGAACAGCCCGGATACCATCCGCGTGCGCGCCTGGGAAACCGCCGTGATCCCCAATGGAAGAAATCAGGAGGCAAAACCGGTTTTTCGACTGGGCGCGAACTACCAACTCGCCACCGCGACGTACCTGCGCGCCTCCTGGGGACAAGGCTACCGCTACCCTACTATCGCCGAAAAGTTTATTACCACCGATTTCAGCGTCGGCAATGCCGTCGTGCCGAATCCAAACCTGGTCTCGGAGACCGGCTGGACGGCCGAACTCGGCCTGAAACAAGGCTTCCGACTCGGAAAATGGCAAGGCTTCTTTGACGCCACCGGCTTCGTCTCCGCCTATCAGAATATGATGGAGTTCGTGCTGGATACAGCATTCCTGCGCATCAATCCAGGGCCGCCGCCCACGCTGAACTTCGTGGCGGAATTCCAATCGCAAAACCAAGGCAATACCCAGGTGTCAGGCCTCGAGTTTTCAGTGCTGGGGCAGGGAACGCTCGGCCCCGGCCAACTTTCGCTGCTCGCAGGCTACACGCATATCAATCCGGTGTATCAAAATTTTGACCGGAACAATAATTACGGCTCCTCGGATACTAATAACATCCTGAAGTATCGTTTCAGGGATATGGTCAAAATAGACGCCGCGTACAGCTGGAAGGCGCTTTCACTCGGCGCATCTTACCAATATTACAGCCACATGCAAGCGATAGACGCTATTTTTGAGAGTGGACTGCCCGGGGTAAAAAACTTCCGGGCGCGCAACAACAAGGGATTTTCCCTGGTGGATCTCCGCGCTTCCTGCCAACTGAACCGCAGGCTGAAATTGAGCTTTATCGCCTCCAATATACTGAATGTGGCCTACACCCTCCGTCCCGCACTGCTCGAAGCGCCGCAAAATTACACCTTGAGGCTGGATCTGAAAATCAGACAATGAAATTGATTGCGCAATACCTCCTGAGGGCAAGTTTGTTGATTCCGGTGCTGACCGGGATCGGCTGCGCCAACGATGCCGGGCGGGTAGCCGCTCCGGCGCCCCGCGAACCGGTTTTTCGTTTCAGCCGACAAGATCAAATTACCGGCAGGGACGCCGTACAAAACTGGTGTTACCGCCCCTATTCACAGGCCGTCCCGGTAAGCGCATTGCTTGAAAACAGCAATCGGCGCTTTTTTGACCTCCCGCCCGGCGTCTATCGGCTCATCGTGCCTTTCGGCAAGCTGACGGCTTCCATCATGCTCAGAAGCCGGGGCGCCGGCCAAGCCATTGAAGTATTTACCAGCGACCATTTCCCCGAGTGCCTGTCGAATGCAGCAAATTTTCAGATAAGTTCAGACGGCGCCTCACTGGGGTATGACAATCAGCGGGGTATCCATTTTACCCTGTCTGCGCAGCCCAACGGAACCGCTATGCGCGCCTTTCTCGACCTGCCCTTGGGCGCTGCGTATGGCACAGAAGTGCGCCTATGCGACAAATGTGCAGATTGAAGCGCTGTTTTATATGTTAAAAACAAATGATGCACTACTTTTGTAAATGTATTACAAAGCGCAGCTGCCAATCGCCTGCGCCGCTCGTGTAAACCGCAAAAGTAGATAAACAAGAATCCATGAAATCTTACACTGCGATCCCCTTTGCAGCCGCCTGCTTGCTGGCCTTTTCGCTGTTTGCCTGCCAGTTTAATCAGTCCGGACAAAATGCCGCCGCCGGCGCGCCCGCTCAAGACAACGCTTCCGAAAATATCGGCGAGCAGGATTTACTGGATCTGCTACAAGGCGAGTGGGTAGCTGACAGCCTGCCCGGTGCGCGCCTGGAGGTGCGGGAAGATACCATCTGGCAGTATGATCCGCAAGAAAAGCCTTTGCAAGGGCGTCTAATTATTGACAGTCGCTGCGAAAAAAACAGCTGCTTCGACAGCCTGCTGTTGGATAACTGGTGCTTCGTAATCGAAAATACCCGGGGCGGAAATTGCTACCGGGTGCTGAACTGCAGCCCGGATTCGCTGGTTTTTCACGCTGCCGGTTCGGGCGGAACCCTAAGCCGGTATCACCGTAAACCGTAAGAAAGCGGTTCAAGAGCCTGTTTGGAATTTTCTGCCGAAAGCAAAAATAGGGGCGTTTTTTGTCAGTTTTTGCCTTTTTGAAGGAGCATAGCCGGGACTATGTTCCTTCAAAAAGGTGAAAAATGGCGAAAAATGAACCATTTTTAACTCGGTGAGAAAATTTCAAACAGGCTCTTAACCCGTTAAGTCCCGAATCGAATGCCGACGCCCCGATTCAAAACGGCGCATGCATCCGCGCAGTACGGCCAAATAAATAGTTTCTTGAAAATAATAAACAACAAGCAGCTGATTTAAGTACATTTGCCGCAGTAGAAAAAAATAGAACTACATGTTCACTATTAATGTGTATTTACGATTCGGCGTGATTGCCGGCGGTTTTTTGCTCGGCATCCTGCTTTGGCCCTTGTTCGGATTCTGGTACGGATTTCCTTTTTTGCTGGCTTCTCTGATTTTTTTGATCGGCTACCTGCTGCTGGGCACCATCATGTCCGCGAATAACTTGTTAAGCCAGCAGCGATACCAAGAGGCGGAAGAAAGGCTGAAGCTGACTTATTTTCCCAATTTGTTGTTGGTGGGTTACAAAGGCGTCTATTACATGACCTTTGGCGCTTTGGAACTGCAAAAGAAGGAGTTTGCTTCGGCAGAAAACTGGCTGAAAAAAGCCCTCAGCGCCGGACTCCCCTCCGACAACGAACGCGGAGCGGCGCTTTTGCAACTAGCACTCATCGCAGGCGCTAAAAACAACCGCGTCGTCGCTCAAAATTATATTGCGGACATTAAAAAACTCAATATCACGGAGGGCATGCTCAAGGAACAGGTGCGGGAGATGGAAAAACAACTCAAGCAAATGGGACAAAGCATGAATCCATCCATGATGGCTATGATGGGCGGACGAGGCGGTTTCCGGGGCGGCAGTAAGCGGCCGCGCCCCAAAATGCGTTGAAACATACGTTTTCTAAACCTTGAAGGTTGAGTAAACGTGCGGTAAGGTAAAACATAATCTTACGTTTTCTAAACCTTGAAGGTTTAGAAAACGCGGGTAAAGAACTTGCCAATTTATACGTTTATTAATTGAATTTGTCATGCAAATCGGAATTCCCAGAGAGATACACCCCGGCGAGTCGCGGGTAGCCATGGTACCCAGTGATGTGGCACGCCTGGTCAAATTGGGCGCTGCCGTGCAAATCGAATCCGGCATCGGTGCAACCATCCAACTTTCTGACGCCGAATATGAAACAGCGGGTGCAACTGTGGCGAAAGATCGCAATGCCTTACTTTCTGGCAGCGACATCATCGCGCGCCTGCGCAAACCGGCTGCCGAGGAAATTGGGCTGCTCCGCCCCGGCGCCATACATATCAGCTACCTCGATCCATTTAATGAAAAAGCCCTGCTGGAGCAGCTAGCCGCGCAAGGCGTTCAAGCCATTGCGATGGAACTGATCCCGCGCACCACGCGGGCGCAAAAAATGGACGCGCTCAGCTCACAGGCCAGCCTGGCCGGCTACGCCGCCGTGATCCTGGCAGCAGAACGCACCGACCGGGTGATTCCAATGATGACCACGCCCGCCGGTACCATCAACCCGGCCAGGATATTCATCGTGGGCGTCGGTGTGGCAGGCCTTCAGGCAATTGCCACGGCAAAGCGGCTGGGCGCCCGCGTGGATGCCTTTGACACCCGCCCGGCTGTGGCCGAACAAGTCAAATCCCTGGGCGCGCGCTTCTTCGAAATCAATCTCGGCGAAACCGGCCAAACAAAAGACGGTTATGCCCAAGCCCTCACCGAAGACCAACTGCGCCTCCAACGGGAAGCAATGGCGAAACAATGTGCAATCAGCGATATTGTGATCACGACCGCACAGGTATTCGGACGAAAAGCGCCGATTATCATCACCAAGGAAATGGTCGCAGGGATGCGCCCCGGCAGCATCGTGGTGGATCTCGCTATTGAAAGCGGCGGCAATGTGGAAGGCGCCGTGCTCGGCCAAGAAACGGACGTGAACGGCGTCCGCCTCATCGGCATGGAAAATATGCCGGGAAGAGTAGCCGTGCACGCCAGCCAAATGTACTCCGCCAATCTGTACAATCTTTTGGAGGATTTCTGGAATAAAGAAAAGAAAATCCTGGAACTTGACCCGGAGGACGAAATTCTGCAAGGATGCCTGATCACCCGGGACGGCAAAATCACCCGGCAATTGTAATGAACGCCGCCAGCGGCGCAAACTGAATATTTATGGAATCAGCCGTATTAATTTCTCTGTTATTTATCCTCGTGCTGGCTATTTTCCTGGGCTTCGAGGTGATCTCCAAAGTGCCTTCGCTCCTGCACACGCCGCTGATGTCAGGTTCCAATGCGATTTCCGGCGTAACCGTCGTTGGCGCGCTCATTGCCGCGGGCGCGGGCGCAGGCGAGAATCTGACCGCCATCTTAGGCGGAATCGCGGTCGGCCTGGCAATGGTGAATGTGGTCGGCGGCTATTTTGTGACCGACCGCATGCTCAATATGTTCAAGAAAAAGAATAAATAAAGCCATGGATTTACGGAATTTAATTGATCTGGTGTATATATTGTCTGCTGTAGCCTTTATTCTGGGTTTCAAACTCATGAGTAATCCGGAATCGGCGCGACGGGGAAATACGATATCCGGCGTGGGTATGGCGGCTGCCGTGATTGTGACACTGATGCTGCCGGATGTGGAACGCTTTACGTTTATCGCACTCGGCGCTATCTTGGGCGCCGTTGCCGGTTTGTTCTTTGCGTACCGCACACCTATGACCGGTATGCCGCAAATGGTGGGTCTGCTGAACGGATTCGGCGGCTTGGCGAGCTGGTTTGTGGCGCTGGCAGAATTTGAATCTCCCAGGGATCAGGGTGTATTCGGCGGTATCGTACTCTGGCTGGCAGCCATCATCGGTGGAATCACTTTTACCGGTTCGGTGGTCGCATGGGCAAAACTGGAGGAAAAGTTTATCAGCGGGAAACCAATCATGTACACCGGCCAGCAAATCGTCACGGGCGTCGTACTGACGGCCATGGTAGTATGTGGCGCTCTTTTTGCCATGGACACCCTGGGGCCGAACGCACTATTGTACTTTCTCGGTTTTACCGCCGCTTCCTTTATTCTCGGGGTTTTACTGACCATCCCGATCGGTGGCGCCGATATGCCGGTGGTAATATGCCTGCTTAATTCCTATTCCGGAATGGCAGCCTGCGCCTCCGGTTTTGTGGTGAACAATAAACTGCTAATCATAGCCGGCGCACTGGTGGGCGCCAGCGGGATTATCCTGACACTGATTATGTGCAAAGCCATGAACCGCTCGGTGGCAAATGTTTTTCTCGGCGGATTCGGCGCCCCCAGTTTGGGCGCAGCCATGGAGGTAGCCGGAGAAATCAAACCCATCAAAACAGACGAAGCGTATCTGGTACTGGAAGCCGCAAACAGCATCGTGATCGTCCCGGGTTATGGCATGGCCGTATCCCAGGCACAACATGCCGTGCGCGAATTGACAGAACAATTAGAGAAAAATGGCGCGGAAGTCCGTTTTGCCATCCATCCGGTGGCCGGCCGGATGCCCGGACACATGAACGTCCTGCTCGCAGAAGCCAATATATCATACGATGCCATGGTCGAAATGGACGCCGTAAACCCCGCGATGGAAACCGTGGATGTCTGCATGATCATCGGCGCCAATGACGTCGTGAACCCGGCCGCACGGGAGGATAAAAACAGCCCGCTCTTCGGGATGCCGATTATTGACGCCGACAAGGCGCGCACGGTGATCGTCATGAAACGCAGTATGGGCAAAGGATTTGCCGGGGTCGAAAATCCGCTATTCTTTAAAAATAATACCCGCATGCTTTTCGGCGATGCAAAAGCCGGCTTGCAGGCGCTGGTCAATGAGTTTAAAAGCGGCGCTTGATTAACGCACCGGTATCAGTAAACCATCTTTCACGCCCGACAGGCGAGAAATTTTTAGACGGTTTCTACACGCAGATGGGGGATTTTTGCAGGCGGCAAAAAATCCCCCATCTGCATTTAGTGCATCCGATCGCCGCGGATCTCTAGTTGTTTCATCAGTTCCGCTTCGTGGCCAAGGTAAGCCAGCCAGCGCGTGCGCACCTGCACCGGATCAAAATACCGTTCCGCCAGATCCAAAAACAACCGGTAGTGCCCAGCCTCTGCCACCATGAACTGGTGGTACCACGCCCGCAACTCCGCGTCGGCACAGTGCAAGGACAAGAGCCGAAACCGCTCGCAGCTGCGCGCCTCAATCAGCGCGCAGGTTAGCAGACGCTCCAGCAAAGCCGCATCGCGCCCACCGCCCTTTTGCTGAAATTCAAGCAGCCCGTTCACGTAGGTATCTTTCCGCTGTCGGCCCAAGTGCAGATTCCTTTTCTTCAATTCGCGCAGCACCATCCGGAAGTGCCCCCATTCTTCGGTGACGATCGGCGCCAGCGCCTCCACCATGTCCTCCCGATCCGGATAAGCCTGAATCAGGGAGATACAAGCAGTAGCCGCCTTCTGCTCGCAATAGGCGTGATCCGTCAGGATTTCTCCCAAATCCATTTCCGCGAGGTTGACCCAGCGCGGGTCGGTCGGCAATTCAAGGCCAAGGGTTGTTTTATGCGACATAATTTGTCTGGTTAAGCCGGGGGAAGATGCGCCAAAAAGGCCATAACATCCACCCGGTCTGCGTAATCGAGTAAGCCCGGCGCCTGCGTCGCGCCAAACGGCGTGGTCTCCATGCCAGGCAAGCCGAGTTGGCTCACCACGCACTGAATACGGGCTTCGTCAGCGCGCAACTGTTTCGAAAGCGCCTCCAAATCCGTGTAGTGCTCGTAGTGCAAACAAGCGATGCGCGAGGCCAGGGCGGCATCCTCGCTCAGGATGATGCAACCGTTATGGAGACAGGGGACCATGTTTAACAAAAACAGGGTCAGGTTATAATCAAAGTTGTTTTTGTACTTGTGGTGCATGTTCAGATCGTCGTATTCGCTCCACAAATCGAGCAGACGATTAAAATCGTAATCTGCCGGAACGTATATCTTGCTCACATTCCGACAGCCAAGGCCAAAATACGCAAATACATCACGCCCCAGCGCCAGCATCTGTGTGGGCGTTTCCGTACCGTCCAACACGGCAATGCTGTTCCGATTTTTCCGGATAATATGTGGATATTTACCAAAATACTGCTCAAAATAGCGCGCAGTATTATTGCTTCCCGTCGCAATCACGGCGTCGAAACCCTGTATCGGGGTATTTTCCGGCAAAAATTCCGTAAAAGCCCACGAGGCTTTTTCCCACGCGCCCATGGTTTTAATGAGCGCAGGAAGCAACCGCTTGTCCTTTTCAGACAATTTGATAAGTGCCCGGTGACCAGTAACGAATACACACAACCAATCCTGAAATCCGACCAGGGGAATATTGCCGGCCATCACCAAGCCTACAGTGGCGGCTTGAGCCGGCGCAGGATAGCGGGCTGTCCAAGCCGACAACGCCGCGACGTCCAGCATACGTTCAGCAATGGCAGAAAGTGCACTTCGAACGTTTTCCTCTGTGAACCAGCCATTTTCCACGCACGACTGCCGAATTGCCATCTCTAAATCTTCAGAGCCGCCTTCGCGCAAAAAGCGGCCCAACTCGCCTAATAATGCTATTCGATCCTTTTGCGTCATGCGGTGATTTTTTTCTCCGCAAAGGTAATACAGCGCCTACCTATTTGTGTCAAAAAATACAAACAAGCCCACTTTCGGTCAAAAACGCAGCACTTTCAAAAACAATAGCATTACTTTTAAACAAAAAGGCTTTAAATGCGTTAATAATCCCGAAGGGTTCGTGTTGAGCGCGTTCCCGATCATCACGAAAAACTTTTAAAAAAAGAGAATGCCTGCTCCCATTCCAGGAAGTCCGCACTTCACGCCCTTTCAACGCGTACTCCGGCTACTTGCACAATACCGACTTCAAATACGGTATATCATTTTATATGCAGTCGTGATCGGCTTAATCAACCTTACCCTTCCATTAGGTGTACAGGCGATCATCGGACTCATTGCGGGCGGAAGCATCGCGGCGTCTTGGGGCGTATTAGTACTGTTCATTCTCGTCGGTGCCTTGCTAGTCGGGATCTTGAAGTTGGCGCAGATGTCCATTATGGAGCATTTGCAGCGAAATCTGTTTGCAGACTCCGCTGCGGAGTTCGCCCTCCGAATTCCGCGCCTGCAAATGGAGGTATTGCGCCGAGAGCACCTGCCGGAACTGGTCAATCGCTTTTTTGACACGTTGACGCTACAAAAGGGGCTGCCGAAAATACTGATCGAAGGCAGCACGGCGGCGCTCCAAATATTTTTCAGCTTACTGCTGCTGTCTTTTTACCACCCCACCTTTGTGGTCTTTTCCCTCCTCTTGCTTTTCATCCTTGTATTATTATTTATGTGGACGGGGCCGCGGGGGCTCGCAACCAGTTTAAAAGAATCAAAATATAAATACAATCTGGCCTACTGGCTGGAGGAAGTCGGCCGGGTTGCAACGACGTTTCAATTAGCCGGTGAGAACCGATTTCCCGTGCAACGCGCCGATGATCTCACAATAGATTACCTCAATGCCCGCGCTAAGCACTGGCGAATTTTGGTTGCACAATTTATCAGCAGCATTGCCTTTCGGGTGTTGGTGTTGGGTGGATTTCTCATTTTAGGCAGTTTCCTGGTCATGGATAACCAGTTGAATATCGGTCAGTTTGTAGCTTCCGAAATCCTGGTGCTTTTTGTAATTGATTCCGTCGAAAAACTAATCACCCTACATGAAACAGGCTATGACGTGTTGACGGCTACTGAAAAACTCGGGCAGGTGACTGATCTGCCTATTGAACGGGAGGACGGCATCCGCGTGGAGGAATTTTGCCGGGACAAACCGCTGGAGGTCGAATTGCGCGACCTCTCTTATACCTATAGCGACGGACAAGTCCCGGTACTTAAGAACCTCAACCTTAAAATTGAAGCCGGCGTCCGCCTGGCTGTCACCGGATACAATGCCTCGGGAAAAAGTACGCTGGCAATGGTACTCTCCGTATTAAAACGTGATTTTACCGGTTCACTCTTGTTTAACGGTCTGCCGAAGCAAAATCTCCATCTCCGAAGTTTGCGGGAAAACATCGGCGATTTTTCCTCGCAGGAAGAGATCTTCAAAGGATCGCTCCTAGAAAATATAACGCTCGGACGCACGGATGTAGCGCTAAATCATGTGCTGCGCACGTGCGAGGGCGTGGGTTTGAGCGAATTCGTTCGCCAATTGCCATTGGGAATTAATACTGAACTCCTTCCCGGCGGAAAAAACATCCCGCGCAGCATCATTACGAAAATCCTGGTGGCCAGAGCAATCGTGAAGGATCCTAAAATGTTGGTTATGGAGGAACCGCTGAGCTTCCTGAACCTTCGGGACAGACTCCGAATCGCCCGATTACTGGTTGACAAAATCCACCCTTGGACGCTCGTTGTTTTTACCCAAGATCCGCTTCTGGCCTCCTTGTGCGATAAAGTAATCGTCATGAGCGATGGGAAAATTGTTTTTGAAGGCCTGTTCGACGAACTTCAAAAAACGGAACATTATCCCCGAATCCTGCGTCTCAATAAATCGGATCAAAGCTGGGATGTAGAAAGCCAGGAACCCAAATCTTAATTGCTGTTTCAAAACCAATCCGTATGCTCAATATTTCTGATAACGCGATTCATTGCGAAAATGACCTGAAGGGGCTAAAAGCGCAGGAGATGAATAGACTCCCCGCGTGGCATCTCACTGTGCGCAATCTGCTCCTCGGCCTTTTAGTCGTTTTTTTGGTATTTATGTTTCTGCCTTGGACACAAAACATCCAGGCAGGCGGAAAAGTCACCACGCTCCGACCGGAACAACGCCCCCAGACGATCCACGCCACGATCGCCGGCAGAATCGAAGAATGGTATATTACGGAGGGTCAAAAAGTCCGAAAGGGCGATACCATCGTCCACCTTTCCGAAGTGAAGGTGGACTACTTCGATCCCGAGATCGTGAGCCGGGTAGAGCAACAGGTCGCCGCTAAGGAAGGCTCGATCGGCGCATATTCGGGTAAAGTGGGCGCGCTTGAAAACCAAATACAGGCGATGTACCGAGAATTAGACAATAAAATCATTCAAACGCAGAATAAAATAGCCCAAGGAAAACTAAAAATCGAAAGCGACAGCATCAAGGTACAACAGGCCGAGATAGACCGCCAAATCGCGCAAAAGCAGTTCAACCGCACGGATAGCCTGTACAACAAAGGCTTGAAATCCTTAACGGACTGGGAAGAAAAACGCCTGAAATTACAGGAGATGGAAACGAAACGTATCGCTGCGCTAAACGGATTTGAAACTAGCCGGCAGGAACTGGCGATTTACCAAACCGAATTGCGCCTGATCCAAAATGAATATGCCAACAAGATCGCAAAAGCGCAAAGCGATAAATTCAGTACGCTGTCCGATCGCTTTGAGGCAGAAGGAACGGTCAGTAAACTGAAAATCGAACGCGAAAATTACGCGCGCCGCAACGCCTTTTATTATATTGTGGCGCCGCAGGACGGCTATGTCGTGAAGGCGGTTACGCCGGGAATCGGTGAAATTATTAAGGAGGGCGACCCGGTGGTCAGTATTCAACCGGCTGATTACGAACTCGCCGTAGAAATGTATGTTCAACCCGTGGATCTACCGCTTATCAATCTGGGTAATGAGGTGCGCTTTCTATTCGACGGCTGGCCGGCTTTTTTCTTTAGCGGCTGGCCGGGCGTATCACTCGGCACGTTCTCCGGAAAGGTGGTCGCCGTGGATCGAAATATCAGCGCCAACGGGAAGTTTCGCGTGCTGGTTGCGTCTAATCCAAACGATGAGCCCTGGCCCATCGCCGTTCAACCCGGCGGGGGGGCTCGCGGCATTGCTATGTTCAATACGGTGCCGGTTTGGTATGAATTGTGGCGAATTCTGAACGGTTTTCCGCCGGATATGTACAATATGGAAGAAAAAGATCCTAACCAAAAGGACGGCGGTTTGTTGCCCAAAGCGCCTATAAAAAGCGCAAAGTAACTCGGTATGACGGCTTTTTTTTCCAAAATTTGGACGCGCCAACGGCAGATTCTCACAAGCGTACTGCTGGTGGGACTCCTTGCGCGTTTACAAGGACAAACACCGGATCCGCCGGCTGTACTGGATTGGCCTTCCTTTCGCCAATTCGTGCGCACGCAGCACCCGCTCGCCCGACGCGCTGATTTGTTCAATGAATCCGCTCGAGCCGACCTGCTCAAAGCCAAAGGCGGTTTTGATTTGAAATCATTTTCCGACATTAGCGGTAAATCTTTTAAGGGCAATAATTACTTCCAATACACCGAAACGGGCCTAAAACTGCCTACCTGGTTGGGACTGGAACTTAAAGGCGCTTACAACACCGCAACTGGGCAATTCCTCAGTCCGGAAGCTTCGCTCCCCCTGGAAGGCCAGGCGCAATTGGGCCTGCGCTGGACGCTCGGCCAGGGGCTGCTTATAGATCAACGGCGTGCTGACTTGCGACAAGGACAAATCGGCCTCGAAATCGGCGCCGCCGAACGCAGGCTCGCCCTGAACGACCTCGTACTGGAGGCCGCCAAAGCGTACTGGACTTGGGTGGCAGCAGACAACAGCCTGCGCGTCATCGAGGCCGCGCTCCAACAGGCGCAAATCCGATTCGAAGGCATCCGGGAAAGCTTTATTCAAGGCGACAAACCGGCCATTGATACGCTGGAAGCATTTATTCAGGTGCAAAACAGACAAACAGATCTGAATTTTGCGCAAGTAGATCGCCAAAACGCAGCCCTTGCCGTATGCAATTTTTTGTGGACATTAGACAATGTGCCCTACCAGCCGGCGCAACTTCAAGGCGCGCCGCCAATTTGGGCGACCAACGACTTGCGCCCGGTCGCGGATGAACAAGCGCTGAGCACCCTCGCCCGCCGAGCCGTGCAGCAATACCCGGAACTTACTATCTACGATGCGAAATTGCGCCAACTAGATATTGAACGTCGGCTAAAACTGGAAAAACGCAAACCGGTGCTGGATCTGGAATACAACCTGCTCGGCTCTGGGTGGGCCTTCTTCCCCTCCACCGGCGTTGAAGGACCGGACGTACTGGTCAATGATATCAAATGGGGCGTGCACTTTTCTTACCCGATCCCAAACCGGAAAGCGCGGGGCGACTACCAGCTTACGCAAGTCAAAATAGCCCAAACGAATCTCTTTGTGCGGCAAAAACAGCAGGACATCCAAAATAAGGTTCGCCAATACGCCAACGAACTGAATACGCTGCGCGCACAAATCGAATTGTACCGACAAATAACCGACAACTACCGCGCCCTCCTCGACGCCGAAAATGAAAAATTCCGCTTCGGGGAAAGCTCGATTTTCCTGATCAATACCCGGGAACAACGCTGGCTCGACGCCCAAATTAAACTCGTCAAATTAATCAGCGAATACCGAAAAGCAGAAGTTGCGCTGGATTGGAGCGTCGGTATCTTGGGTGATTAAGCGCAGGCCAAATTGAGGAATTGCGCTTTACAATCCCGGCACCGGCGCCAATTTTTGCGTCAGCGTCAGCACGGTACGGCGGTTTTTCTTCCGTCCTTCCGGCGTTTCGTTCGAGGTCAGCGGAAAAAATTCGCCTTTAGCCACCGGCGATAACTGATTGGCGTTTACGTTATAGTCGCTGATCAACATACGCGTTAGCGTCACTGCCCGCGCGAGGCTCCAATCCCAAGTATCCTTAATCGTCTTGTCTTTGGGTAGTGCGTTATCCGTATGCGCTTCCACTTGGACGTCCACATCGGGCCGGGAGGCCAGCAACTCCGCCACCGTACGCAGGAGATTTTTCCCCGCAGCGCTTATGCTGAGTCCGTCCGCTTCAAACAACCCGCCGTCGGGCAGGGTGATCCGGACGCGCTCCCGATCAATCTGGCAGGAAACATCCTGAAAAGCCTTCAACTTTTGGGTAGCGGATTGCAGCAAATCATTCAGCGCGGCAGCGCGCTTAGCCTGCGCTTCCCGGACGCTTTGGATTTGCGCGTTTGCGTTGTTCAGTTGGGCGGTGCGGGCAGCCAATTCGTTTTCCGTCGCGGCCTTTTCCTGGGCTAATTTGGAGGAGGACTCCCCCATCTGCACCGTGCGCTTGGTTAATTCTGTTTTCAAACTTTCCAGCTCCTGGTCTTTCATACCGATCGCACGGCTCAAATCGCTGATCCGTTGCGTAAAATTAGCCGATTCATCTCGCCGGGAAAGCACTTCTTTGACCAACACCGATTCGCGCGCCTCGCATTTTTGGCGGGATAGGAGCTCCGCCTGGTAAATTTTTTGACGCACACAACCGGTTGCAACCAGCGACAGCAGAAAAACGGGTAATATTTTCATAAAAAACACAAGGTGAAATGATTTGTCGGATATGGAAAAATTCTATTATTGCGCAGGTAAAACAGCCAGTTCAAAATTAGCAAAATTTAGTCAGCGTACTGACAATCAATTTTATGAAAGCATTTTTATTTTTTTCGTCGCTTTTTTTCCTCTGCGCTTGCCGCTTGGATGAACGCACGCTGCAAGGGGATTGGCAGGCCGTGGCGTTTTTTGAAAACGGACAGCGGCGGGAGATAGATTTATCGCCGGTCAGACTAAGCCTTTCTGACGGCCGACATTACATCTATGAGAGCATTGGCTTATACCGTGAGGACGGCACTTATCGCAGCTCCATGCACTACTTGTTTCTAACGGACACCAGTAGGACACCCCCGGTAGAACATATTGTCAAAGTCTTATTGCTCTCGCCGGACAGTCTGAAAATTCGCATGCAACAGGACAGCGCCGAGCAAGTGCTCTGGCTGGCGCGCAGGCAACCGACCGACCGGCTACTGGAGCAGTAAGGCCGACAGTGTGCCGACCTGATCCACGACGATGCGCCCGCGTTCGTCTTCCCGAACCGTCACGGCTTCCGCCACCGGATCGTGCTCCAGTGCAAGAATCCACCGCTTCCGGACGGCCTGGCGCAGCAGCGCCGCTTTTTCTCGCAAAGAAACGAGCGGACGGACGTCATACGCCATCACATAAGGCATTCCGATGTGCCATTGGGAGGGAATTAAATCTGCGCAATACACCACGGTTCGTTTGCCGACCTGAATTTCCGGCAGCATCATCGCTTCGGTATGGCCATACACGAAACGGATACGCAGATCCGGCAGCCATACACGACCCGAATTGGTCGCTACCATCTGAAGCCGCCCACTTTCCAACAAAGGCAGAAAATTTTCTTTTAAAAAAGAGGCCTTCTCGCGTTCATTCGGGTGCAACGCCCAGTCGAGGTGCTTTTGATTCGTCCAGTAAGTTGCATTGGGGAAGGCGGGCGCCACGAGGCCGCTTGCTTCGCCTTTCCAAAGTCCGCCGCCGCAATGATCAAAATGCAGGTGGGTAAAAAACACGTCGGTGATATCGCCCGGCGCGTATCCGCGCTCAGACAATGCCGAAAACAGGACGCCCAGGCCCGAGGGTTCAAAGTGCGACAGAAAGCGATCATCCTGCTTATTGCCGATGCCCGTATCGAAGAGTATCCGGCGCGTGCCCGTATCGGCCAGCAGGACGTTCAAATTCCAGGTGCAAAGATTGTTTGCATCCGGCGGGTTCATTTTTTCCCACATGCGTTTCGGCACGACGCCAAACATCGCACCGCCGTCGAGTTTGAAACGGCCCGCTGAGATCAGGTGTAACTTCATAATTTGGAGGTAAAACCGATTGGAGATTTCCCAGTTTGAGGCGCTTGTTTTAGCGCGGCCATCCGGATTGCGGTCACGGCTGCTTCGACGCCCTTATTGCCGTGCTTTCCGCCTGCCCGATCCAGCGCCTGCGCTTCGTTGAGGGTGGTCAATACGCCAAAAATACAGGGTTTACCGCTCGCGATACTTAGGCTGATCAGGCCGTTTGCCACCGCCTGGTTGATGTATTCGTCGTGGTTAGTTTCGCCTTTGATCACGCAGCCGAGGCAGATCAGTGCATCCACCTTTTCCTGGGCGCTCAGGATGCGGGCGCCGGCAGGCAGTTCAAACGCGCCGGGCACCTGCAAGGTAAAGATGTGTTCCGGTTCCGCGCCGTGTCGGAGCAGCGCATCATAACAGCCCTGATAGAGCGCATGCGTGATAGCGGCATTCCATTCAGAGACGATCACACCGAAACGCATTCCGGAAGCATCCGGCACGTTACTTTCGTCGTATTGAGAAAGATTTTTAAGCGCTGAGGCCATGTTTATTCTGCTTTTTTCCGGCTGAAATCGTAGAGTAAGGCGCCGATTTTATAGGCAGCCTTTTCGTCCGCGTTGTTTTTGAGCAGTCGGTAGATTTTCAAATTATCGTTCGTGCCATCGTAGCGATAGCCGAGCAGGACGGATGATCCTTCTTTTTTCGAATTGGAGAAAGTGACCACGTCTATTTCATCGCCGGTGACAAAACAATTTCCTGCTGTGCAGAGTTCATAGCGATCGTAATCCCGCAAGTTCATAATAAACCCGCCGGGTGTGAACTGCACCGGGGCGCCGCCGCCCTTCGGCGAAAACACGCCATTGAACAAATGGTGATTCAACGCAACAGTAAAAGCGCCGTAACCGTCTTTGGCTTTAGCCTGCGATTTGATGAATTTGTCCATCTGCGCCGTGCCTTTCGTCGCGTCGAACATCGTCATATCCCGGCCTTCGGTGGAGTGATAGACCAGAAAAATGGATTTTTCACCTACGGCATTTTTGAGTTCGATGGTATCTGCCACGACCGAAATAGCGCAGACCCAGCTCTTTTCACCGTCGAAACAGCGCGCGCTGTCCGGCTCGTCCGGATCGAAAGACAGGGCATAAGCAAAGGGTCGATGCGCGTTGTTCATCGCGCCGAGCACGGAGCCGTATTGTCCTGCGCGTGCGCAAAAATCGAGGGGGATCCAGTCGCCGCCGAGCAGATTCACCATTTCCTCCGCCTGAGATGCGCGTTGTGTTGGTTGTTGCGCGCCGCTGCTGCCGTCCTGTTGGCAGGCGTACAAGCAGAGCGGCGCCGCAAAGAGCCATAAAATCCAGTTTTTCATAAACTTGTTGCGTCTTTAAGATGCTGTTTGATTGTGCGCCTTGATTTGCGCTTTTCGGCGCGAAATTACGGTTTAAGTGTTTACCGATTGCAGCCCGACAAAAAAAGTGTTCGGCTTTCTGCGCGCGCAGGACGAGAAAGTGTTTATAAACCTACTTGAAATACTTGATTTTGACAAAAAAACGGGAGTCAATTGCGCCGAGCCGGTGCGCAGTTTCCGGGGAAATCATGACTTCCGTATTGCGGTCATTTCCGGCCGGAATACGACCAATTACTTTGGCATACACGGTACGGTTGTTCATAGGGTTGGTAATGGCCATAATCGTTCCGGGCATGGCGGTATTATGCAAGGCGTATAATTCACCCCGAACATCGTTGTCCCGGCGCCAGAAGCAGACGCCTTTCGCGGTCACTTCCTGCCGATTTGATTTTTGTTGCTGGTATTCTCCGATCAATTCCGTGGTATCCATTGCCGGCTGCATCTGGGCGGTCGGCCGCCAGTCGGGCGGTATCCCGGATACGTCAAACCAGCCGATATGCAGCAGCTGCCCTGGTTGGATGCTTGGTTTTTTGAGTTTATTGCGTTTTTGGATGGTATCCGCCGGCATACTGAAGTAGCGTTTACAAATACCGTAGAGATTGTCGCCATGCTCTACCAAGTAATAAATCGGCGCATAATTTTCTTTTACAAAATTTTCGCCTTTGTAGCGCCGTATTGCGCGGTTTGGAATTGGTATTTTGATCAACGCATCTTTTTGCAGGGTGGTTATCTTTCGGTATTCCGGATTGTAAGCGTACAAATCCTCCATCCCAAGTCCGTAGTATCTGGCGATTGCGGACAAGGTCTGTCGCGGTTTTACCGTATGCAGGAAAATCTTTTGGCTGTCCTGCACAATCAGCAGCACCGTGTCCTTTTCGCTCAGCAGCACCGGAGAAACGCCCTTTGGAGGCTGTTTTTGGGCAAATGCCGCTGTGGCGAACAAAATTGAGATTAAAAATAAAAACCGGTTTATTTTAAACATACCTTTGTTTTTTCAATAAAGTTGCTGCAAAAATACTATCCTTGCGGGTAAAACGCCGGAATATTGATCATCTTGCTCAAAAAATCCGGTAATTATCAACTATGATTCTAGCCGTTATCCCCGCGCGTTACGCCTCCACCCGATTTCCGGGCAAACCCCTTGCCGACCTCGCCGGCAAAAGTATGATCCGGCGAGTGTATGAACAAACCGCCCGTTGTGCGCTGGCTGATCGGATTGTGGTGGCCACCGACGACGACCGGATCGCAGCGCACGTCCGCGCTTTCGGCGGCGAGGCGATGCACACCCGCGCAGAACATCCCAGCGGCACCGACCGCTGCGCGGAGGTTGCCCGAGCGTTTCCACAAGCCGATCTGGTGTTGAATATCCAGGGCGACGAGCCGTTTATCCAGCCGGAACAAATTACCCTGCTCGCCCGAACCCTGCTCGACGCGCCGGATTTTCAGATTGCGACGCTTGTGAAACCCCTAGCCGCACTGGCCGATTTGGACAACCCGAACGTGGTCAAGGCGGTTTTCGCACCGGCCGGCGGCGCGCTGTATTTCAGCCGATTTCCCATCCCTTACCTTCGAAATTGTCCGCCGGAAGCCCGGCTCGAGCGCCACCCGTATTATAAACACCTCGGGATCTATGCGTTCCGTCGCGCTACCCTGCTGGAACTGGCGGGCTGTGCACAGACGCCCCTGGAGCGCGCAGAGTCGCTCGAACAACTGCGCTGGCTCGAAAACGGTTACCGAATCGCCGTTGGAATTACCACGCAGGAAAGCCTCGGAATAGACAGTCCGGAAGATCTGGAAAAAGCGCTTGCTTTGCTCCGGGAAGGAAATAAATCGTAAACAAGACGATATCGTATTTATATGGAAATGTGACTACTTAGCCGGCTCGCTGTCTGGCCCAAAAAATCCCATTTTCCGCCATACTTCGCAATTTTTTTTGACCGTAGCGCTGCTACGGCCTGCAAAAAATCGCTTCGTCTGGCAAAAAATGGAGCCTTTTTTGTCTCAGACGCGACCGGCTAAGTAGTTACATGGAAATAAAACCGAAGCCGCACAAACAAAAAGCAGATTATCAAGTTTAAAGACGAAGTGAACGCGGTTACGCGCTCCAAATTTTTTTCTAATGAAAAGAAGGGCAATCGTCTGGTTTCGACAAGATATCCGGCTTCACGATAATGAAGCGGTGGTTAACGCGCTGCGCATGGCGGATGAAGTAATCCCCGTGTATGTATTTGACGATCGGACTTTCAAGGCGCGCACGCGATTTGGTTTTCCAAAAACGGGAAAATACCGCGCCAGGTTCATCCTGGAGAGCGTGGCCGATTTGCGCCAGAATCTGCGCGCACTCGGCGCTGATCTAATTGTACGCGCAGGGCTACCCGAGCAGATTCTGCCGGATTTGGCGCAGGAATTAAAGGCCTCCTGGGTCTTTTGCAATCGGGAACGAACCCATGAAGAAGTGCTGGTGCAGGACGCCCTGGAGCAGAAATTGTGGCCAATCGGCGTGGAATTATCGTACACCCGCGGCAAAATGCTCTACCACACGCAAGACCTCCCCATGCCGGTGCAACACGTCCCGGATGTGTTTTCTCAATTCCGGAAAGAAGTCGAAAATATAATTCCCATCCGACCGCCGCTACCGGCGCCAACCGCCCTGCCGCCTTTACCGGCAGACTTGATGCGCGGGGAATTACCAACCCTGGAGGATTTCGGGCACACGCCATTCGAAGCAGATCCAAGGGCCGTACTGCCATTCCGGGGCGGCGAAACTGAAGCGCGCAAACGGCTGCATTATTATCTTTGGGAAACAGACCTGATCGCTACGTATAAAGAAACGCGAAACGGCCTTATAGGCGGCGATTTCTCCTCGAAGTTCTCTCCATGGCTCTCGCAGGGCTGCCTCTCCCCCAAAATGGTCTATCAGGAGATCAAACGCTACGAACGGGAACGAAAGGCTAACGACAGCACCTATTGGCTGTTTTTTGAATTGCTCTGGCGCGATTTTTTCCGGCTTATGGGAAAAAAATACGGAAATCGGATTTTTCTCAAGCACGGCCCGCGAAACAAACCGCAGCCGCAACTGCAAAATGATAATCAGCTATTCACACGCTGGGCGGAAGGCCGTACCGGCGTGCCTTTTATTGACGCTAACATGCGCGAACTGCGCGAAACAGGCTGGATGAGCAACCGAGGCAGACAAAATGTCGCCTCTTTCCTCACCCGCGACCTGAAAGTAAACTGGCAGATGGGCGCAGCGTATTTTGAATCGATGCTCCTGGATTACGACCCTTGCAGCAACTGGGGCAACTGGAACTACGTAGCCGGCGTTGGCAGCGACCCGCGGGAAGACCGGTACTTCAACATCCTAACCCAGGCAAAAAATTACGATCCCGCCGGGCAATACGTGAAGATATGGTGCCCGGAATTGCAGATGCTGCCGGCAGACCGTGTTCACCGACCCGACCTCTTAGCGCCGGCAGAACGGCAGGCGTACCAATTAAACACATACCCAAAACCAATCGTTCGAATGGAAAAATGGGCTAAATAACCCCTTATTCTTCCCGTTTTTTCCCAAGATCGCGCTTTCTGTACGGACAGTGGCGGCATCCACTGCCGCAGCAAGCGCCCCGCTTCAAGTGGTAATACTCGGTAAAGACAAAGAAAGGCCCTTCGCGGTAGTAGTCTAAGCCTTCTACCAAAGGGCCTGTGTGCTTCTCCGGCTGTTTTCCTTTTTTTCCCATGGTCGCATTGTCAAACAATGCTGTAATAACCCGAACAAAGAGAAAATGTTCTACATGCCGGGCGCTTTCGGCGGCCTTTCGCTAGGACAGCACATCATTTTCAGCGTGAATCACCAAAACCGGGGCGCTGGTATGCAGAAGCATCTCTTTGGACATGCTGCGGTGCAAAATGGATTCCCAAAACGCCCGATGGTGCGTCACAAAAATGAACAGATCAATTCGTTGTGCAAAAGCGTAATCGTGCAGGGCATCTATTAGATCATCACCGACAATTTTATGAAAGATGTACGGCATTTCCGGATCGGCATATATATAATTGATTTCAAACAATTTACGCTCCAAGTCAACACCCTGCTCACCAGCGGGCCCAACATGTACAAAGTGCATCTGCCCATTAAAGCGCCGCGCGAAGGTAACCGTTTGCTTGATCGCCAGCGCGTCCAAGGACTCAAAATTGCTGGCGTATAAAATGTTCTTGAACCCTTTGAACTGTGCCTGCGGTGGGATCAAGAGTACCGGACAATGGGCGCGGTTGGATACGGCCACGCTGACAGAGCCGAAGAGCTTGCGCGTAATATTTCCCCGTCCGGTCGTACCCATCACCACCAGATCAGCCTTTACAGAAAGATCGGCCAACACATCTTCCGGGAAACCAAATACGATGCGGGTGCGCAGTACAGGCTGATCCGGCTCAGTCGTCGGCGCATCGTGGTTGAAGTCAGGCGCCGGGTAAAAAAGGCTTTCCTCCCCCAAGGCGTCGCGCACAAACTGATCCACCTCGTCTTGCATCGCTTTTTTGTAGCCGGATAAAAAACCGGTGGGAGAAGGCTCCTTCCCCTCGAAGATGCTATCCATGGCATACACCACTTCCACACTTGACCCAAAAATTTGAGCCAATTGGCAGGCATACCGCAGCGAATTTTCGGAAGCCGGGCTCAAATCAATAGGCGCCAAGATCCGACGCAGGCGATACAATTTGCTCCTGACCAGTTCGCGGTTGCGCAGCAGGCGTTTGATTTCCTCCACGCTCGGCACAACGCCCTCGCTCAGGATTTCTCCGTCAATTACCAACGCCGGCACTTCCCGTACCCCCTTCAAGGAAATTTTGTTGTATTCGGATACCTCTTCGACTTGGCCGTTCATGGGGAACTGCGTCAGCGCCATGCCGAGATTGTGCCGAAGCGCGCGCATCTTGTCATCCCCGTTTCCATATATTTGAATCGTATTCATACCGCCTGATGGTTGTTATTGCTGAGAAATGCGGGCCGCGGACGCCACTTACGCCCGACCAGCCAGGTTATTTAGGCCGACTATTCATATACCGCCGTGGGGTCGGCCGGTTTTTCCTCCAGGATTGCGCGGATGATGTCCTGGGTGGTAACCATACCGAGCAGTTCGTCATTTTTTACCACGGGAAGCGCATGGAACCAATTATGGCTGAAAATTTCCAAGGCGACGTTGATCCGATCATCAGGATCCAGTTTGCCCAAGCCTTTGGTCATAATGTCTTCGGCTTTTACGCGTTCCAAGCGGCTCTCATTGATGAGTTTATCCTCCACGGCATGGCTCACGCCGTCTGCGAATCGGTTAAAATCCGTTTTAGAAATAATCCCTACGATTTTTCTAAAACGCACCACGGGAATATGGTGAAAAGTGTGCTCCGAAAAAATCTTTTTGACGGTCAGCAAGCTGTCTTCAGGACCCACCGTAATCAGGTCGGTCGTCATGATGGCGGACACGCGTTTAAACGAAATCATATCTTACTTTTTTATTTGAAGGATAGTATGCTTTTATGCGATGTGCTTATTTACAGTGCAAAAGTGATCCAACAAATAGAATAGTATAAATGACCAGGCTCAGCGCCAACCCTGATTTAAATCAATCGCCCTAAACATAAAAGGCTGAAATATAATAAAATTTGCTAAATAGCGCTACATTTGAGGCATAATAAGCCGATTCCTTTATGAAAAAAGTTTTGATAATTGAAGACAATCCGGATGTACGGGAAAACTTGGCGGAAATTTTAACGCTGGGAGGCTACCATGCCGTGACGGCCGATAACGGCAAAATGGGGGTGGAAAAAGCCCTCCAGGAATCGCCCGACCTGATTCTGTGCGATGTGATGATGCCCGAACTCGACGGTTTCGGAGTATTGCATATTCTCAGCAAACAGGCCAAAACCAGCGATGTGCCGTTTATTTTTTTAACGGCAAAAGCGGAAAAAGACGATTTCCGGAAGGGTATGTCGCTCGGAGCGGACGACTACATTACCAAACCCTTCGACGATGTGCAACTGCTTCAAACGATCGAAACCCGCCTTAAAAAAAGCGAACGCCTGCGGCAGGCCTCCGCAGGTTCCACCACTTCCGGGTTCGAGCACTTCATCAACGAAGCCCGCGCGGTAGAAGCCATCCAAAGCCTGTCCGAAAATCGGGAAATCCGGCATTACCGCAAAAAAGATTACGTCTTTCAAGAGGGCGAAACGCCCCGCTGGCTGTTCGTACTGGAAAAGGGCGCCGTGAAAGTGTCCAAAACTAATGATGATGGCCGCGAACTGATCGTCCGCATTGCAGGCGCGGGTGAATTCATCGGATATATGGCGCTCCTGCGCGAAAGCCAGTACCCCGAAAACGCCGTCGCCCTGGAAGACAGCGTGCTCCGATTGGTGCCGCGGGAAGATTTTTTCGCCCTGGTATTCGGCAACCGGGACGTAAACGCGCGCTTCCTAAAACTCCTGGCAAATCATGTCGCCGAACAGGAGGAGCAACTCATCAGCCTGGCTTATAATTCCGTGCGCCGCCGCGTAGCCACAACGATCGTACAACTACACGAACAGGGCTTCCGGGAAATTCACATGCTGCGCGAAGACCTCGCCGCCATGGCAGGCACCGCAAAAGAAACCGTCATCCGAACGCTGACTGATTTTAAATCGGAGGGACTGATTGATATCCACGACGGCGTCATCACGATCCTAAAACCGGATAAGCTGGCACGAATGCCCAATTAATCCTGCTCAACACGGGATTTTCACAGTGTTTTTCGCATCTTGTAATGCGGGATGCCCACCTCCTCGAAGCGGTCGCCCTCCGTAAGATAACCTAATTTTCGATAGAACGCCACCGCGGTCTCCCGGGCATGCAATACCATCTCCCGGAAACCGGTATCCGAAGCCAAAGCCTCAGCTGCCTGAACCAGGGCAGTACCTATCCCCCGACTCTGCAAATCGGGACGCACGGCCACCTGCCGCATTTTGATCTCCGCCTCCGAGCCGGGCGCCAAAATGAGGCAGGCGAGCAGGCGTCCGACCGCATCGGTGGCAATCAGGTGCATGCTATCATACTCCGCAGCCAGTTGTTCTGCCGTAAAAGACAGTCCGAGCGGCTTGCGCAACACTTCGTCGCGCAAGCGCACGGTTTCGTCATATTCCGGCGTACCAAATTCGATTTGAAAGATCCGAATGTTCGTCATATATCTATTAGGATTCGATAGGGGCAAAATGATCGATCACATCCGCGCCGCTATCCGTATCCGAATCCTGCAAACGAAGGACGTCCGAAAATGCCGCATAGTGCATCAGCAACATGGCCGGATAGGTAAACAACACGCCCACACCCAGCAAAATGAACCCGGAGATGCCAATCAGGCTGGCCACAAACAAAAACAAGAGCATCTGCCAAAAGGAACGCTGGATCACGCGGCGACTGGCTTGCATGGCGTCCCACGGGCTCAAATTAAAAAACCAAACAAAATACGCGCTCCAGGAAAATGCGATGCTCAGATATACGGCAGGAAGCAATACCAGCGCCAACCCGAGAAGCGCCAAACCGTTATTCAGGATCATAGCCGGTAATTCGCCATAAAGTTCTTCCGGATTGCCGCCGACAAAATCGTCGCCAAATGAATTAAACAAGCCGAAAATCAACAGAATATACCCCGGCAAAATCACGGCAATCGTCAGCAGACCGGTGAGCAGGGCCGTAATAAACAAGTCGGCGAGTCGGTCGAACCCGCGAAAAAAATCATTGAAATTCAGGGGCTGCCCCATCTCTTGCAAGTGCGCCACGTGCGCGAAACCGATCATGAGGCAGGGTGCGACTACAGCCAAAACAAGTCCGCCGACACAGGGTATCAAACTGCCCACCACGTAAATGAGCATGACGAGCAAAAAGTACCCAATATACCCGCCCACATTTCGGTTCATAAGGTTGAACCCTGTGGAGATATACTCGCTGAGATGGAACGAATAGCCTTCGTCAATAAGGCGCTGAATTTTTGCAGGATAGTTAGCCATAAGGTATGTAGTTTAGTTGAAAATCAGAGGATTTAGGAAAACGCGCAGATTTAGAGGATATGCTTCACGCGCGGGCGATGCGGCGTGACATCGCCGAGTTGTTCCTTTTTAGAAGCCTCGTAGTCGGTGAAATTTCCTTCAAAGAACACCACCTGCGCGTCGTCCTCAAACGCGAGGATATGCGTCGCAAGGCGGTCAATAAACCAGCGGTCGTGGCTGATGATCAGCGCGCAGCCGGCAAAATCATCGAGTGCGTCTTCGAGGGCGCGCAGCGTATTCACGTCAATATCGTTGGTCGGTTCGTCCAGCAGCAGCACGTTCCCGCCGTCTTTCAGCGTCATGGCCAGGTGTACGCGGTTGCGTTCGCCGCCGGAGCAGACCGCCAGTTTTTTCTGTTGGTCGGCGCCGGTAAAATTGAACCGGGCGAGGTAAGCGCGGGCGTTGATGCCGGCGTTTCCTACCTGAATGATATCATTGCCGTCTGAAACGATTTCGTAAATCGTTTTTTCCGGCAGCAGCGCTTCGTGGCTTTGATCCACATAGCTGATTTGCACGGTATCGCCGATGATGACTTCACCGCTATCGGGTTTTTCTTTCCCGGTGAGTATCTTGAACAGGGTACTTTTGCCCACGCCGTTCGGGCCGATGATCCCGACGATGGCGTTTTTCGGCACATCGAAGCTGAGATTTTCGAAAAGAACGCGGTCGCCGAACGATTTGGTGAGACCCCGCGCCTCGATCACCTTATCGCCGAGCCGTTGCGCCTGCGGAATCCAGAGTTCCAATTTCTGTTCTTTTTCCCGCGAGGTTTCACCGGCCATTTTTTCATACGCATTCAAACGGGCTTTGCCTTTTGCCTGGCGGGCTTTCGGCGCCATGCGCACCCACTCTAGTTCCCGTTCGAGCGTTCGGCGGCGTTTTTCTTCACTGCGTTCTTCCTGCGCCAGGCGTTTTGATTTTTGATCCAGCCAGGAAGAGTAATTGCCGTGCCAGGGGATCCCTTCGCCGCGGTCGAGTTCAAGTATCCAGCCGGCCACGTTATCCAGGAAATAGCGGTCGTGGGTCACCGCGATCACCGTACCGGGAAAATTCTTCAGGTATTGCTCCAACCAGCCCACCGATTCTGCATCGAGGTGGTTGGTCGGCTCGTCGAGCAGCAGGATATCCGGCTGACTCAGCAGCAGGCGGGCCAGCGCGACGCGGCGGCGTTCGCCGCCGGAGCAAACTTTAATCGGCTTTTCGTCCAGCGGACAGCGCAGCGCGTCGGTGAACAGGCCGATGCGGTGGTCAATCTCCCAGCCGTTCAGGTGTTCAATTTGTTCCAGCACCTCCCCTTGGCGTTCGATCAGGCGCATCATCTCGTCGTCGTCCGTCACTTCACCCAGCTTCATGCCGATATCTTCGTTTTCCTGGAGCAGATCCATGATATGCTGCACACCCTCCTCCGCGATTTGACGAACCGTTTTGTTTTCATCCAGCTCGGGTTCTTGCGCCAGAAAACCAATTTTAAATTGTTTTTCAAACTCAATTTTGCCTTCATAGTTTTGATCCAGTCCGGCAATAATTTTCAACAAGGTGGATTTTCCTGATCCATTCAGGCCCAACACCCCGATCTTTGCGCCGTAAAAAAAGGAGAGCCAGATATTTTTGAGTACCTGTTTGTTCGGCGGATAAGTCTTATTGACGCCGGACATGGAAAAAATGATCTTTTCGGACATAATGCGTTTACGTTAGAACAATATTATTATTAGCCCGCAAATATCGTAAACCGCCAACAAACCGCGAAACTTCTTGTTTAGCAATTTCATCTTACATTCCAATCGCCAAAATCCGCTCGTGCTGTTGACCGCGCTTTTTTTGCAATGAACATACACAAAACCCTGTTCCCCTACGCCTCGATCCCGCAACTCGCCAAAACGGACGCCGCGTATGCCGCACAAGATCCGCGGCTCGCGCCGTTTTATCAATACCGCCCGGAACTGCGCTCGTTTCCCGAAATCCTCCGCCACAGAAGGGAAATCCCGACGCCCCGGACCGCGCTCGTCGCAACCTTGAAGGCGCAGTACGCCCATTTTCCCGACCAAGTTTTCGTGAACCGCCACATAGACGCGCTGGCAGATGACAATACCTTCACGATTTGCACGGCCCACCAACCTAGTCTGCTGCTCGGCCCGCTGTATTTCATTTATAAAGCCGTCACGACCATCAATCTGGCCGAGGCCGTGCAGGGTTTAGTTGGCGACGCAGCGCGCATCGTGCCGGTTTTCGTGCTGGGTAGCGAAGATCACGACCTGGAGGAACTAAACCATATTCACCTGTTTAACAAAACCTTGCGCTGGACGCCCGACGCGCGCGGCGCCGTCGGATCCATCCCCACGGACACGCTCGATCCGGTGCTGGAGGAACTGCAAATCTTGCTTGGCGACAGCGAGCAGGCTCAATTTTTACTTGAACGGATCAAAAAAGCATATAAAGGTCAGGCCGATTTTGGCGCGGCTACCCAGGCCTTGCTGCATGATTTGCTAGGCAGATACGGCCTGGTAACGCTAAATATGAGCCGGCCGGAATTAAAGCGGCATTTCATCCCCATCATGCGGGAAGAACTGCTGACGCAGCCGGCGCACCGGATTGTGCGGGAAACTGCGGAAACCCTGAACGCGCTCGGATTTAAAACCCAGGCCGTCCCGCGGGAAATCAACCTGTTTTACCTGCAAGCGCGCGCGCGCGAGCGCATCGTGCTCGAGGACGGCCTCTACAAGGTGCTGAACACGTCGATCCAGTTCGACCAAGCGGCGATCTTGCAGGAATTGGAGGTGCACCCGGAGCGTTTCAGCCCGAATGTCGTGCTGCGCCCACTATACCAAGAACTGATTCTGCCCAACCTGGCGTATGTCGGCGGCGGCGGCGAACTGGCCTACTGGCTAGAAAGAAAGGCGCTTTTCCAGCATTTTCAGTTGCCTTTCCCCATGCTGGTGCGGCGCAATTCCGTGCTCTGGCTAGAGGCCGATGCGCTCAAAAAACTGGATCGAATGCGCATTGCGCCGACCGAACTCTTTCAGGACACAGACGCGCTGATCCGGCATTTCGTAGAATCGAACGCCGCCGCAGAGGTGAGCCTGGACGCTGAAATGAAGGATATGAAAGCCGTTTTTGACCGCTTGACCGCCAAGGCGGCTGCGATTGATCCAACGCTCGAAAAGGCCGCCCGGGCAGACGAAGCCAGGCAGCTTGCCCTGCTAGAACAGTGGCACGCGCGGCTAATACGTGTGGAAAAACAAAAACACGAGGTGCAGGTGCAGCAAATTCGAGCGCTGCGGGAAAAATATTTTCCCGGAAACGGACTGCAGGAAAGACATGACAGTTTTATTCCCTACTACCTCCGATACGGCGTCGCTTTTCTGGACGCCCTCAAGGAAAATCTCACCCCGCTGGAGGATGGCCTCGTCCTCCTCTGCGATCGTTCGTAACGCGTGCAGTATCTAATCGTCATAGGGGGCGCCACGGCGACTGGCAAAACGGCGCTGGCAATTTGGTTGGCGCAGCAACTCGGCACAGAAATCCTGTCGGCCGACAGCCGGCAGTTTTACCGGGGTATGGATATCGGAACCGCAAAACCCGGCCTGCCGGAACGCGCGGGCATCCCACATCATTTCATTGATTCGCTGGACGTCGGCGATGCGTACAGTGTCGGCGATTTCGAGCGCGACGCCCTGCAGGTACTGGATACTATTTACCGCGCACACAGCACGGCCATCCTCACCGGCGGCTCCGGCTTGTTTATCCAAGCCGTGTGCGAAGGTCTGGATATCTTTCCTGAAATCACGGAAGCGGCGCGAAAACAGGTAGCCGACTGCGCGGAACTAGGTGGAAACGCCTCGTTACAGGCCATGCTGAGCGAACGGGATCCTGCTTACTACCGTCAGGTGGATCGGAATAATCCCGCCCGCCTCCGCCGCGCCCTCGAGGTCTGCCTGTCGGCCGGGACGCCCTATTCCGATTTTTTGAAGCAAGAAAAGCCCAAACGGGCATTCCAGCCGATTTACGTGTTGCTCGACCTGCCCCGGGAAACGCTGTACCGACGAATTGACGAGCGGGTGGATGCGATGGTATGCGCAGGGCTGGAAGACGAAGCGCGGACGCTCCTGCCCTACCGGCAACTGCCAGCCCTGCAAACGGTCGGCTACACAGAATGGTTCGCGTATTTCGACGGGGAGACGGATCGTCCGACGGCCATTGAGAAAATCAAGCAGCACACGAGAAATTACGCAAAACGGCAGGCAACCTGGTTCAGAAAGCACGGTGACTGGACTGTCTTTTCGCCCGATGCGCGCGAGGCCGTATTGGAGCACGTACAGCGCCGGATATCGCTGGATGCCGCCTTAAGTCCGGGATAGCAATCCGCTATCCAGTTTTGACCCATCTGCGGGCAACAAACGGTCGTTAAAGGCCAACACGAGCAAAGCCAGGCATAGTCCAATCGCAGCTCCGACTAAAACGTCACACAGAAAGTGTTGTACGAGAAAGATGCGGGACAAGCCGACCAGGATCGGCAAAATTGCCAGGAGCAGGCTTGCATAAGGCCTGCGGCGGCCTACGGCGGCCGACAAAAGGGCATACAGGGAGAAAGCGGCCATGGTGTGTCCCGAGGGAAAGCTAGTTTGCCCCCCATTCATGCGCACGCCCGGAACGAGGACGACCTCTTCCCGCAAACCTTTTTTTTCAAAATAGGTAATCGGGCGATCTACCCCGAAGCCGTCTTTAAGATAATAGGATACCGGGATCGTCAGCAATCCGACCAGGGCGATCAGCAGGCTCAGGCGATAGCGAAAAAATAAGGCGCCGATCCCGGCTGCCAGGAAGGCAGGCGCTTCGCCCAGGCGGGTAATCCAGGCAAACAGCGTGTTCCAGGGTTCGTAGCGCAGGCCGTTCAATGCGGTAATTTCATCACCGTACGGCAGCCAAAACGGCACAATCAGGCCGCATGCAAAAAAAAACAGCGCAGGTATCCTGAACCACGGGTTGCGCCAGACGGACGCCGGCTTCAAGCCGCCGCGCGCCGTTTTTCTAAAATTCTCCTGATCCATAGTAAAAACTTGTCCAACCGATCTGTATTGAACATCTGCGCATCGTCCATTGCCCGCCGCGTTAGAAACGCGCCGATCGGCAAGAGCACGATGCAGGGCGTCATGGCGGCAAGAAAAGGTGATAAAATGAAGAGTTCGGCCAGCTTTTTGCACACGATGCTGAGCATCACGAACAAAACGAAAAAGATGATGGAAACCAATATGGGGTATCCGAAACCGCCCTTCCGGATAATGGCGCCCAGCGGAGCGCCGATAAACAAAAAAATAAAACACACCAGGGCATAGCTGTATTTGATATACAATTCATAGCCCGTTTTGACGGCCTCCTTGTAGCGGCTGCCGATCTGCAGTTTCCGGGTTTCAAGGGCGGCGAGCGCGGTTTTTGCGCGAATTTCTGCTTCCTGCCTGATTTTTGCGCGCTCCGGTTCGGAGAACGTTTCCAGCAGGCTTTCGTAGTCGCGGAGCGGGCGGGCGATTGTTTGTTTGGCGACCGGGGATACAAAATTCGTAGTCGTCGGAACGACCGGCTGCGCAATTGCCGGCATCTGCTTCCGGACACTGCTATCTGAAACAGCCGGCGTCGGCGGTTTCATCGGCTGTCGCCTCAACGGCAGCAATTGATCCTCGGCAATCTGGCCCCGCCCTTCGCGCATCATACTGTTCAAAGAATCAATGTTTTGCCGGAGTTGGTTCATGCTCATCATGGAGCGCTGCGTACGGAAGCGATCTTCGTCCGTCCGATCCATTTCAAACTCCTTTAAGTCCCATACTTTCGTCCAGGAACTGAATTTTGTGCGGACAAAAGGATATTTTTGTTTCGACTGCGGCCCGGTGGCGGCCGGTTCCTGGTATTGAATGCCCTGGAAGAGGTGCATGACAAAAAAGCGCCGATCGGCCGTGGTGAACATCCGGCCGCTGTCGGCCAAAATCTGGTTGAAGCGCATAGAGCCGGATCGGGTATGATCTTCGATCAGCACCGATTGGATCGTTTCGTCGTCTTTTCCCTTTTTGCCAACCCGGATGACGAACTGCCGGAAATCCTCATTGAAAACACCCGGCTCGATCGTGAGCGCGGGTTTTTGTTTTCGGATGTCGTATAGTCGGGAGCGGAACTTCAGGTTTGCGATGGGGATCAAAAAATCGGAACATACATACGAGAAAAGCGCGATGCCGGCTGCTGCGAAAATGAGGGTACGCATAATCCGGATGAGCGGAACGCCGGCGGATTTCATGCTCGACAGTTCGTAGCGTTCCGCCAAGTTTCCCATCACCATCACAGAGGCCAGGAGCACGGCGATCGGAAGCGCCATGGGGAACGTGACGACCGACAGGTAAGCGATCAATTCGGCCAGAATGAAAATATTGACGCCCTTTCCGGCAATTTCGTCTATGTACAGCCAGAGAAACTGCATGACCAGGACGAACAGCGCGATCGCGAAGGACACCAGGAAGGGCCCGCCCACGCTGTTGAGAATCAGTTTATCAATCTTTTTCATCCAGGAAATAGCTTGCCGCCCGGAACGCCTTCAAGGCTGAAATAGTTGCCGTCGGGTCTTTCGCACCGAACACGCTGTTGCCGGCCACCAATACATCAGCACCTGCCTGGAGCAGCGTTTCCGCGTTTTGCAATCCGACGCCGCCGTCAATTTCAATCAGCGTCCCGGCGTTTGCCGTGTCTATCATCGTACGCAGCCGGCGGGTTTTGGCCAGGGTGTTGTAGATAAATTTTTGTCCGCCGAAACCGGGATTGACCGACATCAGGCACACCATATCCAAGTCTTCGATCAAATCGGACAGGCAATCCACCGGCGTGTGCGGATTCAGGGCCACGCCGGCTTTGGCGCCGGCGTCCTTAATTTGATGCACGACGCGGTGCAGATGCGTGCAGGCTTCATAGTGTACGGTGATGACGGCGGCGCCCGCCTGTCGGAAAGCCTCGATATATTTTTCCGGTTCGACGATCATGAGGTGTACATCGAGCGGCTTTTCGGCCATTTTACCGATTGCCTCGACGATGAACATACCAAACGTGATATTGGGAACAAAGCGGCCGTCCATCACATCGAGGTGGAACCAGTCGGCCTCGCTGCGATTAACCATCGCGATATCTTCCTGCAGGCGCGTAAAATCCGCAGCCAGTAAAGAGGGAGCAATCAAGTGTTGACGCACGGGTGTTAAGTTATTTTTGTAGGTATGCGTTGGCTATTTTGTGCGATCAGCGCACAATCACGACCTGCTCGGGTTGCAGCAGGGGGAGTCGTTTCATTTTCAGGAACAGCTGGGTAGTTGCGAGCACGTCCTTTTCGCAATACGCGGCGATGCGATCCAGGTCGCGGTCTTCCCAATAGACGGAGGCCACGTTGCTGCCATCCATATCGTCTTTGGGCGACGGGAAATCGAACACGGCGGCGAGCAGGCGGAGCGAGGTGTAATTTTTGATATCGCCGAATTTCCAGAGTTCGAGCGTATCGAGGAGGTGCTTGGTTTCCCAGGGTTTACGACCGGCGATATCGAACATGCGTGGGAAGGGCAGTTGATTGACCATGAGCCTGCGACAGATGTAAGGCACATCAAATTCTTTGATATTGTGGCCGCAGATTGCAAAACGATCCGGGTTGTTAAAGTATTTGCCGAGCAGCTCGGAAAAATCTTCCAACAGGCTGGCTTCCACGTGATTGGTGAACGACTTTAAACGGAGTATAGGTTGGTCGGGATTGGCGGATTTGGTAAGAAAACCGGCGGTAATGCAGACGATCCTGCCGAATTCGGCATAAATGCCCGCATGTGTGCTGAACGTTTCCGCAATTTCGTCGTACTCGATTTCCGTTTGCGGCCGGCGCAGGATATTTCGGCATTTGATTGCCCAAAGTTCTTGCATTTCCTCGGAAAGTTCCTCAAAATCAGCCCTGCCGGGCACCGTTTCAATATCTAAAAACAAGATATTGTAGAGATCAAAAGTATCCAAGATAGACATACGCTACATTTCTATTAATTCGGAACGCATGCGGCGATCGGGCGCGCATGATGCTGTGCAAAGGTACGCTGCACGCCGATTTTTGTCAGGTTTGCTAGTTGAATTTTGAATGGTTTTCATAAATTTTGCCGATTTTTTAAATTTTATGCAATAAAGGTTTGTTGAACGCGGTTTTAATCTCGTATTTTTACGAAATAAACCAAAACAACCGCAGGAAACTGATTCTCTACGTCTAACCTTTAAGTTTCTTTTTTTGTATGAACAACACGCCCGGTAGTTTCAACCCAACCAACCCCTCCCCTTACGGCGCGCCGCCCAAAGGGAATGACCCACAAAAGCGCCTCATTACGATTATGGGGATTGCAATCGGCCTCCTCCTGCTCACCTCGGTGTGGCTGATGATCAGCAAATTCCAGACCAGCCGGCAGCTGAACGCCGCGAACATGGAACTGTCGGAACAAAAAGCTGCGCTGACCGAACTGGACGCCAAGTACAAGGACGCCGTGAGCCAGCTGGAACAGCAAAGAGGCATCAACGAAGAACTGGACGCTAAAATCAACGAGCAGATTGCGCAATTAGAGCAGAACAAGTCGAAAATCGAAGGCCTGATCCGCCAGAACCGGGATTATAAAGGCGCTATGGCGCGCTTCGACTCCCAGAAAAAACAATATCTGGCAGAAATCGAACAACTGAAGCAGCAACTCAATATCCTGGCGGAGCAAAATACTCAACTCACGGCCGAAAAACAACAGCTCGGCGCCGATCTGACACAAACGCGCACGCAACTGAACGAGACGAATTCCGCCAAAGCCGCGCTTATCACGGAGAAAAGCCAACTGGAAACAGAGCGCAACACGCTGAATAAGAAAGTGGACGTTGCTTCGGCGGTCAAAGCAGGCAATATCCAGGTAAAACCGGTCTCGGTTTCCAGCTCCGGCAAAGAAAAAACGAAGTCGCGCGCCAAAAAAGTGGACAAACTGAACGTGTGCTTCACGGCAGAGGCCAACGAAGTGGCGGAACCCGGCCAGGAAACATTCTATATCATCGTAATGGATCCGACCGGCGTGCCGCTTTATCTTGAAACGCTGGGATCCGGGGTAACCCAAGACAAGCGCAAAGGCGAAGAATTTCGTTATACCACGGTAGCCCGTTGCAATTACTCCGGCGAAGCGGTAGATGTATGCGGAAGCTGGGAACCCGGACAAAATTTCGTCAAAGGCCGCTATTCCGTAGATATTTACAACAAAGGCTACAAGGTGGGTACCGGCGCTTTTCAACTGAAATAAACAGATTATTTGGATTTTTCCGCGTAGTTCCCGGTAAATCCTGCAAAAAGGGCGGCATTAGGTCTTTCACCCGATGCCGCCCTTTTGTTTGCGGTATGTTGGATCCCGGGATTTTCTAATAAGTCCCTTAATAATCCATTAGACAACACATATTTTGTTTGGTCGCCTGTTTTTTTGATTTTTTTGGAAAAAATCAAAAAAACAGGCGACCAAACATCATTGTATTTCGCCGCCTCCGGCGGCGAAATACTTTTTACCCCACCGGGTTCTACAGGCTCAGCAGAAAACCGATCGTAAAATTTGCGTCCCAGTCAAAAACAAAGTGCTTGCACCCGGTTCCGTCGGCGACGGCCTGATAGATATTCAGTCCGGCTTTTTGTTTCGCGCCATCCGCCACGTAATCAGCAGGCGCTTTCAAGACCGTAAAGCGTTCCTTATTTTCGCGCACCTGCTTGGCCAGTTCGTACGGGACGCCGCCAATAATGAAACAAATATCCCGGTTGGCTTCCGGAACCGATTTTGAGAGCGTATTCACCTCATTGTACACCGTTTGGTCTGTGATATTATTTTGGAAGTATTTAGCGCCGTAGGTTTCCTTTCCAACCAGCCCGGCGCCCGTTTGCCAGGAAAGTTTGGTATTTCCGGAGCCGATATCCAGCACGAATCCGGAGTTTTCGAATCCCCGCGCCATTGAGGCTTTAAAGGCATATTGCGCTTCCTGTTCTGCTGTAACGGTATTCACGAAATAGCCCATATTTCTCAGTGCATCCATAATTTTCTGGATAATATCTACTTTTTTAGCACCCGAGCTGATGACAAAGTGGATATCCCGCGCACCCACGCCATACGCGAGCATATCGGCGATATACTGTTTGAGGCCGGCTTTGACATCCTCATCCGTCGCCAATTTTTCATACACCAGGCTAGCGCCGAACTCCGCTTTTTCCAGTTTCCAATTTTTACGGGCATCCACGCGGATGATGAAGGAGTTAAATCCAGTGGCGCCCAGTTCCACCACCCCTTTGAGTTTGCCGTTCATGGGCGCGGTGGGGGTATAGGAGAAGGGTTGGCGCGTCCAGGAGGACGTGGCGGAACTGTTTTCTCCGGCGGTTTCGGGTGCGACGGCTGTTTCCGTAGTCGGTGATTCCCGGCCGAATTTTTGAGACAATTGAGGCAGGAAGGTTCGGATGGCAAAATACGCGGCGGCCACGATCAGGCCCACGATCAGCAGGCGGGAAAATGCAGTAAGTCTTGGCATAGTATTGCTTGCGTTTTAGTGTTGAAAAGGACAAATTGCGCCCCTTCCGGGCAGAGAATAAAGTTCTTTCGACCGCAGGTTCGAAATTATGGATAGATTTCCTTTTTACAGGCTCGGAGCGTATTAAGCATCAGGGCGGCTACCGTCATCAGGCCTACACCGCCGGGCACCGGGGTGATATAACTGCTTTTAGGCGCCACGGCCTCGAAGTCCACATCGCCGACGAGGCGGAAGCCTGATTTTCTAGTCGGATCCTCGATTCGGTTGATGCCGACGTCAATCACGACGGCGCCTTCGCGCACCCAATCGCCTTGCACAAAATTGGGTTTGCCGATTGCGGCGATTACGATATCTGCGCGCCGGACTTCTGCCGCCAGGTCGGCCGTACGGGAATGCGTCAGGGTCACGGTGCAATCGCCTGGATACCCTTTACGCGACATCAGGATACTGATCGGCGTGCCGACGATGTTGCTGCGACCGACCACCACGCAGTGTTTACCGGCGGTTGGAATATTGTAGCGCCGCAGCATTTCCAGAATACCGAAGGGCGTTGCGGGCAGGAAGGCCGGCATCCCTTGGGCCATACGGCCGAAATTGATCGGGTGGAAGCCGTCCACGTCCTTGCGATGGTCAATCGCGAGGGTGATTTTTTCTTCATTGATATGACTAGGCAGCGGCAGTTGGACGATGAATCCGTCCACGTCCGGATCCTTGTTCAATTGATCCACAATGGCCAGCAATGCCGCTTCAGAGATATCGGCATCCCGGCGAATCAGGCTGCTTTTGAATCCGACTTCTTCGCAGGATTTGATTTTACTGGAGACGTACACCTGGCTGGCGGGATTTTCGCCGACCAGGACTGCTGCGAGATGCGGTATTTTGCCGCCTTGCTGGCGGATTTGATCTACTGCGGCTTTGAGTTCTTCCCGAATGTGTTGCGAAAGGAGCTTGCCGTCCAGAAGTTGCATATAAAATAATTTCCGGCGAAAATAAGCGATTAGCCGCAATGATGCGCGCGTTGCAATTAAATTTTAACTACGAACTCGCAGCGCAAGGCGTTCTGGTTGCGGATTAGAGGCGCTGCGCGGCAAGACCGGACTCAACATGCGCTTACTCCAGCGTCAGTTGCCCAAAAACCCCGGCATCAATCCAGCCTCGGTTTTTATCCGTTCCCCGAATCGGTACATTCCCGATAAAATGCTCCCGCTCTGCGGAGCGATCGTTGTCGCAGTAAGCCAGGGCAAAGCCCAGAAGTTTACCCTGGGTGAGCAATTTGGGGATATTCTCCTCCCCGTCGGTGTATTGGTCGTTGAACACTTTAACCGCGATTTCCCAGATGGAGACCTTCCCGGCAGTCTTGCGGCGCGCGAGGCAGTGATCGTCGTAGTATTGAAATGCGCTATCCGGGTTGAGATCCACGACCCGGCCGTTGAGGGCGACGTGATAGGCGAAGGCGTTGTAGTTATACTGGTGGTTGCCGCCGGAAGCGTCCTCATCGAGGAAAATTTCCAGGCAATCGTCGTCCCAGTAGCGATCCAGGCCGTCCGGGTGAACATCGGCCAGCGAATCGTCCGTGATTTCTGCGAGGATGTACAGGTTGTTTTGGTCCCAAGCCAGTTTGTAGCGTCCGGAGAAGTCGTCTTTTTTCAGGACGGAATCACCCAGCCAGACATGATCCATCGGCTGCCAGCTTGCATTTTGCCAGACGACATCTGCCGGATCGCCATCCAGCACAGGCGTTCCGCGCCGCGCGACGAATTGCGGTGCGGCAGACTCTTCCGTGGCGCCGGAAAAATTTAACTGACAATCTGCAAAAAATAATATCAGCGCAGCAAATCCGATTGGCAAAATTTGGTATCGCATAGACGGAAATATTTGATAAAAATTAGTAAAAATCAAGAAAAAGCCTTCAAAATACCATTGTTTAGACAAAATCTAAAAAGAGCCAAAAGTAAACCAAGTCTCAAAAGTACAATTTTAACGTTAATAAGAACTTGGATTAAATAATGCTATCTTTGCGGCGCTCGCAGTAAACGGTAAAAAATCCCGGGTATTTCTAGGAGCGCCGAAAATTTTAAAAACGCATTGCACTATGGAGCCATCCGGTTATATGCCCATTGTTTTACAAGCCCTGGTCGCCATTGGTTTTGTGGCCTTGGTATTGGTTGTTACTCATTTGCTGGGTCCTTTTCGGCACGGCAAAAAGAAGGACGAAAATTTTGAATGCGGCATTGAGATACAGGGGAACGCGCGCATGCCCGTTTCGATCAAGTATTTCATGACGGCGATTCTTTTTGTGCTTTTTGATGTGGAGGTCATTTTCTTCTACCCCTACGCGGTCAATTTCCGCGCCATGGGCACGGAAGGTTTTCTGGCCGTACTGCTGTTTGTCGGAATTTTTCTGGTAGGATTTTACTATATTTTGCGCAAGGGCGCTTTAGAGTGGGAGAAATAGTTTTCCCAATTTCCGTATTTTCTCACCCTTCAACAACGCAATTATGTCCACAACAAAACAGGCAGCGATGCCGGAAGGATACGGCGGCGAGGGTTTCTTCGCCACCTCCTTGTCTCAGGCCGTTGGGTTGGCGCGCGCCAATTCGATCTGGCCCTTACCTTTTGCCACCTCCTGCTGCGGCATTGAGTTTATGGCGACCATGGGTACGAACTACGACCTGGCGCGTTTTGGTATGGAACGTTTGTCTTTTTCGCCCCGCCAAGCCGATTTGCTGATGGTGATGGGCACCATCGCCAAAAAAATGGGGCCGGTACTCAAACAGGTTTATATCCAGATGGCTGAACCGAAGTGGGTCATCGCCGTGGGCGCCTGCGCAAGTTCCGGCGGCATTTTCGACACCTACTCCGTGCTGCAGGGAATTGATAAAGTGATTCCGGTGGACGTGTATGTTCCGGGCTGCCCGCCCCGCCCGGAACAGATCATAGACGGGATCATGAAAATACAGGAGTTGGTGAAAAACGAGCCGCTCCGGCGCCGGTACTCCCCGGAGTATCAATTCTTAATGGACAAGTATCAGATAGACTAACGCGCCCTGCGGTCGCGCAATCGCTGTATTATGAAACTCGACAACGACACGCTGCAGGCGCGCATTGAGCAAAAAGCGCCGCAATTCGTCCAGAAAATAGAAATCGCGCTCGACGGGACGCTGACCTTAGAAACGGAACGCGCGCAAATCCTCGATTGTCTCCGATTTTTACGCGACGACGAGGAATTGCAGTTCCATTTTCTAACCTCCCTCTGCTGCGTCCACTTCCCGGATCAGGCTGATCGCGAGTTCGGAATGGTTTATCTGCTGCACAACTGGCGCAGCCAAACCCGCCTACGGGTTAAAATCTTTTTCCCGGCAGACGATCTCCACGTTCCCAGCGCCACGGCGCTGTGGCCGACTGCAAACTGGATGGAGCGCCAGGAATATGATTTTTTCGGCATCGTTTTCACCGGACACCCCGACCTCAAACGCATCCTGAACGTGGACGATCTCGACGTATTCCCGATGCGTAAGGAATACCGCCTCGAAGACGGCACCCGCACCGATAAAGACGATCGTTTCTTCGGCCGAACCGGAAATTTCGATCAACGCTTCGATTGAGGAGGGCTCCCGCGGAATACGCAGAGGATGCAGAATTAATAAATACTAGAATCCGCAGCATGCGCAATAATAAAAAATGAGTGTACAATCCTACTTCTCCCAACTCGACAGCCTGGAAGGCGAATTAGCGACCCTGAATCTGGGGCCGACGCACCCGGCAACGCACGGTATTTTCCAAAATGTCCTGAAAATGGATGGCGAACGGATTGTAAGCGGCGAGCCGACCATCGGGTATATACACCGTGCCTTCGAAAAGCTGGCAGAACATCGCCCGTATAATCAGGTGACGCCGATTACCGACCGCCTAAACTACTGCTCCTCGCCAATCAATAACATCGGCTGGCACCTCACGGTAGAAAAACTGGCCAAAATTGAAGTCCCAAAGCGCGCACAATATATGCGTGTGATTATGATGGAACTGGCTCGCATCGCGGATCACCTGATCTGCAATTCGGTCATCGGGGTGGATACGGGCGCTTTGACCGGTTTTACTTATATGTTTCAGGAACGTGAGCGGATCTATGAGTTGTACGAAGAGGTGTGCGGCGCTCGTTTAACGACGAATATCGGTCGGATTGGCGGTATGGAACGCGATTTTTCGCCCGTTTTTCACCAAAAATTGCGCGATTTCCTGAAAACATTCCCTGCGCGCTTCGAGGAATTCAACAACCTGCTGGAACGCAACCGGATTTTTATGGATCGCACCATCGGCGTCGGACCGATCAGCGCGGAACGCGCCATGGCATACGGGTTCACCGGCCCCAACTTGCGGGCTGCCGGCGTGGATTATGATGTGCGCTTGATGGAGCCGTATTCTTCGTATGAAGACTTCGACTTCCTGGTACCGGTCGGCAAAGACGGCGATACGTACGATCGCTTCGTGGTTCGCCAGGAAGAGATCCGACAAAGCCTCCGGATCATCGAGCAGGCCTACGCGAAGTTGCCGGAAGGCCCTTATTACACGGACGTGCCCGACTACTTCTTGCCGCCCAAAGATGAGGTCTATACCAAAATGGAGGCGCTTATTTACCATTTTAAAATCGTCATGGGCGAAATACCGATCCCGCAGGGTGAGGTGTACCAGGCAGTGGAAGGTGGAAATGGCGAACTGGGCTTCTACCTCATCAGCGACGGCGGCCGCCAGCCTTACCGGCTGCACTTCCGCCGCCCATGTTTCATCTATTACCAAGCCTACCCGGAAATGATCAAAGGCTCGCTGCTCTCCGATGCCATCCTGACGATGAGCTCGATGAATGTAATCGCCGGAGAACTGGACGCGTAATATTCCACCAAACAGACAGTCGCCTTCATAATATCAGCGAATATGACAGCAACGAACGGCAATACCTTTCAATTCTCCGATTCCGTCCTGGCGGAAGTGCGGGAGCTTACCAAAAAATACCCGGAGGGACGGGAAAAAAGCGCCCTCTTGCGCCTGTTGCACCTGGCACAGGAGGAAAATTCGGGCTGGCTCAGCCTGGCCGCGATGGATCATGTCGCGGGCTTGCTGGACATCAAACCCATCGAGGTGTATGAAGTTGCCACTTTCTACTCTATGTACAACCTGGAGCCGGTGGGTCGTTACGTGCTCGAATTCTGCCACACAGGCCCCTGCGCGATCGAGGGCGCCGAACACTTGATCCGCTACACGCAGCAGAAATTGGGTATTCAGACCGGAGAGACGACGTCCGACGGGATGTTTACCATTAAAGAGGTAGAGTGCTTGGGCGCCTGCGGATACGCGCCGCTCATGCAGGTCGGTATGTTTTACCATGAACACCTCACAGAAGAAAAAATAGACCGCTTTATCGAGGACTGCCGGGCCGGCAAAATCGAGAAAGGCTCCTGGAAAATGCATTAATACGAACCGGATATGCAACAAGCGGATATTGACAAAATTTTCAAGCGCCCCGGCGAAAAACGCTACGACTACTTCATCAAAGCCGTCGTGGAAAGCGAGGAAATTTACAGCCTGTACGACGATGAAGGCTGGGCCTTGCTCGGCGATCAGGAAGACGCGGATATCCTCCCACTCTTCCCCTCCGAAGCCTTTGCAGAAGCTTTTAGAGCAGCTGCCGACTTTCAGGAGTTCCGGGTGGAAGTATTGGATATACAGGAACTCATGGAATGGCTCGACGAGATGGAGGAGGACAACATGCTCGTCGCGGTTTTTCCCAATCCGGAATTCAACGGCGCGGTGGTGAAGCCACAGCAATTAAAAGCCGACATTCAAAAAGAATTTGACAAAGAGATTGAATAATGAGCAGAAAATTATTGATCCAAAACGCCCAGGTTGAGGGTATTCAAACCTATGAGGTGTATCGCAAACACGGCGGTTACCGGTCGGTAGAAAAAGCGCTCAAAACCATGTCGCCCGACGCCGTTGTGGAAGAGGTGAAAAAATCCGGACTCCGCGGCCGGGGTGGCGCCGGTTTCCCTACGGGAATGAAATGGTCGTTCCTCGCAAAACCGGAAGGCGTGCCGCGCTACCTGCTTTGCAATGCTGACGAATCGGAGCCAGGTACTTTCAAGGATCGCTACCTAATGGAAAAAATCCCGCACCTGCTCATTGAAGGGATGATCGTGTCGAGCTATGCGTTGGGCGCCAATACCTCTTATATCTACATCCGCGGGGAGTATTCTTGGATCGTGCACATCTTGGAGCGCGCCATCGCGGAGGCTTATCGCGCCGGATGGCTGGGAAAAAACATCCTGGGTTCCGGCTACGATCTGGAATTATACGTGAATCCGGGCGCGGGCGCTTATATCTGCGGGGAGGAAACGGCTTTGATCGAAAGTCTGGAAGGTAAACGCGGCAATCCGCGCATCAAACCGCCCTTCCCGGCGGTCAAAGGACTTTGGCAATGCCCCACCGTGGTCAATAATGTGGAGACAATCTGCGCGGTTGCGCCGATCGTAAACGACGGCGGCGAAGAATACGCCAAAATTGGCATCGGCAGAAGCACCGGCACCAAACTGATCTCCGCCTGCGGCAACATCAATAAACCCGGTGTGTACGAAATCGAACTCGGCGTACCGGTGGAGGAATTTATTTATTCCGACGAATACTGCGGGGGGATCAAAAACGGGAAGCGCCTAAAGGCCGTCGTACCGGGCGGATCCTCCGTACCCATTTTGCCTACGAACCTGATTTTAAAAACGGCGGCCGGCGAACAACGCCTGATGACCTACGAGAGCCTGTCCGACGGCGGTTTCGTCTCCGGCTCTATGCTGGGCTCCGGCGGATTTATCGTGTACGACGAAGACCAGTGCATCGTCCGGAACACTTGGAATTTCACGCGCTTTTACCACCACGAATCCTGCGGGCAGTGTTCGCCCTGCCGCGAAGGAACCGGCTGGATGGAAAAGGTGCTGTGGCGCCTCGAGACCGGCCAGGGCAAGTTGAGCGATATGGATCTCCTGGTGGATGTAGCTAAAAAAATCGAAGGCAATACAATCTGTCCGCTCGGCGACGCCGCGGCTTGGCCCGTAGCATCGGCCATTCGCCACTTCCGGGAAGAATTTGAATGGCACGTCCATGAACCGGTTGCCTGCATGGAACGGAATTATGGACTGGCCGGCACAACCGCCGTCTTGTCCTGACCCAAAAACTATCGCAGCACACACATATATATAAGTTATGCCGAAAGTAAAAATAGACGGTTTTGAAGTCGAAGCACCAGAAGGCGCCACGATTCTCCAAGCTGCCCGACAAATCGGCGGCGACATCGTGCCGCCGGCCATGTGCTACTACTCCAGCCTGCAAGGCTCCGGCGGCAAATGCCGCACGTGCCTGGTAAAAGTGACGAAAGGGTCAGAAAAAGACCCGCGTCCCATGCCTAAATTGGTCGCGTCCTGCCAGACGCCGATCATGGACGGCATGGAAGTAGCCAATATTTCCAGCGAAGAAGTACTCAATGCCCGGAAAGGCGTAGTGGAATTCCTGTTGATCAACCACCCGCTGGATTGTCCGATCTGCGATCAGGCCGGCGAATGTCACCTGCAGGATCTGGCCTTTGAGCACGGCGACGCCGGCACCCGATACGAATTTGAGCGCCGAACCTTTGAGAAAATAGACATCGGCCCCTATATCAAACTGCACATGACGCGCTGTATCCTGTGCTATCGTTGCGTGTATGTGGCCAACCAACTCACCGAACAGCGGGTACACGGCGTCATTAACCGGGGCGATCACGCGGAAATCAGCACGTTTATCGAAAAAGCGATAGACAATGATTTCTCCGGAAATGTCATTGACGTGTGCCCGGTAGGGGCCCTGACCGACCGCACCTTCCGCTTCAAAAGCAGGGTCTGGTTCCTCAATCCGATGGACGCCCACCGCGATTGCGAAAAATGCAGCGGCAAAGCCGTGGTGTGGAAGTACGGAAATGAAATATTCCGCGTCACCGCCCGCAAAGATCAATACGGCGAAGTGAAGGAGTTCATCTGCAATACCTGCCGGTTTGAAAAGAAAGGCGCAAGCGACTGGACGATCGAGGGCCCGCGCCATATTGAGAAAACGTCCGTCATCAGTCAAAACCATTATGAAGATAAGGGCCTCGTCGTCCGCTAAACCTGTTTGATTATGATGAGCATTGTTTTTTTAATAAATATGGCGCTGGTTCTTGAAAAATTAGGACTCATCAGCGTCTTGTTTCTGATCACGCTGGGCGTAGCGGCCTACGCTACTTACGGCGAACGCAAGGTGGCGGCTTTCATCCAGGATCGCCTAGGCCCCGACCGGGCAGGGCCTTTCGGCCTATTGCAACCGATAGCCGATGGCGTTAAAATGTTCATGAAAGAGGATTTTATCCCCACGAATGCGGAAAAGTGGCTCTTTATATTGGGTCCGGGTATTTTCATGTTCGTTGCCTGCATGACCAGCGCGGTAATTCCATGGGGCACTTCCCTGACCCTGTTTGGCGCGGACATTGAACTACAGGCAACTGATCTGAATATTGGTATTTTGTACGTCGTAGGATTTGTATCCTTGGGCGTGTATGGAATCATGATCGGTGGTTGGGCCTCCAACAACAAATATTCGCTGTTTGGAGCGATCCGAGCCTCTTCGCAGATGATTTCCTACGAATTGGCGATGGGACTTTCCATCATTGCAATCGTCATGTTGAGCGAGACGCTCAGCCTTCGCCAGATCGCGGAATCGCAATCGGGGTATTGGTGGGGTTTCCTGCCGCAGTGGAATATCTTTCTCCAACCCTTGGGTTTCCTGATTTTCTTCACCTGCGCGCTCGCGGAATGCAACCGCGCGCCTTTCGACCTGCCGGAGTGTGAAACAGAGCTCGTTGGCGGCTACCACACGGAGTACAGTTCGATGAAACTAGGTTTCTTCCTTTTTGCGGAGTACATCAATATGTTCATCTCTTCGGCGATCATTGCCACGCTGTTTTTCGGGGGCTACCACTTTCCGGGACTGAATCCAGACTGGCTTGGCGGTTTGATGGGGCCGATTGTGATGTTCGGCAAGACGTTCTTTTTTATTTTTGTATTTATGTGGATTCGCTGGACGCTGCCGCGTTTTCGCTATGACCAGTTGATGCACCTCGGCTGGAAAATTCTCATTCCGCTTTCCTTGTTAAATATGCTGCTGACAGCCGGCGGCGTGTTAATTTTTGAATAAAAAACAGACTACCCGACTATGCAACCACTCACCCAACGGTCAATAAATGTTGTCCAAAAAGAGATGAATTTTTGGGAGCGCCTGTATTTTCCGGCGATCCTGAAGGGCATGCTTACGACGATCAAACACTTTTTCCGCAAAAAAAACACCGTTCGGTACCCGGAAGAAAAGCGCCCGATGGCGCCGGTCTATCGCGGGTGGCACGTGCTGAAACGCGATGAAGCGGGTCGGGAGCGTTGTACTGCCTGCGGTTTGTGTGCGGTAGCCTGTCCGGCAGAAGCCATCACGATGGTTGCCGAGGAGCGTAAGAAAGAGGAAGCGCATTTGTACCGCGAGGAAAAATACGCTGCCGTCTATGAAATCAACATGTTGCGCTGCATTTTTTGCGGTTTGTGCGAAGAAGCCTGTCCGAAAGAGGCGATATTTCTTACAGATCGCATTGTTCCGTCTGATTACGTGCGTCAAAATTTCGTTTTTGGAAAAGACCTGTTGGTGGAAGGCCTTACGCCCGACACCCAAGTGGACGTGAGCAAGCGGCAGAAACACATTCAGGAACAGAACCGGACCGTGTAATCATCCGGACAAACGCCTACCTAAAACGCATATCCATGACGCTCGCTGTATTTTCCATCCTGGCTGTGGCTTCCGTATTGGCTGCCCTGTTGATGGTTTTTTCTAAAAACCCTGTCCATAGTGTCATTTACCTGATCTTGGGATTTTTCATGATTGCAGGGTTGTACGTGTTGTTAAACGCGCAATTTTTGGCGGTGGTACACATCATCGTGTATGCCGGCGCCATTATGGTACTCTTCCTGTTCGTACTGATGCTGCTGAATTTGAATAAAGACAACGAACCCAAAAAATCCGCACTCTGGAAAATTGGCGCTGCCATTGCGGCCGGTGCGCTGACTGTTACGATGGTCGGCGCGCTAAAAGGCGGTATGCAATTGCAACAAGCGACGCCCAACAGCAGTGTGGGCTTGGTAGAAAACCTTGGAAAGCAATTATTCACTGAATTCGTGGTACCCTTCGAAATTGCCGGCATCCTGTTTTTGGCTGCGATGGTCGGCGCTGTTTTGGTTGGAAAACGCGATCTAAAACTCTAAAATTTAGCGCGGTATGCTTGATATCATACAAACCGTTCCGATTGATTATTTCGTCTATCTCAGCACGCTACTTTTTGGAATTGGGGTGCTTGGAGTGCTCACGCGGCGCAATGCGATTATCGTACTGATGTGCGTAGAGCTCATGTTAAATGCTGTGAATCTGTTGTTAGCGGCCTTCTCCACCTATCTCGGCGACGCGCAGGGGCAGATCATGGTATTTTTTATCATGGTAGTTGCGGCGGCGGAAGCGGCCGTGGGGCTGGGGATTCTGGTCATGATCTACCGCAACACCAAATCCACGGATATTTCCCTACTGGATAATTTGAAATATTAACTGTTTTTCGACGGTTGACCGACTTTCTCTGCTATGCAATCTCTTCTTCCGCTTATACCTTTTCTGCCCTTCGCCGGGTTCCTAATCAACGGTCTTTTCGGCCGCCGATTGCCTAAAACCGCGGTCGGCCTTATTGGTTCCGGCACTATTTTGGGCGCTTTTCTGCTCAGTTTGGCTGTTTTCAGCGACGTGCGCAATGGAACGGCGATGGAGCAAACGCTCTACACTTTTCTGCACGTAGATTCGCTTCAGGTGCAATTTGCTTTTCTGGCCGACCCGCTGAGCGCCTGGATGATGCTCATCATCACCGGCGTAGGTTTTCTCATCCATGTGTATTCCATTGGATACATGCACGACGACGAGGGCTTCTGGAAGTTTTTTGCCTACCTGAATCTGTTCGTCTTTTCCATGCTGTTGCTGGTGATGGGCGACAACTTTCTGATGCTCTTTTTCGGCTGGGAAGGCGTGGGGCTTTGCTCTTACCTGCTGATCGGTTTTTGGTATGAAAATCGCGCGTACGGACACGCGGCTCGCAAAGCCTTCATTATGAACCGTATAGGGGATTTGGGGCTTTTGTTGGGTATATTTCTCATTTTCAACACGTTTGGAAGTCTTCAATACCGGGAGGTATTTGAAGGCGTTGCGAATTATCAAAACAACGCCTGGATACCGACGGTTATTTGTTTACTGCTCTTTGTAGGCGCCATCGGCAAAAGCGCACAAATACCTTTGTACACCTGGCTGCCCGACGCCATGGCCGGCCCGACGCCGGTATCGGCGCTGATTCACGCCGCGACGATGGTCACGGCCGGGATTTACCTGGTCGCGCGCTGCAGCAGTTTGTATGCCTTGGCGCCCCATGCATTAGAAGTCATTGCGATCACTGGACTTGCCACGGCGATTTTCGCCGCACTCATCGGCTTGCGGCAAAACGACATCAAAAAAGTACTGGCCTACTCCACCGTCTCCCAACTCGGCTTGATGTTTTTAGCCTTGGGCATGGGCGCCTATTCCACGGCGATTTTCCACGTAACGACGCACGCGTTTTTCAAGGCGCTGCTGTTCCTGGGCGCCGGATCGGTCATCCACGCGCTGGGCGGCGAGCAGGACATTCGGAACATGGGCGGTCTGCGGAAGGCGCTGCCCGTGACCTTTTGGGTATTTGTAATCGGCACGCTGGCGATCAGCGGATTCCCGCTACTGTCCGGTTTCTTTTCCAAAGACGAAATTTTTGCAAAAACCTACGAACACAGCGGCGCGCTTTGGTGGGCTTTGGCGGCAATCAGCGGTCTGATAACCGCTACTTATATGGGCAGATTACTATTCGTGACCTTTTTCGGAGAATTCCGCGGCACGGAAGCGCAACGCGCCCACTTGCATGAAAGTCCGGCCGTCATGACCATTCCTTTAATCGTTCTGGCCGTACTGTCGGTAGTTGGCGGTTTTTTAAACACGCCGCACTTTTTGCATCTGGGCGGATCGGAGTGGTTGTCCCACTACCTGGCGCCGGCTTTGGCACGTCCGGCAACACCGGAGACCCACGTGCTTGACGCCCGGACGGAATGGTTGCTGATGGGTATTACTACGGTGCTGGCGCTGCTTGTGTTGGTGCTGGCGTACGCCGTGTATGTTGTTCGCCGTAATGTACCGGTGGCAGACAGCGCGATGCAGCCGATCGCGCGCCTCCTTGCGAACAAATTTTACGTAGATGAAGCGTATGATTTCCTCTTTGTTCGTCCGCTAGAAAAACTATCTAAAATGCTGCATTACTATGCTGATATCCAGGCGATAGACGGCGTGGTAAATGGCGTGGGTCGCGCATCGCAATTGCTGGGTGCGCAATTCCGAAAATTGCAAAACGGCAACATCGAGTATTACCTGCTGGCGATGGTTGTCGGCGCCGCGCTGCTGGTAGGCTCACTCTTTATTTAAACACGAACGACTCCGCAGAAAAAATACAATTATGACGCTCGCACTTATTCTGGTTCCGCTGTTGGGTTGTCTGGCAGTTTTCATGTTGCCCAGTCTCTGGTCGCGCGCGCTGGCGCTCGCGACCGGCGCGCTCAATTTCGGCATCACTTTGGCCGCCTGGTTCTGGTTGGATCCAACCGGCATTAATTATGCCCTGGATATACCCTGGGTATCGGAGGCCGGCATTCATTTTGCGATGTCGCTGGACGGCATCAGTATGCTCTTGGTTTTACTGACCAACTTATTGGCGCCGCTCATTATTTTGAGCAGTTTTGAGCGTCGTTTCGACAGCGAGCGCCGGTATTACGGTTTGCTGTTGATGATGCTGATGGCTCTGAACGGGGTTTTCATGGCGGATGACGGCCTGCTGTTCTATGTTTTTTACGAGTTGGCGCTCCTTCCGATTTACTTCATTTGCGCAATTTGGGGTGGAGAGGATCGCATTCGGATTACCCTGAAGTTCTTCATTTATACCTTTGCCGGCTCGCTTTGCATGTTGCTTTCCCTGCTGTATCTTTATCTCCACACCGACGTAGAGGGGGCGCACTCGTTTTTATGGAAAGATTTGGTGGCAGTAGAATTAGCGCCGAACGCGGCCGCTTGGGTGTTGATGGGTTTCTTCCTTGCGTTTGCCGTTAAAATGCCTTTATTTCCTTTTCATACCTGGCAGCCGGACACCTACGTCAGCGCCCCGACCGGCGGTGCGATGCTGCTGTCCGGCATCATGCTGAAGATGGGACTGTACGGCAGTCTGCGCTGGATGATTCCAATGGCGCCAGAGGCCCTGCACACTTGGACGCCCGTGTTCCTAGCGTTGGCGGTAACAGGGATCGTGTATGCGAGTATCATAGCCGTCAAACAGCGCGATTTGAAGCGTTTGATTGCCTATTCGTCCATTGCGCACGTCGGCTTGATCGCGGCGGGTATTCTGGCCTGGAATAAAGCCGGGTTGCAGGGCGGATTGCTGCAGATGCTCAACCACGGGATCAATGTCGTCGGGTTGTTTTTTGTAGTCGATGTGATTGAGCGTCGGCTCGGCACCCGTTCGATGGGCGATCTGGGCGGCATTGCAAAGTCTGCGCCCGGTTTTGCGACCCTCTTTATGATCATCCTGCTCGGCGCCGTGGCCGTGCCGCTTACAAACGGTTTCCCGGGCGAGTTTCTACTGCTAAACAGCGTTTGGAACTACGCCAACTGGCTGGGTGCAGCCGCGGGCCTCACCATCATTTTGGGTGCCGTGTATATGTTGCGCGCCTACGGACTGACGATGTTTGGTGAAACCAACGCCCAAACCGCCGCATTCCCGGCGCTTCAAACCCGGGAATGGGTCGTGCTCGGGCTCATCAGCGCGCTGGTGCTGCTGTTGGGCTTTTTTCCGCAAGTAATTCTTCAACTCACCGATTCCGGCGTATCCCGTATCCTGGGCGCCGTCCAACTTTAGCGTGTTTTAAAAATTGATTCGGCTCGGGGGAGCGGAGAATTTCAATACCACGCTTTTAATTTTTTGTACATGAAAGCTGTACTTATACTGTTTGCGACCGGCATTTTGGTACTTTTTGCCGGATTTTTAAAAAAGCGCACGGTGCTGCTTGCGCTTGCGCTGTTGGGCGTCGGCTTGGCATTGGGCGTTGTTGTGGCGGATTTGTGGGCGGGAGACTATGACGGCCTGAACAGCCAGTTCAAGTCTATGCTGCATTTTGATCGCTATGCACTGGCTTTTTCCGCGGTTGCACTGACGAGCGCCTTGCTATTGCTGGGGCTGTCGCGCTGGGGTTTCCGCGAATTATCAGAAACATTGGGCGACAACTACGGGCTAATTCTGTTCAGTATGTGCGGCGCCTTGTGTATGTTCGCCTTCAACAATATCGTCATGCTGTTTCTCGGAATTGAAATTCTGAGCATTCCGCTGTACGTTTTGGCGGGCAGTCGGCGCGATAATTTGGCGTCGAACGAAGCGGCGCTGAAATATTTTCTAATGGGATCCTTCGCTACCGGCATCCTGCTGTTCGGCATTGCGCTGATGTACGGTGCGACGGCCAGTTTTGATTTGCAGGCCATCGCGGCGGCCTTAGAGGACGGTCGCCATTCCGCGTCGATGCTTCATACGGGTATTTTGCTGATCCTGACTGGGCTGGGTTTTAAAATTGCGGCGGCGCCCTTTCATTTTTGGGCGCCGGACGTCTATCAGGGCAGTCCGAATATGGTAACCGCCTACATGGCGACGGTCGTAAAAACGGCTGGGGTCGGCGCGTTTTTCAAATTATTCTCCGTGGCTTTTGCTGCCGCCACGCCGTTTTGGGCGCTGCCGGTGGCGATGATTGCCGGTCTGACGATGTTGTTGGCGAATTTCACGGCGCTGTTCCAAACGGATTTTAAGCGCCTCATGGCCTATTCGTCCGTAGCCCATGCCGGCTATCTTTTATTGGGCATCCTGAGCATTGGTCAGGAGGGCGCTGCCGGCGCTTTATTGTTGTACCTGCTGGTGTACGGCATCGCTTCGATTTGCGCCTTCGCGGTGTACATGATCGTGACGGAAGATAATCCGGACAGCGGCATCAGTGCTTTCAACGGGTTGGGCAAGAAGCAGCCCCTGCTTGCGGCTGCGATGACCATTTGCGTGTTATCGTTGGCCGGCATTCCGCCGACGGCCGGTTTTTTCGGTAAATATTTCCTGTTTGCCGTAGCCTTTGAACGCTATCCCTGGCTCGTTGGGATCGCTGTCGTTAGCTCGGCAGTATCTATTTACTACTACTTCAAGGTGTTGATTGCGATGTACTTCTCGCGGGAGCAAAACGAGCATGTCGTGCCGATGCCGATGGACTTCCGGCTGGTATTAATCGCCGGCATTGCACTGATTGCGATGTTGGCCTTGGCGCCGGGGTTTGTATATGGTTTGATATAGTGGGGATTTTGTTTTTTGTGCGCGTGCGCGTGGCCACACTACTGATGCTACAGATTTGAAATTCTTCGATTTTTACGAAGAGGAATCTAATGGACGGGCGCTCGCTTTTTTAAATTGTATAAATTCAAAAAAGCGGGCTCCCGTCCATTATTTTATTTTGCCGCCGAAGGCACCGATATATATAGTGTGAGGCATACTAGTGCCGCGTCCAGCAAATAGCGCATGATATGGCGGCCCAATTTTCCCTTGCTCGACGTTGCTCGGCGGTTACATTATGTTGGACGGATGCCCGGTATTTTGAATTTATAAAATTCAAAATACCGGGCATCCGTCCATTATTCTATTTCGCCGCCGAAGGCGGCGAAATACCATTCTTATAAAAACACGCTTTGGCGGCTGATGCTGCCAAAGCGTGTTTTAATATATAGTAAAGCCTAAGCGCAATTGCTTACTTAATACCATGCATCATGCGCCGCAACAGGCCGCTCATCAGGAAGAGCGTAGCGGCTGCAACGCCCGTCAGTGCGATAAACACGGTAAAAAACTCGTACAGATTGGTAATCTCGTAACCGAGGAAGTTCGTCGTTGCGGAGCCGCCTTCGCCGCCCGGAATGAGCGCGCTCAGGGTGCCGGCAAACTTATTGGCGGCTGCATTCGCCAAAAACCAGGTACCCATCAGCAAAGAAGAAAAGCGGATCGGCGCCAGTTTGGATACCATGGCCAGTCCAATCGGCGACAGGCACAACTCGCCCATCGTGTGCAGCAAGTAGAGCGATAACAACCACCACATGCTGATTTTAACCGTGCTGTCCACGCCATGCACCCCAAAGGCGATGACGATGTAGCCCAGGCATAACAAGGCCAAGCCCCAAGCCATTTTCATGGGCGATGCCGGCTCGGCATTCCGTTTGTGGAGAAAATCCCAAAAAAACGTGAAAATAGGCGCTAACACAATGATTGCCAGTGGATTGACCGATTGAAACCAACTTGCCGGCATCACCCAGCTTCCAATATTCCGGTTGGTCTGCTGATCGGCAAATAGCGTCAGCGAAGCGCCCGCCTGCTCGAAAGCGCTCCAGAAGAAAATGACGAAAAACGCGAGGATGATAATGACACCGATGCGCGAGCGCTCTTCTTTGGTAAGCGACTTGTCGAGAATGATGATGAGCGGCATGACGATCATTGCGCCATAAATCAGGTAGCCGACGACGTCCAGATCGCTGTTGAACAGATTTTTAAAACTGAGTAAGAAGAAAATAACGAGTATAGACCCGACGATGATCAGCAGGTTTTTCAGGTCGAGTTTTTGCACCGGCATACCAATCGGCGCGCCATCCGGCCCTACCAGATACTTGTTTTTCATCAGCTCAAAAGAAATTGTGCTGATGACCATCCCGATACCGGCTGCCAAAAAGCCCCACTTGAAGTCTGCAATATTCCCTGTATCGCCCAGTCCGCCACATATCAGCGGAGAAAAGAAGGCGCCCAGGTTGATGCCCATATAGAAAATGGTGAACGCGCTGTCCACCCGACGGTCGCTTTGCGGGTATAGCTGCCCTACCATCGTGGAAATATTGGGCTTGAAGAACCCGTTGCCGACGATCAGCACCGTCAAACCCGCCCACATCATGGTCGTCGCCAGCTCGGGGTTTGACAAAAGACTGCCGCACAGAAACATCATAAATTGCCCGATGGCCATCAGGATTCCGCCGATGAGGATACTCCGCCGGTTGCCCAGATAGCGGTCGCACAGATACCCGCCCAGCAAAGGCGTCAGGTACACAAGTCCGGTAAAACTACCGTAGATGTTTGACGCGTCCTGTTGATTAATTACCAGTGCCTTCGTCAGAAAGAGAATGAAGATGGCGCGCATCCCATAGTAACTGAAGCGCTCCCACATTTCCGTGAAAAAGAGGACATATAGTCCTTTGGGATGCCCCGTCGCAGCGGCGCCTGCTGTGTTCGTGTTTGTCATATAAACCCGTATCGTTGGTGAAATAATAATAAATGGTGCTAATTGCGTGAAGAAAATATCGGTTTTTCGCCGAGCGGACAATCTTGTCTCGGATCTGCCCAGGTACTTAATCACGCTCTTTCAGACGCAATAGTACGCAAGAAATTAAATTTCTCAGCGAATCGCCCATTTTTTTTAACAAAATGGAAGAATTCGTGTTTCTCGAAATTATTGGTCGGCTAGTTCGACTCGAAACGCTGCCAGCAACGCTGCTGCTGACGATACGGCGTCAGCAGCAGCGCGCATTTGAAGCAGGCGCGCGGCGGTTTGGAAGACAAAGGCAGGGCTTTCACCCTGCATACGTCGGGTAGCCAGCGCGGCGGCGCCGGCGGATTTGGAGAGTTTTTGGCCGGATTCATCCAGGAGTAATGGATGAAAGAGGAATCGGATATTCAAAAAATCAGCAGCGCCAAGGATTTCTGCCAAAAAGTGCTGCGCTTCCGTGGACGCCGATAAATCTGCGCCGCGGATAATATGCGTGATCCCAAAATACAGATCATCCGCTACATTGGCGACTTGGTATGCCGGAATACCATCGCGGCGGCGCACCACAAAATCCGGCATTGCGGCGCCCGACGGCGTGCGTAGGCGCCAGGCGACGTCCGGATCGCCCAGCGACAAGCCCTGCTCCCGGAACAGCGTCGGATAGCCTCCTTCGTACGGTGCGAGCGCTTTTCTGGATTTCCGGCACGCGAACAGGCAGTTTTTTTCCCGTAAGATCTGTAGAAGACGGTTGTAGGCATCGAGCCGGCGGTATTGCGACCACTGGGATTCGAAGTCGGTTGCATCCCGGGGGCCCTCGTCCCAGTCGAGCCCCAGCCAGTACAAGGTATCGAATACATCCTGCACATACTCGGGGCGTTTCCGGTCGGCGTCCAGATCGTCAATGCGGAGCAGCAGCCGCGCGCCGGGGATGTGCCGGGCGGCGAGCCAGTTCAGGATAAAATTGAGTGCGTTTCCGAGGTGCAGATATCCGGAGGGCGTGGGCGCCAGGCGCAAGCGGGAATCCGGCGTCAGGCTGCGCGCAAACGCTAAAAATTGCTGGTGAAACGGATATTCCGGCCTGACCGGCATTATTGCGTGCGGGATTTCTTTTCAAATTCCCGGATCAATTCCTCTGCGGATTTTCCCAGGTTTTTCAGCGATACCTGCACGTCGTCGAGGTAATTCGGATCGTTTGGGTAGCGTTTTTGAAAATCCTGATAAACCGCTTTGGCTTTATCCAGGTCGCCCAGGTCATTTTCATAAATAAAACCCGACAGAAAGAGTGCTGCCGGCGCCTGGCGGTGTTCCGGGAGTTGCGATTCTACCTGATAATAAAGTTGCAGCGCCTTATTGGGATTGCCGATGCTTTTCGCCAGTCCGGCCGCCTGCATGAGGATACGGACGTAATCGTCCGGCTGTTGCTTTTCTTTTTGCAGCGCGGCGGCGGCCTCTGACATTTCGATAAAGGCGTCTGCGTCCGCCAGATTCAAGTCGCCGGGCCGGCTGTTGTTCATCATCTTTTGGTCAAGCCGGTACAGGCTGCTATCTATCCAAGCGAGGTTATTCAGCAGGTTGGCATGCATTTCATCAATATCTTCGGGTTGCCGGCTGAGATCCGGCGTGGATTTGTAGAGATAGGCCGTCCAAATCCGGGCCATCATGCCGAACAGTTCCCCTTTATCCTGGCTGCCGGCTGCATATTGTTTGACGGCATCGTTGAGCATACGGACGGCTGCGACCGTATTTTTTTGCTTTGTAAATTGAATGTCGGCGGCTTTTGTGAGGTACTGCAGATTGCGGGCCGTGTCCTCCGGGTGTGCTGTCACGGATTGCAGGTACAATGCGACGAGCGAATCGGCAGCGACGGTGGTGAAATGCTTTTCCAGCGCATTTTCGAGGCGCGCGATATCCGCCTTGGCGTCCTGTTTTTTACAACTCCAGACGATGGATGCGGTTATGAGTATGAAAAAAAGTGCTTTTTTAGACATAACAAAACAAATTCGAGATTCAAACAAATTTTCTCGCCGAATTCTAAACATGCGCTTGCGACGGGTAGGAAAACGATCCATAAGGACTTTCCACGGTGACCTTTTCGCCGCTTGATGCCTCTACCCTGCCGATCACGCGAGCTTCGATTCCAAATTCCTGGGCGAGTTCGACGAGGCGGTCTGCGTATCGGGGCGGCAGGTACAGTTCCATTCGGTGGCCCATATTAAAGACCTGGTACATTTCCCGCCAGTCGGTTCCACCGCTTTCCTGGATGAGTTTAAACAACGGCGGAACGTCCAAAAGGTTGTCTTTTACGACATGGACATTTCGGACGAATTTGAGCACTTTCGTTTGTCCCCCGCCGGTGCAATGAATCATGCCGTGGATCTGTTTCTGATAGCGGGCGAGCGCTTCGCGCAGTAGCGGAAGATAGGTACGCGTGGGCGAGAGCAGTAATTTACCCACGTCCATTTGGCGGCCGGCGACTTCCGTTTTATCGGTCAATCGGTATTTTCCGGCATACACGACGGCTGGGGGAATGGCGGGATCGTAGGATTCGGGATATTGGGTTGCGTACGCTTGGCGGAGCACATCGTGGCGGGCGGCTGTCAGGCCGTTGCTGCCCATGCCGCCGTTGTATTCCGATTCATACGTTGCCTGGCCATAGGACGCGAAGCCGACGATCGCGTCGCCGGGGCGGATATCATTGACCAGCACCTTGCTTCGGCGCATCCGCGCGAAGGCCGTATAGCCGACGTCAATGGTGCGGACGACATCGCCGACGTCGGCTGTTTCGCCGCCGGCCTCGTGGATGTGGACGCCGTATTCGCGCATTTTGGCGACGAAGTCCGACATGCCCTGGATGACTGCGGCGATCACCTCACCTGGGATCAGCGATTTGTTTCGGCCGATCGTGCTGGAGAGTACGAACTGATCGGTACAGCCTACGCAGGCCATATCGTCGAGGTTCATGACGATGGCGTCCTGGGCGATTCCGGCCCAGACCGACAGGTCGCCGGTTTCGCGCCAGTACAAATAAGCCAAGCTGGTTTTTGTCCCGGCGGTATCCGCGTGCAGGAGGTTGCAATAGCGGGCATTTCCGCCGGCGATGTCCGGCAGGATTTTGCAAAATGCGCCCGGGTACAATCCCTTATCGAGATGCCGGATTGCAGCGTGCACCTCATCTTTAGAGGCGGAGACGCCGCGGAGGTCGTATTTTAGTTTAGCCACCTTTTCTGATAATCGTTCGAGTGAGCAGAGTTGGTCAGGAGATTTTTTCCCAGGTTCGGAACACGGCGGTATTTGCGAACACCTGGGAGAGCACGGCCTGGTCGAGTGCCGTCAGTTCTTTTCCCCGCCGCGACATGACCGCTTGCGCCACCGCGCGCGCTTCGTCGAAGCGATAGGTGCGGTATCCGGCTTCCGGGCCGCCCCAGGAGAAGTCCGGCACAAAATTGCGATGGAAACCGGCGCCATACAGATTAGCAAACACGCCGACCACCGTACCGGTATTGAAGCTGGTATTAATCGCGCATTTCGAGTGGTCGCCCATGAACAGTCCGCAAAATTGTTCGCCGGTTTTGGCGAAGCGTTCCTCCGCATAATCCCACAGGCGCACCTCGCTGTAGTTGTTTTTGAGATTAGAATTATTCGAATCGGCGCCGAAGTTGCACCACTCGCCGATTACCGAATCGCCGAGAAAGCCGTCGTGCGCTTTGTTAGAATTCGCGAACAGGATGCTGCGGGCGATTTCGCCGCCGACCTTGCATCCGGGGCCGATGGTGGTGGGGCCGTAGATTTTAGCGCCCATTTTCAGCACGGCTTGTTCGCAGACGGCGATAGGGCCTCGGAGCAGGCAGCCCTCCATGATTTCCGCGTTTTTTCCGATATAGATAGGGCCGCCCTCGGTTTGGAACACGCAACATTCCGCCCGGGCGCCTTCCTCCAGGAAAACCGGGTGCGGGCCGATGACCCGGTTGGTATCAGACAGCGGCTGCGATTTCCGTCCGCGGGTGAGCAGGTCGAAATCGTAGCGCAGCGCTTGCGCATTCAGGCTGTTCAGGTTCCACAGACGGGAAAACATCGTAATGGGCGCATCCTCTTCCAGGTTCCTGCCGTCCAGGTTGCCTAGGGCTTCATCCGACACCAGGAGTTCGAATTGTGATTCATCGAGGCGGACGGCCAGCAGTTCATCGTGGCGTATCAGCGCCTGGCCGGTTTGGAGCGTGCGGAACAGCGAATAGGCGGCCTGATCCGGCACGATACAGGCATTAACGACCAAGTTATCGCTTCCGATGTGAATGGGGTAGCGATCCTGCAGATAATCCTGCGTGATATAGGAAACCGGCGCCCGAAACAGGCGTTCCCATTTTTCGCGCAGGGTAAGAATCCCCAGTCTGAACTCCCCGACCGGGCGGGTTGCGGCGAGCGGCAGCAGGTGCTTGCGCGCCTCCGGATCGAATAGAATGATATTTTGCATTGGTTGGCGTTTAGCGCAAGTCGGATACAGGTGTGGGCCAAAAATAAAAAAAGTCCCAATTTGCAGGTGCGAATCGGGACTTTTTATTCAAAAAAACGACGAAATTATTTTGCGAATTTCGTGTTAGCGAATTTCTTGTTAAACTTGTCAATACGACCCGCCGTATCTACAAATTTCATTTTACCGGTAAAAAACGGGTGGCTGTATGCCGAAATTTCCATTTTCACCAACGGATAGTCTTTGCCGTCTTCCCAGGTAACGGTTTCTTTTGAAGAAACGCAGGAGCGGCACAGGAATGCGTCATCCGTGGAAATGTCTTTGAAAACGACCATACGGAAACTAGACGGATGAATATCTTTTTTCATATAAACAACAATGAATGAATGACTTAAAATAAATTTCTGTGTTATTCGGGCGGCAAAGGTATAAAAGCCGAGGTTATTTTCCAAACAAAATTTCAAAATATTGTTGAAAAAGGCATTAAATCGAGTCGTTGCGCGCGTGGAGATACCGAAACTACGCCCGGCTGGCGGCACACAGCGTTTGGTGTACGTTCCAGACTTGCTGCGTCAGCAGATGCGCGCCGTCATTGACGATCAAAAAATCTGCGGCCGCCGCCTTTTCTGCCTCCGGCATTTGGTTTCGGACACGCGCGTGCACGGCGTCTTCGGAAAGGCCGTCGCGTTGGACGACCCGTTGAATCCGCAGCGATTCCGGGGCCGTTACGACGATCAGGGCGTCCAGGTGTCGGTGGCTGCCGCTTTCGATCAGCAGGGCGGCCTCTTTCAGGGTGTACGGCACGCCCGTCCGGCACGCGGCGTCATGCCATTGGCGGGCATGTGATTCTACGGCCGGGTGCACCAGCGCATTGAGTCCGGCCAGTTTTTCTTTATCGGCAAACACGATATTGGCCACATATTCCCGGTTGTACGCGCCGGCGGCATCGTAGGCGTTCGACCCCAGGAGTTCGACGATACGTTGCCGCAACGACTCGTCGTGCTGAATAAGCCACCGCGCCCAGTGGTCGGCATCATATACCGGCACGCCGAGGACGGCAAACATCCGCGCCACCGTACTTTTTCCGCTGCCGATACCGCCGGTGATTCCGACGCGCAGGCATTTTTTTTGTTCAAACTCGGCCATATTTCGATAACTGTGCGATAGCGACCCGAGAAAACTCCTGCAGCTGGGTAACCGACATCAACTTCAGATCTTCCTTAAAATCCGTATCTTCGTCCAGAAAACGCAATACATGGGCGGCGGGGAGGCGATGGAACAGCCGTTCAAACACCCGGGCGCCGGGCGTTCTGCCTGCTTCCAGCACCCGCAACAAAATACTGTCATACAATCGAAATTTGAACGCGGATCGCAAGACGTCGGGATCGGGCGCGCCCGTGGCTTCCCAATCATCTACCAGGCGGCGGATTTTTCGCTGCGTGCGCTTGAAAGCATACCCGCTGGACGCTTTCACAAATCCGCCGGCCGTACCGATATTGATAACAGAACGCCCCATTTGGCTGGGGAACGGATAATCGCTCATCGGAATCACCCCGAATTCTTCTCCGGTGATATGGTAATTAGCGATCCCCAGTTGTTGCCAGAGATAGTCCTTCAGCGCTTCGTAATAAGCGGATTCCGGCAGCAGCGCGGGGGAGAAAACGGTAAACTCCACTAGGGCACGGTGTTCGGAGAACGGCAATACATAGACGAAACGCGTTTCGCCCTGTTGTTCGATTCTGAAATCCATAAACGTCACGGTTTCCGGGTCGAAACAAGGTTCCGGCGTTTCCACCTCCCAGCCTTTAAAATGCTGCAACAGCCAGGCGTACCCCGGCGGGCGCCCGCCGGTTTGCGTGTGCGGGTGCGCGAAGGGTACGGCGCTTGTGTCCGTCAGCGCTTCCACCGGGACGAACGCGCTGTTAAAAATCCATTTGGCGGTAAATCGCCCCGCATCCGTCAGCACGGCGGATTCTTCGGGCAAGATTTGGCGGATCGTGGCTTGCTGCCACGTGATCTTCGGATTTTGGGCGATTTCCCGGCGCGCGTAATCGTAAAAATCCTGGCCGCGCACCATACAATACCGGTAGCCGTCCATCGCCATGGGAATATCAAAGGAAGGACCGTAGAAGTAGGCGGAGGCCCAGGAATGGCGGATTACCGGCGGCAGCGGTTCGTCCGGTTCGGCCCAGAAGCACCAGGTTCGATCGTTTTGCTGTTTGGCGTCTCGATCCAGCAGGAGGATACGATATTCGGAAAAAGCCGGTCGGCTGGAAAGTTCCACCGCCAGGGTCAGTCCGGCCAAGCCTGCGCCGGCGATGATGATATCGTAGGTGTGCGTCATTGGAAAGCGTAAAATTACGGAATGGGCGGCATTTGAAGCGGAAAATATTCTTGCAGATGCGACCGGCTAAGTAGTTGCGTCTATTTTACTTCCATTTTTACGGTAAAACCTCCATTTCCCTTATCTTCGCACGGCAATATGGATTTCAACGCCCACACGCCTTCCGATCTCCCCTTGCCAGTACCCGCCCGCCCCGGCGTACTGGATGAGGATGCTATAAAAAAGGCATTTATTCCCTTTTTGAAGTCGTTTTACCGATACCGCTATGAATTTTATCCGGAGACCCTGGAAACGGCACTGGATAATGTGGGCGCGCAGGGACTGGTAGCCGACGGCATGCTGCGCTTCAAAAAAACAGACGGCGCTTATTTTACCTGCACGTATGAAGCGACTTCCCTGGATAAGTCCGGCGAAGTGAAATATACGCTGAACGTCGTCTATTTTTTGTGGGACTGCCTAGCTTTCGGCGCGCTCCTGGCCGCTTTGGCGTATTCCTGGTTTTATACCGTCCGGCTACCCTGGCTGGCAAATCTTCAATTGGCCGGCAATATGGGGTTGCTGTTGGGCGTCGGCGCCATGGGATTTTTGGGTTGGTATTTTACGATGCAAAAATGGCGCAAATACCGGTACATCTATGCGATCGAGCAGTTTAAACGCTATTTCGCCGACGAGCAGTGGGTTGCGTTGGGCGCCGACGTCTTTATCGCGCCGCACGATCCGTATATGGAGGAACTAAAGCGGCAGTGTATTTACCACGGATTCGGGCTTGCGCTGGTGCATTGGGACGGCGCGGTGCGCACGATCGCAACGCCTTCCCGACTGGGCGTTTTCGGCAAAGACCGGCGCATGATTCATTGGGTGACCCGCAGCGAATGGTACCGCATAATGTCCAAAAATGTAGAATTTGCGGCCGGCACACGCCCTCCCCTACCCAATCGCTATAAAATCATCTGGAACACAATCTGGAAACCGATCGAGTATTATCTGGTACAACCTGCGCGCAACTTTGTCTGGAAAGCGCTGCGCCAGCCCTTGCAAGCCGGCGCCGGCGGTTTTGAACGCTATATGCAGGGGCAGATTATGCAAACATGGCTATTCGGCCTCAGTGTTACCCTGATCTGCCTGCTTGGATACCGCGTATCCACCTACTCGGAAGAAAATTACGCGAAGCCGGAAGTATTAATTCAGCAAACGCAAAAGCCGAATCCGGAGGAAAATCCGGGATATCTCCTGGATCAGGAGCCGACGCCCTACAAAGGCGGCATACGCAAACAATATCCATCGGTACGGAAAAAGCCGCAGCCCGAAAAAAAACAGGATGATGTGCCAACGATCAACCTTTCCGGCGACGAATAAGAAATCCGCACAAAGTTGTTACAGACCGAATTATCTCTCCGAGACTGGGTAAACAGGATCAGCGCGTTGGCGCTGCTGGCGCAAATAGCGGGCTCCTGGCCGCTTTGGTCGGGGTCAAACCGCACTTTCCCACAAATTCCGCTGTGGGGCGCGCCGGGACTGCCGGAGGATGCAAGTGGCTCGGCACTCGCAGGTATCGGTTTGATATTGCTGCTGTTTCTGCTTTGGAAACCTGCCGCGCGGCCGATTATCCTGGGGGTTATCGTCTGGTTTACCTTACTGGCGCTCTTGGATCTCAACCGATTACAGCCCTGGTTGTATTTGTATTTGGCGCTTTGGACGTTCAGCCTGCTCGATCCGGCCGAGGCGCTCAAAGGGCAGCAATGGGCGATCGCCGCGGTCTATGTTTGGGGGGGCATTTGGAAATGTACGCCGTATTTTGCGGAAGACAACTTTGCCTGGTTTTGTCAGGCTTTTTCGTGGAGTAAGCCGCTCGGGCAGTTCCCTGCGCTGGGTTATGTAACCGCCGCATTGGAGACGCTCATCGGCCTGGGGCTGTTGTGGACGCGCACGCGCCAGCCGGCAAAAATTGTCTGTTGGGTATTTCACGGATGGATCATCCTGGCAATCAGTCCGCTAGGCCTAAACTGGAACGCGGTCGTCCTCCCCTGGAATCTGGCGATGACGGCCTTGGTCTGGGCTGTTTTCCGGCACCCTGCCGCCACTCCTCTGCCGCGGCGCCTGCCGGCTTTCTTCCTGACGATCTGGATTTGGATTGCGCCGCTTTTATCAACCCTCGGCTGGGCGCCGCGCGCCATGGCCTGGACGATGTACAGCAATACGCAACCGGAATGGAATCTGTATGTGGAACAAGGGCTCGTATGCGACCGACTCAATCCAATCTGGAGCGAATATGCGTACGATCGGAAAAGCAAACTGCTGCTTGACGACTGGGCGATGGCCGACTTGCATACGCCTGCATTCAACAGCGCGTTCGCGATGCGAAAATTGGGGCAATATTGGTGCGATTGCCTGGAGGAGAAAAACAAGGGCGGTATCCTCCGGCTGCGCGTGCATCCTTTTAAAAAAGATCGCGTGACCCTGGACACCATTCCCTGCGCCCGATAAATACCGTTCGCCATGGACACGCCCCCTCAGGCGCCCAATACCCGGGTGGCCAGCGCGGCGGTCGGCGCGTCCATATCCAGGACGATCACGGGTTGATTTAATCCTGTCAGCCAGTTCATTTCGGCTTTGAGGGAGCGTATGTTGCCCTCCGAAGTGGGATATGCTGCGGCCCACTGACAAAATTTTTCATACACGGCATGCAGCGCGCCGCCGGGTAATATCTGATCGCCGTAACGCAAACTTTCCCGAGCAGCGATCCGTTGGAGTCGGGTTTCGACATCCAGTCGGCAAAAAACGACCAAATCAAATTGCGGAATAAAGCAATCGCCCCAGCCGCAGAGCGCACCGCTCAGCACCCAAGCGGGATGCCGCTCGAGGTCTGTCGAAAGCAAACTGCGTCGGTGATCGGGATTGCGCTTGCGTTTATAGGGCAGGGGATCGGAAGTGAACCAGTAGTAATCATCCACATCCAGGTGCGCGCACCCTAGGCGGTTGGCCAGTGCCCGGCCCAGCGTACTGACCCCGGCGCCGGGCGCGCCGAAGAGGTGAACTTTTTTATAAGAAAACATATCGGTTATTCCCGTTTGCGGAAGCGGTAGGAGTACAAATCCTCTTCGCCCTCGTAATAACCGTCGAGAATCACGCTGTTCACGGCATCTCGGATCGCTTCAATCGTTTCTGCGGCGCTAGTCACCCGTTTCCCGTTCACGGAGATAACCACAAAACCGGGCTGCATATTCGTGTCGTACACCACGCTGCCGCGTTGGATGGCGGTCACCAGCGCGCCGTTGAGCCCCATTCGGCGCTCCTCTTCGCCGTTCAGGTCGCGGAGTTCGAAACCCAGCGCACTGCGGAGTTCATCGCCCTGCAACCGCGCGATACTTGTGGAATTTCGGGCGTCTTTCAGCAGCAGGCTTGCGCGTTGTTTGGCGCCTCTGCGCCAGTAGTCGAGATTGATTTGATCGCCCGGCCGCAATCGCCCGATATACTCCTGCAGTTCCGGCGTGCTGCGAACCCGGACATTGTTGACGCTTATGATGACGTCTCCCGATTGCAGGCCGGCGTCCGCCGCGGCGCTGCCGGGCGTGATGCGGTTGATATAAACGCCTTCCGCGTTGGGGAGGCCTACCGTCCGAGCCGTTTCACTGTCGAGGTCTTCGATTCCAACACCGAGAAAGGCCCGTTGAACCCGACCGAATTCGCGGAGATCGCGGATAATTTTTTGCACCAGATTCGAGGGTACTGCGAAGGAATAGCCTTCATAGCTGCCCGTTTCCGTGATGATTGCCGTATTGATGCCGATGAGTTCGCCGGCCGTATTGACCAGCGCGCCGCCGCTGTTGCCGGGATTGACGGCTGCATCCGTCTGAATAAACGACTCGATGCTGGCGCCGCCGCCGAGGATATTGATATTGCGGCCTTTGGCGCTGACGATCCCTGCCGTCACCGTGCTTTCCAGGTTAAACGGATTGCCTACGGCGAGCACCCATTCGCCGACCCGCACGGAATCGCTGTTTCCAAACAGCAGAAAAGGCAGGCCTACTTCGTCTATTTTCAGCAGCGCGATGTCTGTGGATGGGTCGGCGCCGATGAGTTCGGCGTAAAAGCTGCGCTTATCGGCCAGCGTGACGCGAATTTCCGTACTATTTTCCACCACGTGGCGATTGGTGACCACATAGCCGTTGGGGCTGAGGATCACGCCCGAGCCGGAAGAGCCGGACGGCGCGCTGCGGCTCCAAATCCCGCCGCCCGTTTGCTGTAAGGCTCGGATATTCACCACGGCCGGCGTGGCGATATCTGCCGCATCGGTAAAACTGGTCGGCGCGGCTGAGACAAAATCGCTGTTCGAGCGGGCCTGGAAAAGCCGATCTACCAGGCCGGCATAGCGCGCGGCGCCGGATTCGTCCTCTACCCATCGTACTTTGGGAACGGATCCAAATTGATAAAACAAGAAAAAAGAACACAGCGAACTGGCGAAAGCAACCAGCGTGAGTTGGAGGTATTTATTCATGGACAGGACAAAATGGGTTGAAAACGCCAAAAATAGCCAGACTGCAGCTTCATCAAAACGCCGACAAATTGCGTATAAAACAACAAAAAAACAAATTTGTGGCAGCGACGAGCGGCACTTTAACAAAATAGTAACGCGGGAAGCAGTTGGAGGCGCTTCCGACAGCCTGAAAAAATTGCATTTTCTTTTTCCATCGTTTCGTCTTTATTGGCTTATTTTGCCTCCATGAACCTGACATTTCACAAATACCAAGGGGCGGGCAACGATTTTATTCTGATTGACCAGCGCCGGCAGCAGTGGTTGAAATCCAATGACCAGGCGCTGATCGAGCGCTTGTGCGACCGCCATTTTGGTATCGGCGCCGACGGGCTGATTCTGCTCGAATCGCATGCAGGCTACGATTTTGCCATGGCGTACTTCAATTCCGACGGCCGGGAAAGCACGATGTGCGGCAACGGCGGCCGTTGCCTGGCCGCCTTTGCCAAAGACCTGGGGATGGCAGGCGATCGGTTCCGCTTCCTCGCCGCCGACGGCCCCCACGAAGCCGTACTGCAACAAAAAACGGACGGCGAATATTGGATTGAATTGAAAATGGGCGATGTGCAGCTGATCCAGCGGCGGCAGGACGATTTTGTCCTGAACACCGGTTCGCCCCATTTCGTCCGCTTCACCCCGTCCGTCGAATCGGCTGATCTCCTATCCGAAGGCCGCGCGGTGCGCTACAACGCGGAATTCCGCGCAGAGGGCATCAATGTCAACCTCGTCGAATGCGCGGCCGGCTGCTTGCTTATCCGCACCTACGAACGCGGTGTCGAGGATGAAACCCTCGCCTGTGGCACCGGCGTCACCGCTGCCGCGCTGGCTTTCGCCCTGCGCGAAGCATTTCCAGAGGGATCCGCCGAGATACCCGTGCGCACGCTGGGTGGCTATCTTTCCGTGCGCTTCCGGCGGACCGCCAGTGGTGGGTTCACTGATATCTGGCTTTGCGGGCCGGCAAAATGTGTTTTTCACGGACAAATTTCCTTGTAATGCGCGCAATCATTCAACTTTCGTTTTACAGCTTGGTCATGCTGGGGGTATGGGGCAGTGCAAAGGCCCAAACCGATACCCTCCCGCCCGCCGGGGCGGAAAAAATCAAGCCCGGCGACCGCCTGGAGGAGATCCAAGCGGGCCGGATTGAACTGCGTGTGGCCTTTTTGCGACAAGACAGTGCCGGCGTCGGTTTTTGGCTGGATTCTCTTGGGCGCGCAGGAAACGACGCTTTCGCCGCCACCCTTTGGGATGAACGCTGGCTACTCTACCACTGGCTGGGGCGATACCCGCAACTCCTGGGGGAGGTGGCAGGCTACACAAGCCGCAAGATGCCCGAGGGCTGGCTGGCCGGCCCGCCACAGGACAGCCTGTTCGAGTTGATAGACAATATGTTGTACGCGAAACGCTTCGAACTATTCGAGCGCATCAGTCGGAGCGATTTAAGTACGGAGGATCGGCTCTTTGCCCTGCTGCACCTCGAATTTTTACTGCGCACCGCGGCGGACGAAACAGCCCGGCAGGAACAGGATAAAAAACTGGAAGATTTCGTAACGCAATATCCGGGCTCCCGTTTCCGCGATTACATCCGTGCATATATGTACGACGGCAAAAAACCCGGCGCCTATGCGCTGGGGGTTGATCTTGCTTTTTCGTACGGCAATTGGACCGATCAATTGGCGCGCAGCCTGACGCCGCAATTCGGCTTCCAATTTGGATTTACCTACTGGAAAAAACACTGGACGGTACAAGCGCGCAGCGTTTTCGGCCGGCAGCAGCTGGCGCGCCCGATTCAGGCCAATAATTTTACCTGGCCGGAAAACGATCCGGCGCGTTCGCTCAACCTCGGGCTGGAAATCGGGCGGGATCTGGTGGATCAGGATCGCCTTCGGATGTTCCCCACCGTCGGAGTCGGGGTCTGTTTTTTAAACCCGCCTTCGGCAGCGGACGAAGCCGATCCCTATCCGGCGTACTACGATAATTTTTACTTCACGGCGCTTTCGCTGACGGCCGCGCTGACCACCGATCTCAAGTTTTCGTTCAAGGATGCGCAAGGCGCTCCGATGGCGACCACCGCCGGCTACCACGGCGTTCGGCTGCGATTCGGCTATTCAAAATTAAACTTTGACCGAAAAAATAATGCCCTCGGCGGTAATTTGATTTTCTTTGCCGTCGGTTATAACCTGTTCGGACCGCAAAGTAGCAGGCGGTCTCTGTAATCCGATATGCTGTATGCCTGAGACAATTTCCGATAGTACTTTTGATTGGCTGGCCGACCTGTCGCCCGCCTTTGCCGCCATGCAGGCCTGGCGCGACGGCTCCTACAACGAAGACAGCGTTTTTCACCTGCTTTATCACACCGATCGGCCTTTTGCCATCTCTTGCGGGGTGGGATTGCTGGCGGAGCATCTTCGCCGCTTTCAGTTTACACCCGAGGTAATTCAGCGTTTGAGCCGGCGGTGCGACGAACATGGGCGCGCGCTATTTGACGAAAGTTTTCTCAATTATTTGCAACGCCTGCGCCTGCGGGTACACCTGCTCGCCCCCCCGGAGGGCATGTTGCTCCTTCCCAACGAGCCGCTGGCGATCATTCGCGGGCCCTACGCCCAGATTTTACTCATGGAATCCGCCTTGCGCTGGCTGGTGTGGCGCTCCAGTCAGTGGGCGACCCGGGTAGCAGCCGAGCGCTGGAAACGCGGCGATTGGGTAGAAGAGGATACGCCCCTTGCGCCGCCTGGCGGATTTTATCCCGATGCCTGGAAAATCCGCGCCGAATATATCGGCGGCGCCCTGGCGGACGACATCCTGGCAACCATCCGCGAGCCCAGCCGCCCGCCCGATCAAACAGAAGGCCTGCTTTGCAAATGGCGCGCCGCCCAGGGGCCTTTGCAGGATACGCCCGAACCGGTGCTCACGCAAATCCGACGGGTCTATAAAGGTAATCACGCGCTCGGCGATATCTGGCTTACGGACAAAATGGAAGAACAGGCCAGCGTCAGCCGAACAAGCGCGCACATTCATGACTTGCGCACCCACCGCGTCAAGACCTTGAAATTCACCCGATTCCAGAATGTGTACCAACCTGCGCTGACCAGAGGCGTCCCCGTGATGCCCCTGCCCAGACTGGGTTATCTGCGCCAACGAGCCCTGAAGCAGCTCGAGGCGTTTCACCTTGGCAAACTGGAGGAATATCCGCACGGATACCGAACGAGTTGAAGCGCAGAGAAGCGAACGCGATACCGCATCGCGCCTCCCTGCAAAGAATAATTTATCCAAAATCCGCAATTCCACATGCCCTGGCTCGATTTTCTTTCTCCCTTTCTCCGCGGCCTGCTTTTGGCGACCGGCGTCGGCCTGATTATCGGTTTGGAGCGGGAGTTTAACACCAAATCGGAAAAAGGCCACATGGCGGGTCTGCGTACCTTTCCGCTGTTGGCCATTTTAGGTTTTGTCGTAGCCTATTTGAGCATTCATCACACTGCGTGGTTATTACCCGTTTCACTGGCAGGCATATTTGCATTAGCGACCGTGGCCTATTTTGTGCAGGCTGGCGCGGGAAAATACGGGCTGACCACCGAGTTGTCGTTGTTGATCATTTTTGCCTTTGGCGCCCTGATTGCCTACGGCTACGAATTGGAAGCCTTGGCCGCCACGGTATTAGTGACTGCGCTCTTGTCGCTCAAGGAGGAGTTGCACTGGTTTGTCGCGCAGATCACGGAGAAAGAGCTGATGGCTTTTGTAAAATTCGCCGTACTGACCCTCCTGCTGCTGCCGATACTGCCCGATCAGGCGTTTGGCCCCGGCGATTTGATCAATTACCGAAGTCTGGGCTGGATCGTAGTGATCGTATCCAGCATCGGTTTTGCGGGGTATTTGGCCTTGAAATTCGCGGGCGCGCGACGGGGTATTTTATTCAGCGCGGTATTAGGCGGCTTGTACTCCAGCACGATGGTGGCCTGGGTATTTGCTGCGCGCAGTCGGGAGACCCCGGAGTTAGCGCGGCCGCTGGGCGCCGGCATCCTGCTATCGTCCTCGGTGATGTACGTCCGCGTGTTGTTTTTTTGTTTTTTGTTCAATCCTGGTTTAGCCTGGCGGATGGCGCTGCCCTGCGGCCTGTTGTTTTTGCTGACCCTCGGTCAGGTTTGGTATTTTTTGCGCGGAAGTGCGCGGGGCGGCAAGATGGAAGCCATACCCCTGGGTAATCCGTTGGATATCGCCGGCGCGCTATTTTTTGCCGCCTTGTACATCGCGGTCAGTTTTATGATTTACTATGCGCGGGACTGGATGGGCGATTCCGGATCCTATCTTTCTGCGCTGATAGCCGGCGTCGCGGATATAGATGCGATCACCATCAGCACGGCGAAGTGGGCCAAAGTGGACTATCTGGCCACCGCCGCCGACATGGTACTCTTGGCTATGATCTCCAACACGGCATTTAAGTTTATTGCGACCCTTTTGCGCGGCCATCGGGATTTGCGGCCTTTATTGAGTTGGGGGTTTGGGGGCGTGTTGGCGTGCGCGGTGGGGTATTTGTTGATTTTGGGGGTGGGGTGAGGTTGGGGATAGTGTTTTTGGGGTTGGACAGTGAGCCCAAAAACACCTCCCCCTAATGCCGAAAATGCCGGAACCCCGTCATCACCATCGCCACCTCAAACTGGTTGGCGGCGGCGATGCTGTCCTGGTCTTTGATGGAGCCGCCGGGTTGGACGATCGCCGTGATGCCGGCTTCGTGGCCGATCTCGACGCAATCGGGAAAGGGGAAGAAGGCATCGGAGGCCATGACGGCGCCCTGGGTATCGAAGCCGAAAGCGCGGGCTTTTTGGATTGCCTGACGCAGGGCGTCCACGCGGGAGGGCTGTCCGCAGCCCATTCCGATGAGCTGTTCGTTCTTGACCAGGGCGATCGCGTTGGATTTCAGATGTTTGCAGCATTTGATTGCAAACAGTAATTGCGTGGTCTCATCGGATGTCGGCGTTCGATTGGTGGCCGGTTTCAGGTCCGGGGCGGTTTCGACTTTGAAGTCGGCGTCCTGGGCAATTACGCCGTTGAGCAGGCTGCGGAACGTGCGTTGGGGCAGATCGAACGATTTGATTTTTAGCAAAATACGCTGTTCCTTTTTCGCGAGTAATTCCAAGGCCTCGGGCGAAAAATCCGGTGCGATCAGCACCTCGTAAAAGAGTTTGTTGATTTCCCGAGCCGTTTCTGCGTCTATTGGGGCGTTGGTGATGAAGATGCCGCCGAAAGCGGACACCGGATCGCAGGCGAGCGCGGCCTGCCAGGCCGCCAACAGGGTGCTGCGACGCGCTACGCCGCAGGCATTGGTGTGCTTGAGGATGGCGAACGTGGGCGCACCGTCCTGGAACTCCCGGATGAGCTGTACGGCCGCGTCTATGTCCACGAGGTTATTGTAGGAAATGGCTTTGCCGCCGATTTTGTCGAATATTTGTTCGAGATCGCCATGAAACGTGCCGGATTGGTGCGGATTTTCGCCGTATCGGAGCGTCATTTCCGGGAGGCCGGCGAATTGAACGGGCAGCGCGCCGGTTCCCCGGTTGAACCAGGTTGCAATCGCGGTATCGTAGTGCGCGGTCACGTCGAAGGCCTTGCGCGCGAGCGCGCGGCGGTCGGCCAAGTCCAGCACGCCGTCTTTTTCTTGCAGTAGTTCCAGGAAATGCGGATAGGTTTGTTGAGAGGCTACCACCGCCACGTCGCGGTGATTTTTGGCGGCTGCGCGAATCAGGGAAACGCCGCCGATGTCAATTTTTTCGATAATCGCCTGCTCGTCGGCGCCGGACGCGACGGTGTCTTCAAACGGATACAAATCCACGATCACGCAATCAATCTG
>JAUMBL010000002.1:0-12354 GCA_032115775.1 Saprospiraceae bacterium | reverse complement strand
AGGGAAAAGATCTCCTGCGGAATAGCAGGAACAATCGCCCAACGGGTGAAAAAAACCGCGAGAATAGAAGGGATACCAAATACGACGGCTGTTTTCCAATGGATATTACCCATCCGAATATGACTAAACGAACCGATTAAACTGGTAAGCCCTACAATAAATAAAGAGTAAGCCGTGGCCAACACCGGATTTATATGAAACAAATACACCAAAATCGGTACGGTCAGGATAGACCCGCCACCGCCGATCAGGCCGAGGGTTAAACCCATGATTGCTGCGCCGAGATATCCAAGAATTTCCATGCATTTATCAAATTAACAGCGCAAAGGTCGGATGTTTAATGTTGGATACTTTGGATTAAGCACGGCGGGTATTGCACTTTTTAAGGATCGTGCTCTATCAGCGCATAATTCGTTCCGGCCAGGCGTATATATTGAATCGTTCGCCGCGCAAAAAACCGATCAGGGTCATATTTCCGGCTTCTGCCAGTTCGACCGACAGGCTTGAAGGTGCACCGACGGCCGCCAGCACAGGAATACCGGCCATAGTCGCTTTTTGAACCAGTTCGAATCCGGCACGGCCGCTGACCAGCACGACATAATCCCGAAAGGGTAGGGGAGCGCCCGCACGCAGCGCCGCCCCGATCACTTTGTCCAGGGCGTTGTGCCGCCCGATGTCCTCGCGCAGAAAAAGCAAATTGCCCGCCGCGTCGAACAAACCGGTCGCGTGCAACCCGCCGGTCGAGGCAAAAGCCAGCTGCGCCGCACGCAATTTCTCCGGCAGGCTGTACAGTAATTCCGGCTGAATTTGTGGCCTGCCGTGCACCGGATAATAGCAATTGACGGTCTGTACGGCCTCCAGTGAAGCTTTTCCGCAAACGCCGCAACTGGACGTCGCGTAAAAATGCCGAACCAGCCGCTCGGAATCTACATAGATATCGGGCGCTAATTCCAATAAAATGACATTTTCCTCCGGTATGCGGATCTCCGTGACGGCCTCCGCTCTTGCGATAATACCCTCGGAAAATAAAAAACCAAGCGACAAATCTTCATCGTGACCCGGCGTGCGCATCGTCACGGCCACCGTAAACCGCTTGCGGTTTTTCCCGGCGCCGTGCGCCAGCCGAATTTCAAGCGGTTCCTCCAAAACGAGGTAATCTTCCCGGTCTTGTACGCCCTGGGGCGTGACGGTTCGCGTTTGCGTTGGGCGAATTGACGGATTCATCTTATATTTGTCCTGGTTAAACTTGCCGGCGATTGCCGCGCCGATTCAAAAAATGTTCAATTTCAAGCCATGAAGATACGATGCGAGCACAATAGTATCCGTTTGCGGCTCCGTAAATCGGAGATTCAAACCTTGTACGATCAAAAATACCTGGAAACGGGGGTGCATTTTCCGGACGGTCAGGTTTTCGCCTGGGCTTTGCGCCTGGATCCGGACGTGGCATCTATGGTATCGGATTTTTCCGACGGACTGATCTGCGTGCGGCTGCCGCTTCAGGAGGCTGAACGCTGGATACAATCCGAAGCTGTCGGCATGGAATCCCATGCAGACGGCGTCCACGTACTCGTAGAAAAAGATTTTCCGTGCAAGGATCGTCCGGACGAAGACAAAAAGGATTTTTTCGAAGAATTGGCCGACCAACAAACGCCGCTGTGTTGAGCGCGCCGCTCTGGGGGCTGGCGCTTGCCGGCGGCTTGTCCACCCGCATGGGTACCGATAAGGGACTGATCGCCTGGCATGGCAAACCCCAGCGCGCGCACCTGCTGGATTTATTTCGGCAGGCAGGGCTGCCGGCCTGCCTTTCCATCCGACCCGATCAAGTTTCGCAAGCGCTTCCGACAAATTGCCTGATCCCGGACGCTTACGGCGCGATTGGCCCGGCCGGCGCGCTGCGCTCCGCGATGGAGGCCTATCCCGAGCGCGCCTGGCTGGTCATCGCCTGCGATCTACCCATGATCACCGCCGATTTTTTGCATTGGCTTATACAGCACCGAGACCCGGAGCAGCTGTTTACAGGCTGCGCGACAGGCTTCGGACCGGAGCCCCTGGCTGCCATCTGGGAGCCTGCCGCCCGCGGGCTCCTGGCGCGGCATACAGATGCCGGCGTCTTTAGCCTCCGAAAAATATTGAATGATCAGCCGACTAAATTGGTCTCTCCGCCGGATCCGACGATCCTGCTGAATGCAAATAGTCCTGAAGAGGAGGCTGCGATTCGCCGGATTTTGGCATAACCGCACAAGCGCTACACTAAGTTTAAATAAAAATCACCGGATATTTATGTTATTAACGAGATTTTAAACGTTTAATCGAGAAGCGCCGTAAATTTGCGCTTTAACAGGAAAAATTTATTTATTCCATCAATCAATCACTGAATATGAACAACAATCAGAACGCTCGCATTTATGGTATCATCATCGCCATTCTGCTGCTGCTTTCGGGTACGCTCGGCTGGTTTTTTTGGCAAAAATCCCAAGCTTTCAAAGAAGTTTCCCGGGAAAAAGCAGAACTGGTGGCGCAACTGACGGCCGAAAAAGAACGGCTTGCACAATCGCTGGACAGCCTCAACCTGGCGTATTCCGACCTGCGTACGGAAAATGAAAACCTGCAAGGCGAAGTCTCTGCCTCGGCTGCCCTCGTGCAAAAGAAAGAGATCGTCATCAAGCAAATTAAGGCGCAAAACACGAAAGACCTGCAGCTGCTGCGCGCCCAAATTGCGGAGTTGCAAAAAACAAAAACAGATATGGAGCAGATTATCAATAATCTGCGGATGGAGAACCAACAACTCCGTTCAGAAAACGAACGCCTCGCTACGGAAAACACCGACCTGAAAGGTCAAAATACCAAACTCAGCAGCCAAGTCACAGACCTGGCTAAACAACTGGAAGACCAGATTCGGAAAACGCAATCTGCCACCTTCCGCGCTACCTCTTTCCGCGTGGAAGTGGAAAGAAAGAGCGAAAAACTGACCACCAAAGCCCGCCGCGCTAAAGGCGTGCTCGTCACCTTCGATCTCGCAGACGTGCCGGCCATTTATCAAGGCCCGCAGAAGATATATCTGGTCATCACAGACGATAAAGGTAATCCGGTCCCCAGCACAAATCCAATCAAAGCTACGGTGTATGCACCCTCCGGCCCGGTGGAAATTATTGCGCAAGAAACAAAAGGCGTAAACCTGGATGTCACCCAACGCCTCTCTTTCTCGCACAAATTCGACGACCGCCTCAAAGCCGGGAATTATGTCGTCGGTATTTACTGCGATAAAGGCCTGTTGGGCGCCTCCAGCTTCCGCGTATCCTAAAGGGCGCCGCAGAACCCGCAGAACCCGCGAATGATTGCTTTTTCGCGGGTTCTGCGCGAACCCCATGAAAGCGGTAACTGATTAACCGGATCGCTGTTGGGCCATAAAAGTCCCATTTCCGCTACCTGGCGAAAAATGATTCCTTTTTGGCTGAGAAACCGGCTAAATAGTTACTGGAAATAAATGTAGTATGACAGCCGCCTCCGGTCAGAATTCACCCGATACCCCGCTGCAGCCGCCGGGGCGTTTCTCCCTCTTTCGCCGGATCTGGCGGAGGATCGAAAACGGCGTGTTTCTGTTCTTTTTTTTGCTCATCGTTCTGTATTTCGTGCTTCAAAGTCCGCTGGTTCAGAATTGGCTGGTCGGCAAAGCAACGGCCTTTTTGTCGGAGGAACTGCAGACGACGGTTCGGCTGGATCGAATAAACGTTGGCCTGTTCGACAATGTAATCCTGGAAGGTTTGTATGTGGAAGACCGGAATAAGGACACCTTGCTGGTCGCGCGCGAACTGCGGGCAAGTTTGGAGACGAATTTCTTTTCCATCCTAAATAATCACCTCAACTTTGACGAAATTACGCTTTCCAGCGCCCAATTTCGTTTGAAAAGACCGGCGGGGCAGGCGCAAAATAACTTACAATTTATCCTCGACTATTTTGTCAAGCCCCGCACCCCGGGCAAACCGCCCGCACCCTTCCACCTGCGGGTCAAAAACCTCTGGCTGTTTAATATCGTTTTTTCGAATCAGGACGAAGTGTCCGGCCAAAAAATGCGGTTTACACTGCCCAAGGGAAATATCCGGATTCACAGCTTCGATTTGGGGAAAAATACCGCCGAACTTGAATCGGTCGCAATCGAAGGCTTGCGCTTCGAACTCGCCGCTTTCGAAGGAAAACCGCTGCCCGACGGCGCCCTCCCTGCGTCCCAGGCGCAAAAAATCAGTATTGCGCCTGACTCCGCACAGGCGTCCGCGCGCCCGATGACTTTCAGTATTCGACGTTTTAATTTGGATAAGGGCGCCTTTAAACTGGATCAGTACCGGCGCTCGCCGGAGCGTACAACGGCGCCAGACGTCATGGATTTCAACCACCTTTTCGTCCAGGATATCGCAATCCAGGCTGCCAACGTGTATTTCACCGACGGCTTATATTTTCAGGGCATTCTCAAACATTTATCTGCTAAAGAACAAAGCGGATTCATCCTCCGGCACGCCGAAGCGGCGGAAGTCGTTGTTTGCGATACGCTGACCGCCCTGTACAAGGTAAAAATCCAGACGGACGGCAGCAATCTCGGCGACACCATCGCGCTCCGTTACCGAAGCTATAAAGACTTTTTGCGCTTTAACGACCGGGTGACGATGGAGGCGGTCTTCTCGGAAGGCGCCACGCTGCGTATTGGGGATATTATTCACTTTAGCAATCCGCTTGCGCGCAACGCCTTTTTCACCACCAACCGGGAGGAAATCGCGCAAATCCAAGGCCGCATTTTCGGGAAAGTAAATCGGTTGAATGGCCGGGATTTATTTATCCGATTGGGCGAGCGGACGGTCATGCGCGGCGCTTTCGACGGCGACGATATGGGCGAGGGTACCGACCGACTGCGCCTATCTTTCAATTTCGAACAACTGGAGTCAGATTTCCAAACGATCCGCAGCATCATCCCCGGCTTTTCGGCGCCGGATTATTTCTACCGACTCGGACGAATCAATTTTATCGGACGCTACCAGCTGCTATTTGGGTTTAACCATATTATTGACGGCCAAATCCGCACCAATGTCGGAAACGGCGATGTGGATTTGGAATTAGATCTAACCAATGGCATGGAAAAAGCCACCTATTCCGGTCGGCTAGACATGAATTCCTTCGACTTGGCCGCCTGGACCGGCAATCCGGATTTTGGCGCGGCAACGTTTCATGTTAATATCGCAGAAGGCTCGACCGGACTCACGCTCCCGACCATTCGCGCGAGCGTCAATGGCGCCGTGGATACCCTGAGATACAAAGGATATACCTATCGGAATCTCCGCATGAACGGCGCATTTCAACAGTATATCTTCAAGGGAAAGGTCGGAATCGAAGATCCGAACGTCAACTTCCGTTTTGACGGCACGGTAAACCTGAAAGATACGGTTCCAGTGTATGATTTCACCGCTGATATCGCCCGGATCAATTTGCAGGCGCTGAATCTGACGAAGCAAGACTGGACGGTGTCCGGGAATATTCCCAAAATTCAGCTCCGGATGCGCAGTCTTAATGATCTCGAAGGTCGAGCCGAGCTGGAGAATTTTCTCCTCGTTCAGGATGATTCCATACGCCATCAGATAAAATCGCTGGTTTTCCGCTCGAACTTGACCACTTTCGGGGAGCGGCAGTTTGTATTGAGTTCTGATTTGGTGGACGCGATCGTACGCGGCCGATTTAACCCAATTGAATTGAGCCGGCGCCTGCAGAACCTCTGGTGCAAGTACCACCCGAAATTGGGTGCGCAATTTGGTTTCGTCTCCGCAGATACCGCATCGATTCCGGACGATTTGGTGGATTTCACGATGCAGATAAAAAATTCGCAGGCTTTGACCCAGCTCTTTGCCCCAGAATTGGATACACTGCGGGATATTTCCCTGATCGGTAGGGTAGAGGCTGCCAAGGGATTGATTGCCCTGTCGCTCCACGCGCCGCGGCTCAAATATGGAAATGTCTTGCTGGAGCGCGTAGATCTGACTTGGAACAATATGGCAGCGCGCTTTAACTTCGATCTCAACCTGCCGCGTATTCAAATCGGAAAACGCAGCCCCTTAGAACCTCTTCAATTGAGAGGCGATGGGTATCAGGACGATCTGAATTTTAGCCTGCGCACCCTGGGCGGCGATACGACAGGGTATGTGCGCGCCCTAAACCTGAACGGCGTACTCAACGTGGTGGATACACTTTGGCAATTGCGATTTAAACCTTCGAATCTCTCGCTTTTTAATGAGCGCTGGTATATTGAAACGGATAACTACGCCCGGTTTACCTCCTCCTATTTTGAGACCAAAAACTTTGAAATCGGGAACGAAGCCGACCAGCGTATTCGGCTCGACAGCCTCAACGGCGGCCGGGGTTTAGCGCTGGGTCTTACCAACTTCGATCTCCATTTTTTGAATAAAATTTTTCCTTCGCGCGATACCGCGATGTACCGCGGAAAGATTTTCGACTTTGAGGTGTATGTGCAGGATATTTTTAAGCAGCGCGACCTGTCAGTATTTATTACTACGGATACCCTGTTTGTCCGAAATAAGCCGTATGGCGCCATTACCGGCAACCTCGAACTTCGCGACTTACGCGGGCCGTTTACAGGAAAAATCTTCCTGAACGATGCCCAACGCCAACTCCGGCTTTCCGCCGCTTACCTGCCCGAAGGCGCCGCTGCATTGGATCACCCCGAATTTGGTACACTGAAGGGCGGGGAATTTAAAAGCCAAGTTACCGCGGCCAATTTTCCAATGGATATCCTCGAGCAGTTTATCCCAGGTATTTCCAAGACCGGCGGCGCGTTGGACGCCGATGTTATGTTAAGCGGTCCTTTTGACAAAGTGGAAATGGACGGTAAAGTCTTTATCCGGGAAGGACAGTTCCAGATAGACTACCTCAAGTCTATGTTTTATATCAGAAACCAACCCCTGCGCCTGAGCAGCACCCAAATTTGGGCGGATGGCGACACCATCTGGGATGCTACCATCAATCAAAATTACGCGATTGTGCAGGGCGGTTTGCGGCATGCCTATTTTAAAAACTGGACCATTGATTGTCGCATAGAAAGCGCCGGTAACAATTTCATGGCGTTGAACACCCAAAAAGGCGACAACGCACTGTTTTACGGTCAGGGCATCGGGAAATTCAAAGCGGCGTTTAGCGGCACTTTTACGCAAACAGATATCCGCATAGACGCAGTTACCGGCGATAACACACGGCTTTACATTCCTTTGTCGGAAGACTCCGAAATAAAAGATATTGAATTTATTACATATAGAAATAAAAACCAAAACGGAGAACCTGAAGATCGAAAGGGGAAGCGGTTCCGGATTTCCGAGTTAAAGGGCCTGAATTTAGAATTGAATATTTCTGTCACGGATGCAGCCGAGGTACAGATTATTTTTGACGAACAAGCGGGCGATATTGTAAAGGGTAGGGGAGTGGGCGATTTATCGTTGAGCATCAACCGCGAAGGTGAATTTAAGATGTACGGCAATTATACCATCCGGCGGGGCGAATACCTTTTTACCTTATTAAATTTTGTAAATAAGCCGTTCACGGTAGCAGACGGCGGTACGATTTCCTGGAACGGCAGTCCTTTTGACGCGCAAATTCGTTTGGATGCGACCTACGACGAAAACACGCCGATCTTTAATTTTATCAGCGATGAATTGCAGCTGACCAACGACCAGACGCTGAGCGGCGAGGCGCGCAAGGCCACCCGCGTTTTGGTGACCATGCACCTGAGCGGCGATCTTTTCAAGCCGGATATTTCGTTTGAAATGGATTTTCCGAATTTAACAAATAGGCTTAAGACCCTGGCAGACAATAAGTTAAGACTTCTTCGACAGGATCCGAACGAGCTCAATAGGCAAGTATTCGGTTTGGTGGTCGTGGGTTCTTTTTTGCCGTCTAATTTGACCGGTTCGTCGTACGGCACGAGTTTCCTCGGGCAGGCGCAGGCGTCCGGGATCAATACACTGACGCAGGTATTCACGAGTCAGTTGTCCAATTATTTGAGCGGTTTGGCGGCGGAGTGGTTTGGCGGCAAGGTGTCCAGTATTGATTTTGACATCGCGTACAACGAATATCGGAACGCGCTGGCGGATCCGAGTCAGCCCAATTTAGCACAAACTGGTCGGGAGTTGCAAGTGCGGTTGACGAGCGGATTTGCCGACGACCGGGTGACGGTGCAGTTCGGTTCCCAGTTTGGTTTGGGCCGGCCGGCTACGAGTGCGAACCAAGATGGATTTTTAGGCGAAGACGTGACGGTGGAGATACAGATGACCAAGAACCGCCAATGGCGGCTGAAGGTATACCAGCGGATGGAACCGGATATTGCGGGCGGTCCGCGGCGTTTGCGCTACGGATTTGGCTTGAGCTTTCGACAGGAATACGATTCATTTGACGAATTATTTCGAGGTGTGACGAAGTGGATGAAAATGCGTAAGTGATGCCATGGCAAATCCCCTATTTAACATAATATAAATTATAGAGAAAATATTTATTGAAAATTAAATCCGCCATTCGTTACCTTCGCCGCCGAAAAAACAATCGCGCACGTTCTAGAGATGAAAAATACATACTTCGACCTGGTAGCCCAGACTTTTGACTTCCCCCAAGACGGATTCGCCCTGAAAAATAACCGGCTGCAGTTCAATGGTATAGATGTCTATGAGTTGATCAAAAAATATGGTTCGCCCCTTAAACTAACCTACCTGCCCAAAATCGGCGAAAAAGTCCAAACAGCCCGAAAACTGTTCCGCGACGCCATCCAACGCCATGCTTACAACGGCAAATACGTCTATTGCTACTGTACCAAAAGCTCGCATTTCGCTTTCGTATTGAACGAAGTGCTAGAAAACGGTACGCAACTGGAAACCTCTTCGGCCTTCGATATCGAACTGATCTGGCGCCTCTACAAACTCGGAAAAATTAATAAAGGCACCACCATCGTACACAATGGCTATAAGCCGCTCGCCTATATCCAACGCATCGCCAACCTGGTCAATGAAGGCTTTTACAATGTGATCCCCGTCTGCGACAACGCCCAGGAACTCGATCACCTCGACCAACTGATCGAAAAAGGTAAGTGCAATATCGGCATCCGGATCGCCACGGAAGAAGAACCCAATTTTGAATTTTATACCTCCCGGCTCGGCATCCGCCAGAGCGAAGTGATGGACTTTTACCAGCAAAAAATCGCGGAAAACCCGAAGTTTGAACTCAAAATGCTCCACTTTTTTGTGGATACGGGCATTAAAGATACCGGATACTACTGGACGGAATTGCAAAAAGCGATTAAGGTCTATTGCCAACTCCGGAAGGTCTGCCCTACCCTATCCTGCTTTAATATGGGCGGCGGAATGCCGATCCGAAATTCGCTCGGCTTCGAATTCGACTATAATTATATGGTCAGCGAAATCGTCCGGATGATTAAAGAAGGGTGCGACGACGAGGGCGTTCCGGAACCGGATATCTATTCTGAATTCGGAAAATATACGGTGGGCGAAAGCGGCGCCACGATCTTTTCCGTCATCGGGAAAAAACAACAAAACGACGCGGAACAATGGTATATGCTCGATAATTCGCTGATTAACACGCTGCCGGACAGTTGGGGCATCAAGGAACGCTTCATCCTGCTGCCGATCAACCACTGGGAGAAACCCTACCAACGGGTAAATATCGGCGGAATCAGCTGCGATAATGCCGATTATTACAACTCGGAAGCGCACATGAACCAAGTCTATCTGCCGTCCTATAATGAAAAAACGGAGGAACCGCTTTATATCGGTTTTTTCCACACGGGCGCGTACCAGGAATCGCTCAGCGGATACGGCGGGCTAAAACACTGCCTTATTCCGGCGCCGAAACATATCCTGATTGATAAAAATTATTACGGGGAACTGACGGACTGGGAGGCTTTTCAGGAACAGGAGGCGGCTTCGATGTTGCGGATACTTGGGTACGACTCGCCGTACGCTTCTTGAAGAACTCCCGCAGAATTCGCGGAATTCGCAGAAACCGCGAATGATATCTACTTTCCAGTTTCTGCGAATTCCGCGAATTCTGCGGGAGACGAATTCTGCGGGAAATCTACAGATTCCAGCGATCCAGGTAACGCAGGAACAATTTGGCCAGATTTTCGGCGTCGGAAATTCCGCGGTGGTGTTGGCCGGTGAACACGATACCTTCCTGCTCTACGGCCTTTTTGAGTCCCATACCGTTGCGTTTGCCGTGCATCACGCGATACTGCTCTTTCAGATTCGTATGGAGTGCCGTCCAATCATCATCGAGCCGGTGTAATTGACAATCGGCGGCCAGCATTTTTCGGTCGAAGGAGCCCCAGGAACACAGGAGATAATCGCCGGTATCCACCCTGGCCCAATCCATAAATTCCTCAATGACAATTGGAAAAGTATCGGCGCGGTTGATTTCTTCTTGGGAAATCCCGGTTAGTTCCCGGCAGAACAGCGACAGCACCGGATGCACGACCGGCTTAATGAACCGACTGAATTTACCGCGCAGTTGGCCGTACTCATTAAAGCGATACGCGCCGATTTCTATCGTCTCCTGGACGTACCCGATCGGCATATTTTCCCAACAGGTCGCCTCCAAATCATAAATGATATAATTCATTTGCGTATCAGAATAAAATTAGGTTCTTTTGGAAGCAAATTCCAGAATTTTCCCGATTTTTGGGTCAAATAACGAGATTTTTTCAACGTTTTTTCAATTATTAATGGATATTCTTTTCTTGAGTACCTATCTACACGGCGGTGCGGCGGTGTCAGCTCGGCGGCTTCAGTCCGCAATCGTGGCAGCGGGCGTTCAGGCAAATATGTTGACGGCAGACCTCTCCGGTTCGAGATTTCCATTTTATGCCGAAAGACTTTCCTTTCTTCCTTTTGAACGCGATAATTCTGTTCGGTTTTCCTTTTCGCTAGCCAATTTCGGACATGATCTTCGCAAGCATCCTATGGTACAAAAAGCAGATATTCTGCATCTTCATTGGGTGAACCAAGGTTTTTTGTCGCTGCAAAACATTCAACAACTTTCAGAACTGGGTAAACCGATTGTTTGGACGTTGCATGATATGTGGGCTTTTACAGGTGGGTGCCATTATAGCGGCAGTTGTGAAAACTATAAGGATAATTGTGGTAACTGTCCTTTCCTGCGTTGGCCGGGAGCCCGGGATTTATCAAATAAAATTCTGACGCGCAAACGAGACTATTTCCCACGCAATATGCACTTCGTAACAAGTAGTGAATGGTTAGCTAAGGTAGCGCGGACCAGTTCGCTATTAAAATCATATTCAGTGGAAGATATTCCTATTCCAATTGATACAGATATTTTTAGGCCGCAGGATGAATCAAAAAAATTGACATACAGGCAAAAACTGGGGATTGGATCTCATGCGCAAGTCGTCTTGTTCGTCGCAATTAAAGTCTCAGAAACGCGAAAAGGATTTTCCTATTTGCATGCTGCTTTGGAAAAAATAAAACAAGCACAGCCGGAGCGGCCGATTGAAATATTAGTCATGGGTAAAAGCGATCCGGCTGATTTGCAGGCGCTACCCTACCCTGTTCATGCGCTGGGGATGCTATCCAACACTGCTGATTTGGTAAACGCGTACACGGCTGCCGATGTCTTTGTTATTCCTTCCCTAGAGGACAATCTGCCTAATACCGTACTGGAGTCATTAGCCTGCGGCACGCCCGTAGCCGGTTTTCAAACCGGCGGAATACCGGAGATGGTGGGTCATCTGTCAGAAGGTTATATCGCTCCGCAGCGAGATGCTGATGAGTTGGCGAAAGGTATTTTATATTTAATTGACAATCAAAAGGATAAGTCAAAAAACGCGCGGCAAAAAGCGCTTGCGGCGTATGCAAACCCGCTTATTGCCGCGCGTTATATTTCCTTGTATCAACGGCTGCTGTCTCGCGTATGAGTTCCCAATAGTTATTTTTTACCCCGTTTTGCGGGCGCCGCCGGCGCTTTCTTTTCTTTCTCGACCGACGACTTTGATGTTGGCTGCACATCGCTGAGCAGGACGGGATCCGGCAGTTCTTCCCGCTTGCGGAACCAGAGAAACAAACCTATCAGCACGGCGAGCATCAAGATGCCGGAGGCGGTCATTGAAATTTTTTCGCCGAGGTAGAAGGAGCGCGGTTCGAAGCGCATCTCGAGTTTCATATTTTGTCCGGCAGGCAGGCGCATGCCGCGCAACAAATAATTGACCTTGAAGAAATCCGGCGCCGGATTGCCGTTCAGGTAACATTTCCAGCCTTTCGCCGGCGGGTAATAAATTTCTGAGAATACCGCGAT
>JAUMBL010000001.1:0-22866 GCA_032115775.1 Saprospiraceae bacterium | reverse complement strand
ATTTCGAGTTCGAGCGGACTGTACGCGTAGCCTCGGCCGATGGCCAGTTCGTTTTCCAGGTCGTTGTTGGCGAACAGCTCGGCGCCATCTATGAAATCCACCTGATTCCGGAGTTTTTTATACCAGGCCTCCCAGGTGACCAGGATATTTTCGTTCAGGAGATACGAAGCGCCGGCAGCGATCTGATCGCTGATTTCCGGTTTGATATTTTCCGTGCTGGGGTACCAGATATCGGTGGGCAGCGACAGGCCGCTGCTGGCCAGCAGGTGGAGGTATTGGTTCATGCGGGCGTAGGAGGCCTTGATCGACAGACGGTTGGAAAGGGTGTAATTTGCCGCCACGCGGGGTTCGAAAGCCTGGTAGGAGGACGACCGGTTCTGCCAGGCGGAGATGCGCGCGCCGTAGTTGATCTTGAGCCGTTCCGTCGCTTCCCAGTCGTCCGAAAAATACAATCCGTATTCCATGCCCGTAAAATCCTGTCCCGAGGCGAAGCTAAACCGCCCGTCGTCGCTGCCTGCGCGCAGGCGCGCCACGGTGAACATGTGGTAGGTCGCATTGCCGCCGAAGCGCATCACGTGTTTGTTGTTGGGCTGGTAGTAAAAATCTACCTTGGCGTTGATATCCTGGATTTCCGAGCCGAGGTTAAAAGAAAAACCCTGGAGGATATTGCGGATGCGATAGCGGTAGTCGGAAAAAGTAAAAGTGGTATTGGCAAACAGTTTGGGGTTGAAAATATGATTCCAGCGAGCCGTGCCGGTGGTATTTCCCCAATCGAATAGAAAATTAAAGGTTTCATTTTTGAACCCAAATACATCCCGGCCGAAATACCCGCTTAGGTACAGCCGGTCTTTTTCCGTAAGGGTAAAATTGACCTTCGTATTCAGGTCGTAAAAGTAGTAATCCGGAATCGGATTGAAATTTTCATTGCCTTCGTTGGCGCGGTTGATGCCGCGGGTGATGAGATCGGCGTAGGTGCGCCGGCCGCTGACGATAAACGAAGATTTATCTTTCTGAATCGGCCCCTCCAGCGTCAGCCTACTGGAAATGAGTCCGATACCGCCCGAGCCGGTGAATTCCTGGTTGTTGCCTTCCTTCATGCGCACGTCAATGACGGAGGATAAGCGGCCGCCGTACTGGGAGGGGAAGCCGCCTTTATACACTTTAAGGTCTTTGACGGCGTCGGAGTTGAACGTGCTGAAAAAGCCGAACAGGTGGTTGGCATTATAGACCACCGCCTCGTCGAGCACGATCAGGTTTTGGTCGCTGTTGCCGCCGCGCACGAACAGGCCCGTGGTGCCTTCCGCGCCCGGGGTGATGCCGGGTTTCAGTTGCAGCACTTTGATCACATCCGTCTCGCCGAACAAGGCCGGTACGGCTTTGATCTCCCGACTGCCAATCGTCGCCACCGACATTTCGGTGCTTTTGATCCGCTCTTCGAAGGCGTTGGCTTGAATGACGACCTCCTGGAGCAAGGCGCCCTGCTGGGAGAGGCTTACGTTGAGTTTGAGGTCTTTGTTGGGGAGGATCGTCCGGACGTCCGTTTCATAACCCAGATAACTGAATTGTAGTCGCACTGAATCGCTGCCGACCGGCAGAGCCAAGGAGTAAAATCCGTATTCATTGGATGCGTTGCCGTTGCGTTGCCCCACTACCTGCACGGTGGCGCCGATCAGCGACTCGCCGGTCTGCCGGTCGGTCAGGGCGCCGCTGACGGTGATTCGCTGACCCGCCAGCGCAGTGTGTATAAATAGGAGGGCAGCCGCGAAGCCGCAGGAAAGGAGCGAACGCATGAATAAGTAGTTCTTGTGTGTATTGTATGGTCTTAGAGCATATTTGAATTTCGGTTTTGAGGCGAGATTGAGAAAATTTTGTTTTAAAGAAGGCAAAATTTGCAACCTCAGCTGGGTGCCTTTGGCGAAAATTTTGATAAACTTTAAAATAAAATTTGCCTATCGAAGCCCAAAACCCAAAACCCAAAACCCAAATAAGCTTGTTAAACACCTTGCATGAGAAAATGTTTAATTTAAAACAGATAAAAGTTAAACAAAAATTCCGGTATTCGCCACCGCGTGCTTAATTTTGCGACCCACAACTTCATCCGCGCCATGCACACCAGTTCCGGCCAGTTTTTCTGGCGCTCTCCGAGCAACATCGCCATCATCAAATATTGGGGTAAACACGGCCGTCAATTGCCGCGCAACCCCTCGATCAGTCTCACCCTGTCCGCCTCCTTCACGGATATGGCGCTGGAATACGCGCCGCGGGAAACGTCGGGGGAGGGGATCGAACTGGATTTTTTGTTTCACGACGAGCCGAACGAGGCGTTTCGCGCCAAAATCCTGGCTTTTTTGGAAAGTCTGACGCCCGTTTTTCCCTTTTTGCCGGAACTTAGCCTGCGCATCCGCTCGGGTAACTCGTTTCCGCACTCGGCCGGTATCGCCTCCTCGGCCTCCTCGATGTCGGCCCTGGCGCTCTGCCTCTGTTCCCTCGAGGACGCCCTGCTCGGCACGCTGGGCGATCCGGAAGCCTTCGACCGCAAGGCGTCGGAAATCGCGCGCCTGGGTAGCGGCAGTGCCTGCCGATCCATTTATCCGTACGCGGCGGTCTGGGGCGCTACGCCCGATGTGCCGGGCGCCTCGGATGAATATGCCGTGCCGGCGGAAGATTATTTGCACCCGCTGTTTAAAAGTTTGCACAACGATATCCTGATCGTCAGTGCCGGCGAAAAAGCCGTGTCCAGCCGGGCCGGCCACGCGCTCATGGAAGGCAACCCCTACGCCGAACCGCGCTATGATCAGGCGCGCCGCCGGCTCCGCCGCCTGCTGGATGTGCTCCGCGCCGGCGACCTGCCCGAATTCGGTAAAATCGCGGAAGACGAAGCGCTCACCCTGCACGCCCTGATGATGTGCAGCGACCCGTCCTACATGCTGATGGAACCCAACTCGCTGGAAATGATCAAACGCATCCGCCAGTACCGCGCGGATACGGGCCATCCGCTGTGCTTCACCCTGGATGCCGGACCGAATATCCACCTGCTGTACCCCGAAGAGATTATCCACGAGGTGCGCGCGTTTATTGACGAGCAACTGAAACCGCTCTGCGCCAATGAATGGGTGATCGGCGACTGGGTCGGGGAAGGGCCGGAAGAAATGTAAGCAGGATAAGTAGCTGCGTAGCGGAAATTAAATTTGCAAACTAAAGCGGAAAACCCGTAATTTTGCACTGGTTTTATTAGTATGACTTTACGCCTGCGCAAATACGTCTCTTGGTCGCTGATCGCGGCGCTCCTCGTCGCTACGATGGGCGTGAGCGTACACCAAATATATTGCTATTGCGCGGGCGAAACCAGTATCTCTTTTTTTGACGCCGCGCCTTCCTGCGGCAAAAAAGACGCAGCCGGTGATTGCTGCCGGACGGATCTGCCTGCCTGCTGCGCGAAAATGGCGCAAAAAGCCCACTGCGAAAAGAAGTCGGACGCCGGCGACTGTACCAAAAAAACTACCAAGGTATTCCAACTGAAGGTCAAATACCTGGTGGAGTACGAAGGCTTTAAAACCTTCGCGTTCGCGACGCCCGCAGTCGAACTGCCCATCGCGCCCCGCCATATCTCCCGCGAGATCGCATACCGTCGGAAAGCGCTCAATAAAGCGCCCCCCCCGCCTTCGGGCCGGGAAATCGGTATCCGGCTCCAAACTTTCCGCTGTTAGTCCAGACCGTTTGCCGGCTTGTCGTCCCAGGGACGCACAAGCCTGTTCTCCGCGGACCTGCCGGTGGCAGGCCGTATTTCTATTGTTTGTAACTGGTTAGCCTGAGACCGAATGGTCTGACATTATTCCAAAATATCCGATCTAGAATAATGTCACCCCTTCGGGGTTTTAACGGCAACATACCAACCGATCTAGAATAATGTCACCCCTTCGGGGTTGGGCTAATCAGTTACGATTATGTTACTAAAAGCAATCGGTCATGAAAATCCAATCGCTATTTCTATTTATTGCCGGGTTTATTTTCCCGGCACTCGCCCTAGCGCAAGATGTTTCCAAAATATACGGCATCGTCACCAATGAAAAAGAAGAACGCCTGATCGGCGCAACGGTCTATTGGGCGGATACTAAAATCGGCACGGTCACCGATACGGAAGGGCAGTTTTGGCTGCCGAAACGACCCAATGAAGGCGTCATCACTGTCAAATACGTCGGCTACGAGCCGACAGAAGTAACCATTTTGCCTGGAGAAGACAGCCTGTGGATCGAAGTCGCCGGCGTGGCGGTACTGCAGGAAGTGACGGTCAGCGAACGCAGTTTCGACAACAAGGTCTCCACGCTCTCCACCCGCAATATCGAAACGATCGGCAGCCGGGAACTGCGCAAGGCGCCCTGTTGCAACCTGTCGGAAAGTTTTGAAACCAACGGCGGCGTGGACGTGGTGTATTCCAATGCCGTCACGGGCGTCAAGGAAATCCAAATGCTGGGCTTGCGCGGCATTTACAGCCAGTTTATGGTGGAAAACCGCCCGACCATGAACGGCATCGCCACGCCCTTCGCTTTTGAAATGGTACCCGGCACTTGGCTCGAAAGTATTCAGCTGGCCAAAGGCGCCAGCACGGTGAAAAACGGATATGCCGGTATCAGTGGGCAAGTCAATGCCGAATTGGTAAAACCGCACCTGGACGCGCCGATGTTCGTCAATGCGTTTACTTCCAGCGAAGGCCGGGGCGAACTGAACCTCCACCTCAATAAAAAAGGCTCGAAAAATTATTCCAACGGCCTGCTGCTCCACGGAAGCGCCGTGCGCAACCGCTGGGATATGAACCACGATAATTTCTACGACGCGCCAAACCGCCACCAACTCAACGGCCTCTACCGCGGTTGGTATGAATCGGACGGCATGTGCGGACAAATCAATGTGCAGGCTGTCACCGACCGCCGCCTCAGCGGCCAGATTCGGGAACTTGCCGGTTCGGACGGACTGTTCAGCGTGGATCAACGCAACGACCGCGTGGAGGTGTGGGGAAAATTGGGCATCGAGGGCCTGGGCGGAAAACCCTACAAGCAACTCGGTAATATGTTCTCGGCCTCCCTGCACCGAACCAACTCGCTGTTCGGCCGCAACGCCTACCAGGCAGTCCAGCGCTCGCTGTACGTCCAGTCGCTCTACCAGACGATTATCCAAACCACCGACCACCAGCTGGTGATCGCCCCCTCTTTCCAGTATGACGACATTGACGAAAAGGTCAACGAGGGCGACCTGAGCCGCACCGAGGTCATCCCGGGCGCGATGGTGGAATATACCTTCAACCGTCCCAACCTGGAGATGGAAATGCCCGACCTGGTGGTGGTCGTCGGCGCGCGGGCCGACTGGAACAGCCGCTTCGGCTGGTTATTGACGCCGCGCATGAGCGCGAAGTACAATTTTACGCCGGATGCCGTCGTGCGCATCTCGGCCGGCTACGGCTACCGGTCGCCTAACCTGATGGCCGAAAATATCAGTCTCCTGGCCAGCAACCGCGCCTTGAATTTTGCCCCCGGCCTCAGTTACGAGGCCGCCTGGAACTACGGCGCGAATTTTACCCAAAATTTTAAAATCGCCGGCCGCAGCGGCAGCCTCGCCCTGGATGTCTATCGCACGGATTTCACCCGCCAGATCCTGGTGGACGTGGACCAGTCGCCCACCACCGTGTTTTTCTACAACACCCCCGGCGCCTCGTTCGCCAATAGCGCCCTGCTGATCGCGCAGTATAACTTCTTCCCGGGCTTCGACCTAAAGCTGGCGTACAAGTACAACGACGTGCGCGCTACCTTCTCCAACGGCCGGCTGAATACCCTGCCGCTGGTCGCCAAACACCGCGGGCTGATCACCATGGACTACGAGACGCCGAATAAACGCTGGATGTTCAATACCAATATTCAAATCATCGGCCCGCAGCGCCTACCCGATAATTCCGCCGTTCCGCACGAATATGTGCACGATTTTCCGGAAAACAGCCCGACCTACGCGCTCGTCAACTTGCAGGTAACCCGCCGCTGGGGCAATTTCGAACTGTACGTCGGCGGAGAAAATGTCGGCAATTTCCAGCAACACCACGCTATTATCGCCGCCAATGAGCCTTGGAGCCCCTATTTCAACGGATCTCAAATCTGGGCGCCGATGATGGGCGCAGTGGGCTATTTGGGCGTACGCTGGACGGTGGACGCAAAGCCTTAATGGGTAAAGTTCGGGTAACCCGGCATTTATGGCCGGGTTACCCCATCCAGCCGGGAAATTTTCAACAGGCTCTTAAAATCTGTTTGGGATTTTTGTCTAGGACAAAAATCCCAAACAGGTTTTAAACCTTACCCCCATTTCACAGTCTTATTTCAAAAATTGATTTTGCAGCAGCAAGCATCGAATACCGCAACGGACGAGCAGATTTTATCCATGCTGCGCGACGAACGCACGTTCGAGCGCGGTTTCCGATTGCTGATGCAGCAGTACAAGCAACGGCTGTACTGGCAAATCCGGCGGATGGTGCAAACGCACGAAGACGCCGACGACGTGTTGCAAAATACATTTATCAAAATCTATCGCGGGATCCTGCGCTTTGAGGGAAAATCAAAACTTCATACCTGGCTGTACCGGATCGCCGCAAACGAAACGATCAGCTTTCTTCAAAGCAAAAACCGGCATGCCGGCGCATCGCTCGACGAAATCGCCGCGGCAACCGCCGGTCGCCTACAAGCCGATCCGTGGTTCGACGGCGATGAAACGCAACGGCGACTGCAACAGGCCGTCGGATTACTGCCCGAAAAACAACGCGCCGTGTTTGTACTGCGCTATTACGACGAAATGCCCTACGAGGAAATGTCCGCCGTGTTGAACACTTCCGTGGGCGCTTTGAAAGCCTCTTTTCACCATGCCGTGAAAAAAATTGAAACTTTTTTCAGGGAAAATGAATAAAAAACGCCCTCGTGGCAAAATGAATATGGAAAACGCACCAATGCACCCGCAAGCGGAATTGCAAGACCTATCTCCGCGCCTAGCCAACCTGCGCGGTAAAACCGACGGGCAGCAGGTTCCGGACGGCTACTTCGATCAACTGGAAGCCTTGGTCTTCCAAAAAATCGAAGACCAAGGCTACGCACCCGCCGGCGTTTCTTCCCAAGGCGATCGGCCGACGCGCTCCGGATTCCGCATCCTGCGCAATCCCCGCTTAGGCATCGCCGCCGCCGCGATGCTCTCTCTTGCGATCGCCGCCATCTGGTTCTTTCGCATGCAGCCGACCGATCCGGCAATCCCGGAAAACTACCGGGAACTCGCCGCCGCCCTAAGCCCGGAAGACGCCGCAACCTATATCGCGGGTAATATCCATGAATTCGAAACCGCCGCGCTGGAAAACTACGCCGCCGCGGAATCCAGCGCCGCAGAAACCGCCGCGGAGCCTCCCGCCAAACGTACGCAGCCCACGGAAGAGCTCCCGCCGGCACAACTCGAACTGATCCTCCAGGATCTCAGCGAGGAAGAACTGGAAATTATTCTCTAATCCAGACAAATAAACACATAAAGATATGAAACGCCTCGTTCGCAATCTTCTCCTCCGCGGCAAACAGGCCGCCCGCTTGCCCTTTGCCCTTTTCCTCCTCTCCTGCCTGAGCATTCCCGCCTTTGCCCTAGCGCAACCCGGCAACCCGGAAGCCAGAAGCGAACGCATCCAATCGTACCGTATCGCCGTATTTACGGAAGTACTTCGGCTCACCCCGGAAGAAGCCCAGGGCTTCTGGCCCGTGTATAACGCGTACACGGACAAGCGCGAAGCGCTGCAAGAGCAGTACAGACCCGCCAAACAACTCGACGCGATGAGCGATGCCGAGTTGGAAGACCAGATCAAGCGGCATTTCGAAAAGCAGCAGAAAGATCTGGACTTGGAAAAAACGCTCTACCAGGATCTTCGGAAAATCCTTCCGCTGCGCAAAATTGCCCGCCTGCCCAATGCCGAACGGCAATTCCGCGAATCGCTGTTGAAAAAAATGCAGGAAGTCCGCGAAAAACGCCAGTCAAACGGCGGCATGCGGCAACGCAGGTAAAAGGGGGGTGTCATAAGTCCGTGAACGATCTGTTAAACAAGAAAATATTTTGTTTGGCAGCCTGTTTTTTTGATTTTTTTAGAAAAAATCAAAAAAACAGGCTGCCAAACATTATTTTATTTCGCCGCCGGAGGCGGCGAAATACTTGTGATACCCCCCTTTTTTATAACCCTATTGCTTCACAAACGTCCCCTCCAACCTGCCTGCCGCCGTCTTCACCAATAATCGGTACAAACCGGCGGGCAAATCGGAAACATCCAGCGCAAATTGTCCGGCATCGGCCACCGTAAGCGCGCGCGCCAAACGGCCGTCCTGCTGCAGGATCTCCACATCGCCCTGACCCAGCTGCGCGCTTCCGTTGATCTGCGCCTGTACCTGGAGCCACTGGCTGGTCGGATTCGGCGAAATGGTTAATTTGCCGTTCGCAGCAGGGTCTTGTACGGCCGACATGGTACATTCCACTTTTCCAAGCTGGTATTCATCGAAACAACCCGGCTGCTGCAAATCCACCACCGCAAATTCGTAGTTCGTCATGTTGTCGCCGTCCAGCGGACCGAGGATGATCGGCTGCGGGGTGTTGTACGGATAATTGCCGTAGTTGACGCCGTTACCCACAATTTTGAAGCCGGCATTGCCGCCGCCGCTGTACTGAAAGGTGACGATAGCAAAAAATTGTCCGCACAGACAAGGCGTTTTAATCACCTTCAGGTCGAAAATCTCGCAGGGCGCGGAGAACAGACAACCCGGCACCGGAAATTCCGCAACCCGGCAGCAGTTGGTCGGGCCGCCGTTGGCGTTCAGCAGGCACACCTTCAGGAAATCGTTTTGTCCGCCGTTCCAGGGGAAATTCTGGATGGTGAGGGGCAGGGCGTTGAGATTGTAAACGCCGAAAAACACGCCGTTGGCCCACAGGCCGAATTGCGTGGCGCCGCCCGGATTTTGCACGTCGAAATCGAGGGTGATCACATAACTGCTGTCGGACGTGCAATCGCCGGTGTCCACCACGAGGTTGAAAATTTCGCAGGGGGCCGTCGGGGTGAGGCAGTCCGGCACGGGGAATTCGAGGGTTTTGCAGCACAGCGCTTGGATTGTGCCCGGCGTGATCAGGCAGACCTTAATTTCGTCGTTTGCGCCGCCGTTCCAGGGGAAATTCTGAATCGTGAGGGGCAGGGCGCTGAGGTTATACGCGCCGAAGAACACGCCGTTGGCCCACACGCCGAAGGTGGTGGTATTGCCCGGATTTTGTACCTGGAAATTGATTTTCACCACGTAGGCGCTGTCGGCGGTACAATCGCCGGTCAGGACGCTGAGGTTGAATATCTCGCAGGGCGCGGAAAACAGACAACCCGGAACCGGAAAATCTGTTACCCGGCAGCAGTTGGTCGGCCCACCGTTGGCGTTCAGCAGGCACACCTTCAGGAAATCGTTTTGTCCGCCGTTCCAGGGAAAATTCTGGATGGTGAGGGGCAGGGCGTTGAGGTTATACGCGCCGAAGAATACGCCGTTGGCCCACAGGCCGAATTGCGTGGCGCCGCCCGGATTTTGCACGTCAAAATCGAGGGTGATCACATAACTGCTATCCGACGTGCAATCGCCGGTGTCCACCACGAGATTGAAAATTTCGCAGGGCGCCGTCGGGGTGAGGCAGTCCGGCACGGGGAATTCGAGGGTTTTGCAGCACAGCGCTTGGATTGTGCCCGGCGTGATGAGGCAGACCTTAATTTCGTCGTTTGCGCCGCCATTCCAAGGGAAATTCTGAATCGTGAGGGGCAGTACGCTGAGGTTGTAGGCGCCGAAGAACACGCCGTTGGCCCACACGCCGAAGGTGGTAGTATTACCCGGATTTTGTACCTGGAAGTTAATTTTAACCACGTAGGCGCTGTCGGCGGTGCAATCGCCGGTCAGGACGCTGAGGTTGAAAATCTCGCAGGGTGTGGGGAACAGACAACCCGGAACCGGAAATTCCGCGACCCGGCAGCAGTTGGTCGGCCCACCGTTGGCGTTCAGCAGGCACACCTTCAGGAAATCGTTTTGTCCGCCGTTCCAGGGAAAATTCTGGATGGTGAGGGGCAGGGCATTGAGGTTGTAAACGCCGAAAAACACGCCGTTGGCCCACAGGCCGAATTGCGTGGCGCCGCCCGGATTTTGCACGTCAAAATCAAGGGTGATCACATAACTGCTGTCGGACGTGCAATCGCCGGTATCCACCACGAGGTTGAAAATTTCGCAGGGTCCTGTTGGGGTTAGGCAGTCCGGCACGGGGAATTCGAGCGTTTTGCAGCACAGCGTCTGGATTGTGCCCGGCGTGATCAGGCAGACCTTAATTTCGTCGTTTGCGCCGCCGTTCCAGGGGAAATTCTGAATCGTGAGGGGCAGGGCGCTGAGGTTATAGGCGCCGAAGAACACGCCGTTTGCCCAGACGCCGAAGGTGGTGGTATTGCCCGGATTTTGCACCTGAAAATTGATTTTCACCACGTAGGCGCTGTCGGCGGTGCAATCGCCGGTCAGGACGCTGAGGTTGAAAATTTCGCAGGGCGCGGGCGGGCAATCCGGCGCTGGAAACTCGAATGTCGCGCAGCAATCCGGCGTGTCATTGATGCAAATTTTGATGACATCGTTGTCGTTGCCGCTTGCCGGGAAATTCTGGATCGTAATCGGCAGTTGACTGAGCGGAAAAACGCCCAGGTACTGGCCGTTTCCGACCCAAACCTCGAAGAGCAAATTATTCGGGTTTTGGACGTCAAAATTCAACACAAGCGGGTAGGCGCCGTTTTGGCAGTCGCCTGTTTCCACCGTGATATTTGAAATTGCGCAGGTCGTCGTGTCGCAGTCCGGGGGGAGTATTTCCCGGCTGGTGCAGCAGATCGTGTCGGCGAAATAGAGGCAAAGTTTAATTTCATCATAAAATTTGCCATTCCAGGGGTAATTGGGAATACTCAGCGGCAGATTCGTCGGACTGAAGTAACCGAGCAGCGAGTCTGTTGCGGAATACACCGCGAACGAATCAATCGGCGGATTGCCCCCATTTTCAAAGGAAAGCGACAATTGGTACGTGCCGTCGGCGGCGCAAGTACCGGTTTCGACGCGGTAATTGAAGACCCCGCAATCGTCCGGCCGGCAGCGCGGCGCGTTAAACTCCAGGATGCGGCAGCAATGGCCGGTGGAATCCTGGATACAAACCTTCAGGTAGTCAATATCCTCGCCGCTGCCGGGGAACGAATCAATTACCAGGGGCAGTTGATTGACGCCGAAGACGCCGAGGAATATCCCGTTTTCGGCGAACAGTTCGAAGGAGTCTGCGGTGGGCGCGGCGAAGCGGATAGACAATTTATAGGTGGAGTCGGACGTACAGGCGCCCGGAGCGGCTTTGAGTTCTTGGATAGCGCAATCGGCGCCGACACAAGCGGGCGCGTTGAATTCGCGGGTTCGGCAGCACGCGTCTGGGGTTGTCGGCGTGCCCAGGCAGATCGTCACGGCGTCCGTACTTTGGCCGTTCCAGGGGAAGTTGGGGATTACCAGCGGCAATTGGTTGATTGGGAACTGGCCGAGCGCTTGTCCGGCGGCATTAAAGACCGAAAAAGTCGTCTGCGTGGTATTGGGCGCCGAAAAATTGAGCCAGAGTGCGTAGTGGTTGTCGGTCGTACAGTCGAGTGCGCGCACGCGCAGATTTCGGATTTTGCAGGAGTCGTTGGGCGTTGTCGGCGTACAGCCGGGCGTATCGAAGACTGTGGATGCGCAGCAGTCGGGGTTATCCTTGATACAGACCTTCAGGTTGTCCGTGTTGGCGCCGTTTCCGGAATAATTTGGAATCGTGAGCGGCAGTTGGTTGAGCGGGAAAGCGCCGAGATACTGGCCGGCGCCCGTCCACAGTTCGAATTCCGTCCCGGTGGCGTTTTGGGCATTGAACTGGATGGAGATCGGGAACGTGCCGTCGGCGTTGCAAGGGCCGGCTGCCACTGCGAGGTTTTGAATTTCGCAGACCGGCGAAGGGCTGCAATCGGGCGTTAGGAACTGTTTAATTTCGCAGCAATTGGGATTTCCCTGGATACAGACCCGTACAAAGCCCGTACCGTTATTTCCGGTGGGGAATTGGGCGATACTGACCGGCAGATCGGCCAGCGCGTACGCGCCGAGGTACTGGTTGTTGATCGTCCACAACTCGAACGAATCGCTGGTCGGATTAGCGACCTGGAAGTCGAGGCCGAGTTTGAACGTGCTGTCCGAGGTGCAATTGCCGATGTTTACGGTGAGATCGAAGATATCACAGGCGACGATTTGGCTTCTCAGCGCGCCCGTCGTGAGCAAAATGAGGATTAAAATGTTCAGGAATCGCATAATTGAGATAAAATTAGGTGAAAAAATCAGTGGTTGGATTATGTAAGCGCTTGGGGGGTGTGTAAAAAGCCCCTTCAGTCTTTTCGACGAAAAATAACATTTCGAATGGTTGTCTTTTCTTGATTTTTCCTAAAAAAATCAAGAAAAGACAACCATTCACCATCTTATTTCGCCGCCGGAGGCGGCGAAATACGCCGGCTAAAAAACTTAGACGTACGGAATTCACGGATTGAATGGGAGGTAAAAACAAAGATACCGTTTGCTGCGAAATCGCTTTCCGGGCGAACCGCATCAAAAAGCGCATATTTTCGGAATAAAAATCAATCCGGCTACCACGGCCGATCCGAGAGCGGCCCAGAGCACGGCGGCGGCGGCGGCGTCTTTTGCTTTTCCCGCCAGCGGGTGTTGCTGCGGCGATACGAGATCCGTCAGGTATTCCAGGGCGGTATTGACTGCTTCAAGGCTGACGACCGCCATGAAACACAGCACGACGGCCGTCCATTCCAGCGGTGCGATGGCCCAGTACCAGCCGGCCCACAGCACGGTTGCGAGGGCGGCCAGGTGTATGCGCGCGTTGGGTTGCGTACGGAAGAGATCATAAAGCCCCCGGAAGGCAAATTTAAAGCTGAATAGTCGGCGGCGAATGCTCATCGTTTGACGCGGGTAATTACCAGAAAAAAAGCGTTTGGAAATGGGGGAACTGTTCGCCGCGGCCGGTTTCGCACAACCAGTAACTGATTGCGGCGGCGTAGCTGAGGCAGACGAACGTCGCTCGGATGCGGCCAAAGATAAAAAGCGCAAGCCCGAGCATCGTTAAAAAAAATGCGACCCAGGCGGCCGGTCCGTTCCACCACGCGACCCAGGCTGTTTCGGGTGGGAAAAGCGCGGCGAGCACGGCGCCCAGCAGCAGCAGGACAAAAAAATGCGTCAAACGGCGATAAGGAGGTGTTTTGATTGCCATTTTGCTTCGAATAAGCATGAACAAAGGTAAAAAAAATCTCTGTAAAAAAACACGGCCTTTACAACTTGTTTAATTCAAAATACAAAACTATCTTTGCACCCGCTTTAAAAAAATGCGTTTAGTGTAGGTTGAAACTTGGTTTTTTAACGGACTAAATTTGCATACAGCGAAAATAGGAGAGGTGTCCGAGTGGTTGAAGGAGCGCGCCTGGAAAGTGCGTATACGCCAAAAGTGTATCGCGGGTTCGAATCCCGCCCTCTCCGCAGAATAAATGCGTCAAAATCGGGAGAAGTGCCAGAGTGGTTGAATGGGCTTGACTCGAAATCAAGTGTACCCTCACGGGTACCGGGGGTTCGAATCCCTCCTTCTCCGCCCATTGACTGTTTTTAAAAGTCTGAAAGCGTCTAAGTCATTGATTTAGACGCTTTTTTTGCTAAAAACATGCTCTCCTGTTTTTCAATTGAAAAAATCAGCATAAGGGGATGGATAGTACACGGATTTTTAAAAACCTGCTAGTCGCGCCCATTTTACAGATAAAGGAGCGATTTGCGCCCGTATTTCTTGCTTAGCGCCTGCATTTCGCGTGTTTCGCGCTCATGAACAACGAGTCGCTGTTTGGCTTCCAAAGTTCCATTCCCCGCCATACTTTGCAGTTTTTTTGACTGTAGCGCGGCTGCGGCCTGCAAAAATCGCGTCGCGCCGGCGACAAACAGATTCCTTTTTATATCAGGCGCGCCCGGAAAAATCAACCTGGTCGTACACTTTATCTTAAAATGTCGTTAAAACGTAAAACGAGCGCCTTTTTTGGCATAATTTTGGAAATATGATCCAAGGTTTTTACCTTTAGGGTTTATTTGACGCTTTTGTACAATCTCTCTTCGCGCATTATTTGTACTTCCCGATCCGTAATCTGCGGGCGGAATTATTCAAAAAAAGTTAATTCTTATCCCTTGAAATGAATGCATTGTATCGGCAGCAAAGAATACGAAAGCCCGATTTAATTCGTTTCTCCTGTTTGTAGCGATCTTGTAACACATTCCTGCTCTGCTCCTTATAACCTGAACGCCAATAAGTAATTTTATGCAACGCAGCGTGATTACCATCTTCCATCCCAACCGTATTCTCTCCACATTTACTTTTCGCGGACTTGGCTTGACCATCCTCGCAGCCTGCTGGTTTCTTGCCGGCAGTCCTGCGCAAATGCAGGCGCAAACCTGTGTTTTTAACTCGGTGATCCGGGCGTCCGACCTACCGTTTAACTCTTGTCCGGTCGGAACGGACACGATCATCATCCGGGATTCCTTTTCCATTGACCAGAGTTACGAACCTATTTTGGGCGGGGTTCCGTTCCAAGGGCTTTTGATCGTAGATGGCGGCGTGATCGCTTGGAATGGCAATACGAATTTCAAACTGGGATTCGCCGCGCGGTTAGTGCTCATCAACGGGGGGATTTTACGTCCGGCGATTATCGGCCAGTCTGACTGCAATTCTGCGCGCCGCCTGCTTTTTGATACGGAGGTCAAGGCCAGTTGCAGCGGCATCGGTGCGCCGCATGCGTTTACGGACGTCAACCTGGCCGGCTGTATAGACGTGGTCGGTATCTGTTGTACGGCGTACATGAATGTGGTAGATAATTCGGGAAATCCGAACGACGGGGTATTGTGCGCCCCGGGAGATAGCGCCCAGATCAGCGTTTCCGGTAGCGGTTCGCTGAACTATCAATATCTGTGGAATCCCAACCTGGGAACTGAACCCGGCCCCTATGTCATTAAACCGCAGGTGACAACTACTTACAGCGTCAATATCTCCGGCGTCTTCGTCCCTTATATCGGCGATCCTTATGTACTGACCTGCGCCGGCAGTACGAAGGTTACGGTAAACGCTGTCATCAATCTGACTGCGACCGCCAATACCGTACCCTGTCAAAATGTACCTACCGGCACGATTGACCTCAGCGTCAGCGGCGGTACGGCGCCGTACAAATACCTGTGGTCGAATAGCGATACCACGCAGGATCTAAGCAACCTAGTCGCAGGTACCTACTCCGTGACGGTGACAGACCGCTTCGGCTGTACGGGCGTGCGCAGCGTGACGGTCGCCATTGTGGATCTGACGCCGCCCTCAATCACCTGCCCGCCCAACGCAACCGATGTCGCCGATCCCGGTCTGTGCGCCACCCGCGTGAGCGGAATCAATGCGGTGTTTAGCGACAACTGCCCCACCGCAGGACTTTTCTACCAATTGACCGGCGCAACCAACAGCAGCGGCGCCGGGCAACTATCGGATACGATTCCGTTTTCCAGCGGGGTCACTACCGTGTTCTATACGGCAGACGACGGACTGAATAAGTCCACCTGCAGCTTCGTCGTGACGGTCTCTGACCTCCAATTGCCCACCGCCTCCAATCCGGCCACACTCGCCGGCATTCAATGCCAATCCGCTATCCCATCGCCGGATCCTGCAGCCGTGACGGACGAAGCGGACAACTGCGGCACGCCGACGGTCGTGTTCGTCGCCGATAATATCCTCAGCGGCGGCGGTTGCATCGGTGATACGCTCGTGGTAGAACGCCGCTACCGCGTTACAGACGCGTTCGGCAACAGCATCCTGGTGACGCAACAAATCCGGGTGGCCGATGGCACGCCGCCTGCCTTTACCAGCGTGCCCGCAAATCTCACCGTCAATTGCCAGGCCATCCCGCCCCTCGGAACGCCCAGCGCCTCCGATAACTGCGGCGGCAGCGTCAACATCACCTACAACGGCGAAACCCGGATCAATGGCTCCTGTAACGATAATTACACCCTGCAACGCCAATGGACCGCCGTGGACGCCTGTGGAAATACCGCCACCGCCATACAACAAATCAAAGTTTGGGATATCACCCCGCCGGGATTCTCTTTCGTCCCACAAAATACAACGGTCAGCTGCGATGCGATCCCGATCCCCGGAACGCCCGTGGCGGCAGATAACTGCGATACGGACGTGTCCGTCGCCTTCGCCGGCGAAACGCGGATCCCCGGCGCCTGCGATAACCAATTCACACTGCGGCGGGAATGGACGGCTACCGATAACTGCGGCAACACAGCCACCGCCACGCAACTCCTCTCGGTAGCAGATCTCACCCAACCGGTATTCACTTTTGTGCCGCCTAATACAACGGTAGATTGCGAATCCGTCCCGACGCCGGGTGCGCCCGCAGCAAGTGATAACTGCGACGCAGACGTCAGTATCCAGTACAACGGCGAAACGCGGATCAACGGCTCCTGCGCAGAAAATTACGCCCTGATCCGCCAGTGGACCGCCTCGGATAACTGCGGAAATACCCGAACCGCCACGCAGGTCGTTACAGTGCGCGATACGAAACCGCCGCAACTGCTATTCGTACCCAATAATATCACCGTCAACTGTGACGCTGTAATCTCCAGCGGCACGCCGACCGCCTCCGATAATTGCGATGCCACCGTAACGGTACAATTCTTCAACGAAGTCCGCACCGACGGCTCCTGCCCGGACAGCTATACGCTCCAACGGCAGTGGATCGCCACCGATAACTGCGGCAATTCCGCCACCGCAGAACAAGTCCTGACCGTCCAAGATACCACTAAACCGATCTTTACCTTTACGCCGGCCGATGTGACGGTGGACTGCACCGCGATTCCGCTACTGGGCACGCCCACTGTACAGGATAATTGCGATACAACCCCCAACCTGTTTTATAACGGACAAACCCGGATCAACAGCATCTGCCAGGACAGCTACACGCTGAAACGGGAGTGGACGGCCACCGATAATTGCGGCAACGCCGCGCGCACTACCCAAACGATCGTGGTACTCGATCAAATCCCTCCGCAGTTTACCTTCGTCCCGCAAAATATTTCCGTAAACTGCGTCAATGTGCCGGCGCCCGGCGTTCCCACCGCTACCGATAACTGCGCAGTCAATGTCGCCATCGCGTATAATGGCCAAACGCGCATCAACGGCCCCTGCCCAAATACCTACACGCTGCGGCGGGAGTGGACGGCGACGGATAATTGCGGAAATACCAAAACGGCGCAGCAAATTATTGAAGTAACGGATGACACCGAACCGGTTTTCCTCTTCGTACCCAGCGATATTACGGTAAACTGCAATGCGATCCCGCCACTCGAAACCGCAATCGCAGCAGATAATTGCACGCTGAGCGTCCCGGTAATCTATGCCGGGGAAACCCGCACCGACGGCCCTTGCGCCGATACCTACACGCTGCGCCGCCGCTGGTCGGCCACCGATGAATGCGGTAACATCCAGACGGCAGAACAAGTGATCACGGTGCGGGATGTCACCCCGCCTGCGTTCAATTTCGTCCCCGGCACTGCAACAGTGTCCTGCGAAGCCGTGCCCGCACCGGGAACGCCCACCGCAACCGACCTCTGCGACGCCGATGTCGCGATCGCTTACCTGGGCGAAGTCCGCACCGACGGCGCTTGCTCGGATTCCTACACGCTGCTCCGCACCTGGAGCGCTACCGACAACTGCGGAAACAGCGCTATCGCCACCCAACGGATCACGGTGCAAGACTTGCAAGCGCCGGTCTTCAACTTTATTCCGGCCAATATCACCACCGAGTGCGATAATGTCCCGGGTCTTGGAGCGCCCACCGCAACGGACAACTGCGATGCCGCGCCAACGATTGTTTTTAACTCGGAAACTCGAATTGACGGCCCCTGCACACACAATTACACGCTGATTCGTCAATGGATCGCCACCGATAACTGCGGCAATACCCGCTCGGCAAATCAAACGATCACCGTGCGCGATCAGACCCCGCCGGCCTTGACCCTCGTTCCGCCCGATCTTACCGTAAACTGTGACGCCGTCCCGCCGGTCGGAACGCCGCAGGCAACGGATAACTGCGCAGCCGATGTCATCATCAGCTTCGACGGCGAAACGCGCACCAATGGCGCTTGCCCGAATACGTATTTGCTGCGCCGCGCATGGACGATCTCGGACGAATGCGGCAATTTCACCCTCGCCGAACAATTCATCTCGGTGCAGGATGTTACCAAACCGGAATTCACGTTCCTGCCTGCCGACGTCACCGTCAGCTGCGAATCCGTCCCATCGCTCGAAACGCCCGTAGTGGCCGACAACTGCGCGGGCGCCGTCGCCCTCGAGTACGACGGCGAAACGCGTACCAACGGCCCCTGCCCAGATACCTATAACTTGGTCCGCCGCTGGACGGCCACGGATGTATGCGGCAATGTTCAAACCGCAGAACAATCCATTACGGTGGTGGATGATACCAAACCCGTGTTCACGTTCGTACCCGCAAACGTCACCGTAAACTGCAACGCCCTCCCGCCGGTCGGAACGCCGGAAGGTACCGATAACTGCGCCCCGCTGGCGCCTGTGACCTATAACGGCCAAACGATCTCACTCGGCAACTGCCCAGAAAATTACGTCATCACCAGAACCTGGACGATCAGCGACGATTGCGGCAATACGGTCAGCGCAACCCAAAGCATCACAGTCATTGATAACATCTCTCCGGCATTCACTTTTGTGCCTGCCGATGTCACCGTCAATTGCGAGTCGATTCCGCCGGTAGAAACGCCAACGGCAACAGATAACTGCTCCACGGCGCCGACGGTGATCTTTGACGGGGAGGAACGCGTGGACGGCCCCTGCGCGAATTCGTTTACGCTCGTCCGCCGCTGGTCGGTCAAGGACAATTGCGGAAACGGCACAAACGCCCAACAGATTATTTCGGTGGAGGATATCAGCCTGCCCCAATTCACCTTTGTACCGGCAGACGTCACCGTCAGCTGCGACGATGTGCCGCCCCCCGGCACGCCCCTGGTGACGGATAATTGCAGCGCGAACCTCCCGGTACAATATACAGGCGAACAGCGCGTGGACGGCGCTTGCCCGGACGCCTACACGCTGCGCCGTGTGTGGATGGCCACCGATGAATGCGGCAATATGATCGCAGCCCAGCAAATAATCACCGTCGAAGATATCGTCTCGCCGGCCTTCACCAACGCCCCGTCCGACGTCACGGTCAGCTGCAATGCGGTGCCGCCCACCCCCACGCTCCAGGCAACGGACAACTGCGACACGGACGTCACCGTGACCTTCGACAGCGAAACGCGCGTAGACGGCGCCTGCCCGGATTCTTACCTGCTGATCAGAAAATGGAACGCAGAGGATAATTGCGGGAATATCACGACAACTCAGCAGGAAATTACGGTGCGCGATACGGAAGCGCCGGTTTTCACGATCACGCTGCCTGATGCGACCGTGAACTGTGAATCGGTTCCAGGCGTGGGAACGCCCGCCGCTACAGATAACTGCGACGACCAGGTGACGATCATTTTTGTCGGCGAGACGCGCACCACCGGCTCCTGCCCGGATAACTATATCTTGCGCCGAACTTGGTCGGCTACCGATAACTGCGGCAACGTCCGGATTACCGCGCAAATTATCACGGTGCAAGACACCACCAAACCGATATTCACCTTCGTCCCGGCCGATGTCACTGTGGATTGCGACAATATCCCCGTCGCCGGTTCTCCTACCGCTACCGACAACTGCACGGCCGCCGTGGATATTACCTACCTGGGTGAAACGATCATGAGCAGCAGCAGCGCCAATACCTTTACGCTCTTGCGCCGCTGGCAGGCGAAAGACAACTGCGGTAATGTGACGCCCGTGGAGCAGGTGCTTCAAGTGCAGGATACCCTGGCGCCAACGATTCAGTGCCCGGCGGATATTAGCGCGTTTGCCGACGCGGCAACGTGTACGGCTATTATCCCCTTCGACCAGGCGGTTGCTACGGATAACTGCGCGCCTACGTTGCAGATTTCTGCAAACGCAAGTTCCGGCGCGGCATTCCCGATCGGCACGACCATCGTGGTGTTCGAAGCAAAGGACGACAGTGGTAATTCGGTACGGTGCTCTTTTAAAATTATGGTGGCCGATACCACCAAACCGGTGCTGTCCAACTGCCCGGCCGACCTGACCTTCGTATCGCCGGACGCCAACTGCAATGCCGTTGCCGACTGGACGCCCCCCACGGTCACCGATCTGTGCGACGCCTACCCGATCGTTCCGCAGCCGAATATCCCGCCGGGCAGCGTGCTGCCAACCGGTATCACCAATATCGTCTATACCGCCACGGATAGTACCGGCAACGTAATGACGTGCAGCTTCCGCGTGACGGTCGAGGAGACGATTAATCCCGTACTCTCCCCTTGTCCGCCGGATATCACCCTCACCACCGACAGCTGTACGGCGATCGCAAATTGGACGCCGCCTACCGCAACCGACAACTGTGAACTGGCGCAGTTATCTGCTAATATTCAACCCGGAACGGTCTTCCAGGAAGGAACAACTACGGTAATTTATACCGCTACAGACGCTTGGGGCGGTAATACGTCCACCTGTAGCTTCAACGTCACCGTGGTGGATATTGTACCGCCGACGTTCTCCGGCTGCCCGCAGGACACCCTGGTCAATTCGGGTGATGTGTGCAGTATCGTTATCAATTTTAACCTGCCCACCGCGACGGATAATTGCGACCCCAGCCCGACGATCTTCGCCATCCCGGCCTCCGGATTTGATTTTCCGGTCGGCTTCACGACCGTCCGGATTTTCGTGGAGGATCCGAGCGGTAACCAGGATACCTGCGTCTTTAAAGTCACGGTGGTCGGCCCGCCGCTGGGTCTGGCCAATACGCCGCCCGATCAAACCTTTATTGCCTGCTCGGCCGTGGCTACCTGGACGCCTCCGGTTCCCGTCGGCGTTTGCGGCCCGATCCAACTGATCTCCAATTACGAACCCGGCGATACCTTCGACATCGGCGTCACCACCGTGGTGTACACCCTGACGGATACCCTGAATAATTCCGCCCAGGTAAGTTTCACCATCACGGTCACGGAAAGCAGCGCGCCGGTCATTGACTGCCCAGGCTCTCCGATCGTGCTCGACGTCTCCGGCGCGATCCTCAGCGATCCCGATCAGTTCGTAGTGGGCGCAGATACTGTATCCTCCTGCGATGGCGTGAAACTGCGCTTTTTCCCGCCGACCGCCACGGATAACTGCGATCCGCCGCAACTGCAGCAACTCAGCGATCTGCTCAGCGGCGCGGTATTTAGCGTGGGCAATCATACCATCGTCTATCAGGCAAAAGACGATGCCGGAAATACTGCCTTGTGTACGATCACGGTGCAAATAAAAGCCCTGGAACCCCTCAACCCGGTTGTCAGCGATGCAATCGGCTGTCCGGGTGACGACATCACCCTGTCCGCGCCGATATTCCCCGGGGCAATCTATACCTGGAACGGCCCGCAAGCGCCCTATCCCAACAGCAGTACGCTGCTGATCACGGACTTGAAAATCAACCAAACGGGCTATTACACCGTCTTCGCCAATCTGAACGGCTGCCTCACCCCCCTAGACTCCGCGCGCGTGCGCATCGGCATGGTTCCTATCGCTACCGATGATCCGGACTTCGAGATCGAGCCGGGCGGCCTGCTCGAAGATATGAATGTCCTGTTGAATGATATCTACGAAAGCGACGACTTCATCGTGACGCTGGAAACCGACCTGGCAGGTCTGACCGAACTCGGAAACGGCCTCTTCGAATACCAAGCCGGAACCCGAAACGGCAAGGCGGAGTTCTACTACAAACTCTGCTCGGAAGCCTGCCCGGATCTCTGCGACGCCGCCAAGGTGATCATCACGATCCGCGAAGTGGATTGCACCTATATCCCCAATATTATTACCCCCAACGGGGATGGGATCAACGACTATCTCGAAATCCCCTGCCTCGATACGGAACTCTACCCCAACAATTCGCTGATTATTTATAACCAGTGGGGCGACCAGGTATTCGAAGCCGCGCCCTATAGCAATGACCCGCTCCGCGTCTGGCGCGGCACCCTGAATGGCGAAGATGGAAAAGATCTTCCGGACGCTACCTACTTCTATATCTTTAAATCAGCGCCGGACAGACCCGCCCTCAAAGGATTTGTCGAACTGTTCCGATAACGCCCCAATCAAAATATTTAGCCCCGAGCCCGAATCGCTGACCTTATTCCAAAATACCTGTTCTGCAAAGCTAGAATAATGTCACCCCTTCGGGGTTTTAATGTCAAAACATCCACCGAGCTAGAATAATGTCACCCCTTCGGGGTTTGGCTTATTAGGTACAAATAATTTTTGATAAAAAAAGAATACCGCAGTGCTTGCAAAATCTAATCAGATGATTTTATCTTTGCACCCGCTTTACAAGAAAAGCGCAATTTGTTCCAAGCGGCAAAATGTTGCCTAAAGCAAATTGAAAGCAAATGCCAGATTAGCTCAGCGGTAGAGCAGCTGATTCGTAATCAGCAGGTCGCGGGTTCAAATCCCGTGTCTGGCTCCGAGTAACCGGGAATTCGGGATGTAGCGCAGCCCGGTAGCGCGCGTCGTTCGGGACGACGAGGTCGCTGGTTCGAATCCAGTCATCCCGACTCACAAAAATTGCAA